>JBIKSN010000116.1:0-9006 GCA_044348585.1 Flavipsychrobacter sp.
AATTGAAAGCGCGATGATCCATTGAGAATTCATCAGACCCGCCGATCAATTTGTTCCACAAACGTGAATTTCGGAAAATTCCTGGCATTATTACAGGTTATGAGAAAAGTTAAAATACTGATCGACTAATTGAATTATTCAATACATTCTCTTTGAGCAAATGTAACGTTTTGTGTTGTAGGTGCAAACGACTATGGTAATTTCGTTCGCATGTTGAATATAGCCACGATGGCCGAACTATTGGAAAGTGTTGTACTGAACGTCAGGGCCAAAAGTGCTACTTTTGTTGAATGATTTACAAGGTTATCGGACTGATGTCGGGAAGTTCGCTGGACGGTTTAGACATTGCTTATGTTCAATTGGATGAAGTAAGAGGAAAGTGGGAATACCAGATATTGGCTGCTGAATGTGTGGCATATACTGAAGATTGGAAGAAACGACTGATTAACGCAACCTCCGGAACGGTGTCAGAGTTTTTGGAGCTTGACACTTATTACGGAAAATACCTTGGTGATTCGGTAAATGAGTTTGTAGCAAAGCATAGGCTGGACCATAAAGTACATTTCATTGCGTCACACGGCCACACGGTATACCATAGCCCGACTACCGCAACAACGGGTCAGATAGGTAATGGTGCAGCCATCGCGGCAATTACCGGTCTGCCTGTAATTAACGACCTTAGGGCGATTGATGTGGCTTTGGGCGGACAAGGGGCTCCGATAGTGCCGATAGGTGACCGATTGTTGTTTGGTAACAATAAGTACTTGCTGAATATTGGCGGTATCGCCAACCTTACAATTCACGAAAACAACGAAAGCGCAATTGCATTTGATGTTTGCCCGGCAAATCAGCTCCTTAATGAACTTGCCCGACGGTCCGGCAGCGAAATGGACGAAAATGGAGCAATGGCTTCAGTTGGTAAGTTGCTGCCCGAGATATTAACGCAAGTGGCAAGCCACCCATATTATAGAATCGAGGCTCCAAAGTCGTTGAGCAACGAGATGGCAATGGCGATAGGGGCGACGTTACTTAGCGATAAAGGCAACAAAGATGCCGACCTGCTGCATACGGCTTGTCATCACATTGCTGATCAGGTGGTCGCAGCGATAACAAATAACGGCGGCAGCGAAAAAGCCGGACAGATGTTGGTGACCGGTGGAGGGGCGTTTAATATTTTCCTGTTGGAGGTATTGGGGTCAAAGCTGAAAAATATTGGTGTTGAAGTGGTAGTACCGGAGGCTGACGTTGTGAAGTATAAAGAGGCACTTATAATGGCGCTGATAGGTACACTAAGGTGGAGAGAAGAAGTGAACGTTTTAAGTAGTGTGACCGGAGCTGTGCGAGATAGTGTTTCCGGTGCATTGTGGCTTGGATAAAGTGAAATCAAATACTCATTAATCGGTAAAACGTATGCGGTACTTTTTGTTGTTTCTGTCAATGCTTTTACTGGTGAGTGTAATGCCTGCCCGGGCTGGTTTTGTCATAAAACCGGTGCGTGTATGCGAAAATAGTGCAGTAACAGTATCGCAAAACGCTACAGAGAGTAATACGCATGAGACGCCGGTGCAACTAAACTCACTAAGTTGTTTTAACAGGGTGAGTTGGGTGGGGTATGCAACACTGGTTGCTGCTATTGCCGGATTGTTTGTGCCTGCTATGAGCATTATTGCTATATTATTGGGGATTATAGGAATGACTCGTGGATGTCGGGCTGATCGGCTGGCTACAATAGCAATGATTGCCGGAATTGGTGAACTGATCTATTTCCTGGCAACTAATGCGGCATTACTTTCCATCTAAAGCGTTTACAATTTTTCTTTGTAGCGGAACCTGACCAGTTTGTTTGTTTTTGATGCGGTTACAGTGACTGCGCAGTTCGTGTTATTTGAAAAGGTGTATTCGTAGTCCTTGCAGTCGGGGTCATTTATTTTTGCCGCGTTCTTGAATAAAACCCGCTTTATGTACCCGGTTTTGGTGGCAGGATTGAATTTGTCGGAAACACCTGCAGGCAACAGCGCAGTACATTTTACAGGGCATTCACCGGCGGGTTCAGGAAATTTTTTGGTTACCTTGAATTCCGGGAAGTATACGGAACGCTCTTTTACTTTACCGTTATCGCCATAAGTAAAGGTCTCAACGTGAATGATGTCTTTATTGTTATCGTTCATGCGAACTTCCTTATACAGCACATTATTTTTATCGTAGTACATTTTGGTGTAGAACTCAATTTTGTTGTTGAAAAATGAGCTCTCTGTTACTACCGTTTCACCTGTTTTTTTGTCCGTTGTATAGTCATATTGTTTTCGGTAAAGGCTGCCGTTCACTCTGTTATCACGGAAGTGATGTGTCTTTCTGTTTTTCTCATCATAGCGCCACTCATTCACCTCCTGCAGTGCCTCGTCTTTATACTCTTCCAGCTTTACCTGTTGGCGTTTGGGGTTGAAATAACGCACTGTTTTCCATTGCGCTTTGCCTTTGTATACTTCGGTCATAACAACATTGCTGTCGGCGGTGACAAATGTCTTGTTACTGTCAATCAGATATAGTCGTGTACTGTCAGTAGGGACATAACGATAAATGTCCTCATGTATGACGGCCGATGGAGTGTAGGTCTTGAAACCTGCTTTAAAGCCAGGCTGAGCCTTAACCTCCAATTGCAGGAGTAGAGAAGAGAGTAATATCAGTTCACACTTACGGTTGCTTGCCATGGCTATCTTTCAAAAACTGAATACAATATAAAAAGCCGAAACCGATTCGGGTGATTTTATTTAATAACACCGTGTGGAAACCGTAGACATGACCTGCTGTCTGGTTTTTTTGAAAGCGTGTGCGATGAAAACAAACGATAACTAAATTGCACGGATAAATCTATAAGCCATGTTTAATGATCAGAACAGAGAAGTTGTATTGTATATTGCCCAAAGCCTTGACGGTTACATCGCTACAGAATCGGGTGGGCTGGATTGGCTCGATATGGTGGCCGCAGAAGGAGAAGACTACGGGTATAATGAATTTGTAACCACCATAGATGCGGTGATCATAGGTAGGAAAACTTATGATAAAGTAATGTCGTTTGGTATTGAGTTTCCTCATAAGGGACGTAATACTTATGTAGTGTCGCGGACGCTGACCGGAAAGACCGAGGATGTTTCGTTTTACAACGGTGAGGTCTCCTCTTTGATCAGCGAGATCAGACGGTCACCCGGTAAGAACATTTACGTAGACGGGGGCAGTGAGCTGGTGCTGGATATGCTTAAGAATGATCTTATTGATCGGTTTATTATTTCTATCATACCGGTAATGTTGGGGAGTGGGATAAGGCTCTTTCGGTCAGGGTTTTCACAGCTTAATTTGTCACTTGTTGACTGTGTCAAATATCCGTCGGGACTTGTTCAATTGCATTACGGCAGAAAAAGGTAAGCAATAGGGTTTATCTTTGGGTATGAAAAGCTGGGTCTTATGGGCAATGATAGTAGCCGCCCTAATGGCTGCCGCGTTGCGATATGCGGATAAGCCCGCAAATGAGCCTAACAATGTTGAAATGCATCAGTTGAGCCGGTCATTAGCCCCGGTCGCTAAGCTGATTCCCGAAAGTGCTACCGTAGGGTGTGATCTTCGTGGCGTGAAGACAGAGGTTTTCCTTTGGACCAGGTATTTGCTGGCCCCCCGTTATGTACCCTACAAGCCGGACGTGTTACCTGACACGAGTCTGGTGATCTGTCCGGTAGCGTCCAATGATAGCTCGTTGCAGGCATATACAGCAGATAAGACCATTTTATGGTCAGGTAAGGATAGTCTGTACCATTATTTTCTGACCCGCAATAGATAAATACGGATGCAGAAAGGTAGTACACATATCATTTTCGCAGGGGTAACTGCTGGTTTCGTAAGTACGATCTATTTTCTATTATTGATGACAGGCCTGCCGTTTGTTGCCATTGCGGCAATTATTGGCGCTATTGCCATTGTGGTCGGGTGGGGTATTTTCAAATACAATAAAGACAATGAAAACTCAGAACCGCTGTCCCGTTTCAAGCACCTGATACTGGGTATCGGAATAGTCTACTTTGTGACAGCGGTTTACCCGCATGCCGAACGATATGGTGGTTGGGATGCATGGTCGATCTGGAATTATCATGCCCGTTTTCTGGCTCACCCCGAGAATTGGCAAAAGTTGACATGGTATCGTATCTGCCATCCCGATTATCCGATGCTGGTTCCGGGGTTTGCAGGTTTTTTTGCGCGCCTGATGTCCGAGGATGCAATTGAACTGATCTCATTTGTTTTCAGTTTCACGACGTCACTTTTTATTCCCGTTCTCATTTTCCTTGAAATTGCTCCCCGTAGCGTCGTTCTCGGCAGTGCCGCATATTTTCTTCTATTAGGTAACAATTCCTTTTTGGCTGAAGGTGTTTCGCAATATGCCGATACCACTTTGGCTTTTTTCTTTTTGTGTGGGCTCGTGGCTGTAAAGTATGCTCAGGTGCATACAAAATATGTGTTTCTTGCTGCCTGTAGCTTGGGGTGTTGCCTATGGACAAAGAACGAGGGGATTGTTCTCGTTTTCCTCTTTGTATTGTTCAATTTCAGAGAACTGATGTTTGAAGGGAGATGGAAGTATTCACTTTTGGGGGTGTCTATTCCACTGGTGACACTCATATGGTACAAAACAGCATTCGCCCCGCCCAATGGGATGATGGCAGAGCAGTCGGCAAATACACTTGTACAGCTTACTGACGGTAACAGGTACACAATGATTTGGTATTCATTCGTCAAGAACATCAACGAGCATTTCGGTTATATCAAACTACTTGGACTGGCTTTTGTGATCTCACTTCTTTTGGGTAGAGGACGGGCTGACAAGCGATTCTTAATGGTGTTGTCGTGTTTTGTAGCTTATTTTATGATCTATGTGATCACAGTTGAGGATCTAAAGTGGCATCTATTTACATCGCAGAACAGACTAATGCACCAGCTTATGCCCTCGTTGTTATATGTGATCTGTGATAACCTGTTGAGTACGCCGGAACGTGAAACTGTTTATCCATCCTAAACATTGTACCTTTGGTAGGTTTAAAATTGAATTTTAGATAATATATGGAAATGAGGACAGAAATAGCTTCCCTCGGGGAGTTTGGATTGATAGAGCATCTCACAAGGAACAATGAGACAAGGAATGCAGGTACTATTGTGAGTGTGGGTGATGATGCCGCAGTAATTGATCAGTTCGGGCGTCAGAGTGTTATCACTACAGACCTTTTGGTAGAGGGTATTCACTTCGATTTCATGTACACGCCTTTAAAACACCTTGGCTATAAGGCGGTGGTTGTTAACCTCTCTGACCTGTACGCGATGATGGCCACACCCACACAGATAACAGTAAGCCTCGCCATTTCAAATAAAATATCGGTAGAGGCACTGGAGGAATTTTACGAAGGCGTGTACGCCGCGTGCGAGAAATACAACGTAGATCTGATTGGTGGCGACACAACCAGTTCTAAATCAGGATTTGTCATTAGTATCACTGCGATAGGGGAAGTTGCTCCGGATAAGTACGTTACAAGATCGGGTGCGCGCAGGGGTGATCTTATTTGTGTTACCGGAGATCTTGGGGCGGCTTATCTTGGTCTGCAGTTGTTAGAGAGAGAGAAGAATATATTTCTGGAAAACCCCGGTGTGCAGCCCGACCTTCAACAACAGGCATATCTTATCGGCAGAATACTGAAGCCTGAGCCGCAGGCCGAAGTTGTGGAATGGTTGAAAGAAAATGGAATAATTCCTACATCAATGATTGATGTGAGTGATGGATTGAGCTCTGAATTGCTTCATATATGCAAAAATAGCCATGTTGGTTGTGTGGTGTACGAAGAGAAAATGCCGGTTCATGATGATGCCCGCAACATAGCTATGCAGTTTGGTGTTTCCGTTACCACGTGCGCTCTGAGCGGGGGCGAAGATTATGAACTTCTTTTCACGGTGAAGCAGGAAGATTACGATGCGATCTCGCGAAATGTGAACATTAGTGTTATAGGGTATGTGACTGAAAAAGAAGAGGGAGTTCACCTGATGACAAAAGGAGGGAGCAAGCATGAGATGACAGCACAAGGCTGGAATGCATTTGTATAAATATCTCTTGTTTTTTGGTGCAACTGTATTTTTTTGTATCTTGGACACAAATATTTACTCATGAAGTTTGGTAAACAAATTTTGTTGACGGTAACCCTGTTTGCAGCCGTAATTGGAGGCAGTTCTGTTTTTACATCGTGTGAAAAAAATGCATGTGATGGCATAACATGTCATAATGGTGGTTCGTGTGGTTATGGAAAGTGTACATGTCCGGCGGGATATGAAGATGCCCAATGCGGAACTAAATCGATTACTCGTTACCTGGGTACCTATGCGGGTTTTACAACCTGCAATAGCGGAGCAGCGACAATTGACACCGTCATCGTTACACCTGCAAACCGTGGCATCCTCTCCGTAGACGTTTACTTTAAGAGCATTTATCCGAAAGTACTTCAGGGATATGTGCGTAGCAATGAGAGTACGTATTCGATTGTCATTACCAACAATGATAGTTCCAAGGCTGGGTCGATCAGTTACCTTCGGGTATTTGATATTACCCTTCAGTCAGACAAAAGTCTTAAGTTGCACCAGTATGAGCGCGACTATACTGAAGCAGTTGATACTGTCCAGAACAGCTGCCAGTTCGTAGGGGTAAAGAAGTAATCTACTCATAATATTTCCTGCAGATACAATTTGGTTGCGCGCCGGTTGTATCTGCATTTGTTTATCCGCTAACTTCGTCTCTTCTAATTAAGTCATGTCGATACAAGTTTCAGGTCTTACCAAATTATATGATACACAGAAAGCTGTGGACGGCATATCGTTTGAAGTGAAAAAGGGGGAGATCGCGGGTTTTTTGGGGCCTAATGGTGCCGGAAAATCTACGACTATGAAAATGATCACCGGATATCTTCCACCAACATCAGGAACTGCGACGGTATGTGGCTTTGATGTGGTTCAGAAGCCAATGGAGGTTCGCAAAAGGGTAGGGTACCTGCCGGAGGCAAATCCGTTGTATTTTGAAATGTATGTTCGTGAGTACCTCGAATTCAGCGCAGGGATACACAAGCTTGGCGCTGATAAGGGCAAGCGAATTGAAGAAATGATTGAAATGACCGGCCTTTTGAAAGAAGCCCACAAGAAGATAGGGGCGCTTTCCAAGGGGTACAAGCAACGCGTGGGGCTTGCCCAGGCTATGTTGCACGACCCGGAGGTGCTTATACTCGACGAGCCAACATCAGGCCTCGATCCCAATCAGATAGTTGAGATAAGGGACCTGATAAAGAGGATTGGTGCGGACAAGACCGTATTGCTTTCTACACATATCATGCAAGAGGTTCAGGCAATGTGTAGTCGTGTTATCATTATCAATAATGGTAAAATAGTTGCCGATGACTCGATCGGTCATCTGCAGACTGTAAACACCCGTCAGGATGTTCTTATCATTTCTACCGAGACTATTGTTTCTGCCACGGTGATAAACAAACTAAAAATGGCCAGTAAGACAGAAGAGCTTGGAGATAACAAGTGGAAACTGGTGACCAACGACCCGGACGGTATGCGCCGCGAGGTGATGCAATGGGCATTGGATAATAATATCAATATCAGTTCAATGCAGGCGCAAACTGAGACACTCGAAGATGTGTTCAGAACATTGACAAAAAAGTGATCCTCAAACAGAACAGCCTTGCCGGACTTTGATCTGAGTGAGGTTTGAAATAGAACGAAAACTAACCGCGATGATGTCTCCCGAACAGTTCTTTGAACTGATGATGAAAGAACTGGAAATTCATACCGAGATGCAACCCTACTACAAGTTTCTGGGTGACGCATCATCGTGGCATTTTCGAAGAAATTATTTCCTGGAGCGCTTACGGTACATAGAAAGGCACATAGTTAAGGGACAGCCGGGCGGAAACAAACAGTCAATATGGGATTGCGGGTGTGGTTATGGCACCACGTGCATTTTTTTGGCCATGAATGGGATAGCCACACATGGCACCACGCTGGAGTTCTACTATGAAATAGTTGTAAAGAGGAAAGAATACTGGAGTCAGTTTGGTGATACTTCTTTGTTCACCTGTACCTACGAGAATCTGTTTGACAATAAACCTCAACCGGCTACTTACGACTGGATAATTGTACAGGACACGTTGCATCATCTTGAACCGATAAATGACGCGCTGACTATCTTCAACCAGAGCCTGAAACCAGGTGGCCGGGTATTGTCGGTAGAGGAAAACGGAAACAATATCATTCAGCGCATCAAGCTGTACAAGTACCGCGGCAATAAACGAATCATCACAATTTGGGACGAAAAATTGCAAAAGGATATCCTCATCGGTAATGAGAATATTCGAAGTCTGGCCGGGTGGCGGTCTCTGTTTGAAGGAAATAACTTCAACATAGAAGACGCCAGCGTTCAGTACGTAAGGTATTTCCTGCCTATGCAATACAAAAATGCCGACCCTGAGGTACTGTTACAAAAGGAGCGGACAATTCAATCGAAACCCGGTTTCCGTAGGGAATACCTGTTTTTCGGTCTCAACTTTATCGCCCGCAAAAAGTAATTCGCTGGTTAATGTTCCACCACCAGATCAGTAAATCTGAACGCTCCTCCGTCGAACAACCCTTTATCGCTTAGCTTCAGCGAAGGGATAACCAATAGGGCCATGAACGATAATGTCATGAATGGCGCTTTAAGCGGAGTGCCCAGCTCTTTGGCCTTTCTGTCTATGTCCGTGTAATCCCTGGCTGTTTGCCAGCCGTCTTTGTCGGACATCAACCCTGCAACGGGCAGCGGCATACAGAAAATATTGTCTTCATCTTGAACCACGGATATGCCTCCTTTAGCGGCTATCAGCGCATTCACGGCAGCACACATTGATTCATCGTCAACCCCGAGAGCAATTATATTATGACAGTCGTGGCCTACGGTCG
>JBIKSN010000117.1:0-8886 GCA_044348585.1 Flavipsychrobacter sp.
GAAAACCTGGAGGTGCTTACCCAAAAAGAAGCAAACGAGAGGGGGCAGTATTTCAAAGTACTTCGTGTACTGATGGTAGCCTGTATCGTGATCCCGCTGATAACATCGTGGTACCGCGAATACGAAGGTGCTGAAAACACATTTTCTTTCGTGCGTTTTTTTGTTACATCAGGCACACTACTGGGTATCTGCATTACTGCCACCTACTTCAGCTATCGTACCTACCATAGCAAATTGCTGCTTGACCTGCATAACCGGACCAAAACCGTAGAAACGAATAAGATAACCCGTAAAGTTGCACTTCCTTCGGGGAATGGATACTACTTTTACACCAACTCAACAACAAAGATCAGCATTGAAGTATCTCCGGAGGACTTTCTCGCCTACAACGAAGGTGATGAAGTAAGTATAGAATTCGCGACAAATTCAAGACACTATCTGGGATACTTCTGATCAGAAAGACTAATAAAATGATCAACACCATAATATTCGACATGGATGGCCTGCTGCTGGATACCGAACCGCTGTGGGGAAAGAGTATGCTGCAAGTAGCAGAAAAGCATAAGATACCTATTACCGCTCAACGCTTCAAAGAAACAACCGGCTTACGCATTTACGAGGTCACCGACCATTGGGCCATTCACTACCCGTGGGAGGGAAGGTCATCGAAAGAGGTGGCCGAAGAGATACTTGACGAGATCATAGCATCGTCAAAAAGTCATGCGACAGTAATGCGCGGCGTGGAGCAGACACTACAACTCCTAAGAAAACATAAATTCAAGATAGGGCTCGCATCATCTTCGCCCGCACGCATGATACACGAACTGGTCGACCATTTCGGCATCACCCACTATTTCGACGTCATCACATCGGCAGACGTTGTGGACTTGGGCAAACCTCACCCGGCGGTATTCCTGCACTGCGCCGCAGAACTAGGATCGCGCCCCAACCAATGCGTGGTTCTGGAGGACTCAGTAAATGGCATGATCGCAGGCAAGGCAGCAAGAATGAAGGTGATCGCTATTCCTGAAGAAATTCACTTTGATGATCCGCGATTCTCGATAGCAGATGCCCGTCTCCGCTCCATGGAAGACTTCGACCTGGACATGCTGAAACACCTGTAAGCGATGAGTCACTCGCTGATGTCGTAAATATAGATATCCTTGTACCTGCCTATGAGCTTTTTCGTATAGGGCTCGTAGGCAGGTTCGTGTATAGCCGTACCATTAGCCACTATCATATACTTTACACCATGTTCCTTACAGAACGGCACAGAGTAGTTCACCTTCCTGAAAATATCTGAAGAGTAGCCGGGATTGCCATACGCCACAAGCGAAATGTTAGGCGACCCATCGGGCACCGACAAAACTATGTCAGTTGGCTTCACCCCTATCATTCTGAGATACGGCTCCACTTCATTGATCTGCTGAATATTGTCAAATCCTATGTTAGCGTCCGAGTATCGGTCCAACTGCATTGCCTGATTGTAATAGATGGCGGCTATCATTAATGCCGCTGTGACAAACTGAACAATGCGAATCTTCACAACCGGCATACTGATCAATACATACTGCTGAAAGTAATGCAGCACAGTTATCGTCAGGAAAACTGCCGGTATCGCAAAAATGAGTTGGTAGTAGTCGTGGATCATAAAAGCCTTGAACCACAGCACACCATACACCACAGCACCCACACACAGCATCAATACAAAGTTGCGCAGCAATGCATCCATCTTCTTCCACCTCACAACGAATAACACCGAAAAGCCGATCAACAATAGCAACATGGGCACAGAGTGAAAACACTTAGGTCCCTGGTCCAGCAGACGAAACCTGAACGTTTCATAGATCTCCCATCGGCCCATTTCCCACATCGGGTATATGCCTTGCAGGTTTATATTGTTCCCATTCTCGGCATTGTACGCCCTCACAAAAAGGAACCACCAAACCATCACCGCACCCACCACGCCGAATGAACCTAATAACCGCAGTCGCATTCCAGCACCTACATCTCTTCTCACATTTGTCATGAGTAGGGCACCCAGAAAGGCCACGGGGATCAAACCACCATCAGTAGGCTTCAGGAGCAAGGCCAGCGCAAAGAACATTGTTCCGGCTAAAAGGTGTAGCATCTTATCCCTGTCTTTGTAGCGCAACCAGTGATACAGTCCCGCAAGAGAGAAACTGATAGCAGGAACATTGGGCAGAAAATTGACAGCATAGAAAAAGTAAAAAGGAGAAGCCCCCAACATAACCACTACAAATGCGGGCAGCAAAAATCCCCGCAACCACATTCTCGCAATACCAAATAAGTACAACAGACCGACTATGTAGCACAAAAACGTCACACCCCTATTCACCCACAAGTGATACCCCACTACCTTGCAAATCTTTGCAGACAAATAATACAGCACGGGAAACTCACTCACTACTCGCCCCTCCTTACCGATAAGATTATAAGTAGCAGGCTTAAAGAACGGAAGATCATTCCTGTAGTAGGTCTTTGTGTACGCCAGACAATCACTCTGCCTGAAAATGTGTGTGGTTCTAGGCGGGTATTGAATGATGCGCGGTCCGTCTCCTGCAAGGAATACGAATACCAGCACCGCAAGCAGCAGCAACAATGAATATCTGGATCGCTTCTCGTTCATCTACTGAACTCAAAGCTATCCAAATTTTTCATCAATTATACTGTGCCGTTGCCTCCGCTCTGAAATGCTGCCATCCTGCGCTTCCTGTTCCGGCGCACTATGTACACAACAGCCGCGGCGATCAGCAACAGCGGCCATATACTGAGGAGCCCCAGAACCAGACCAATTATCAGATCGAGTCCGCCGCTCGCCGCGATCCGCAAGCGGGTACCGTACGACTCCTTCATCATACCGTCTATGTCCGGCACTACCTGCACTACAGGGAGATCGGGCTGAGTAAGGGTAACTGAAAGCGTCGCGTACTGCACATCATCGATCATCTTCAGGTTATCAATATAGCGCCTGATCTCTGCTTCTTTCTTTGAATCCTGTCCATCACTAGTTCTCTCTGCTTTCGGCACGCCCTTTCCATGCTTATTCATCAGCTGATTGGAGAGCATCTTTAAAGTAACGTCTTCCTGAGTGGAACTTTTCCGCTCTAGGAAACCGGAGCGCGATTGTATCATCTGCGCGAGCGTGTCTGATAAGTAGGATGGCACCCGCAATTTCATGGTGGCTGTTGTGGCGAAGACCTGCACATGCTTCAGAGAATCGCTTTTGTACGCCACCATCTTGTCTTGCACTATATTATTGTCTACCCTGCTCTGCTCTACAGTACCGCCCATTGCGGCAACCATCTGCTCCATACCGGCCACAGCGGCAGAAACGTCTGTCACACGGCAATAGAGATCTGTCTTTCGTATCACCTTTCTGTTTTGCGAAACGAGGTCTCCGGGTTGTTCGTCAACGATGTCCGTATCAGTCACTTCCTGCACGGCCGGCTCCGATGCGGCTATTGCGTCATGTACAGGTGTTATATCTGCCGAATCGCAGGCAGCAAGAAAGAACAGTGGCAGTAGCCACAAAAGTTTGCGGTAAGAGAACATAGATCTTTGTGTTTGAGGTTCAAAGAGTTTATGCCCGCTTACCGCAAAAGGTAATTCATCAACGCTGTTAAATGAAATGTAAAACCTACGCTACGCTTTCAGCCACTTTGCAGCGTCCTTCGCATAATAGGTGGCTATCAGTGACGCTCCGGCGCGCTTTATGCTCGTGAGGCTTTCCAGAACTGCTTTCTCTTCATTCAGCCATCCCATTTTGGCAGCCGCCTTTATCATGGCGTATTCACCGCTTACATGGTAGGCGCTCACAGGCACCTGCACGCTGTCGGCAACTTCTCTCACTATATCAAGGTATGCCATCGCAGGTTTCACCATCACTATGTCGGCACCCTCTTCCACATCCATTATCGTTTCTTTTACCGCCTCCAGTCTGTTGGCATAATCCATCTGATAGGTCTTCTTATCTCCGAAACCGGGGGCGCTGTCCAGCGCGTCTCTGAAGGGTCCGTAAAAACAAGATGCATACTTCGCGCTGTAAGCCATGATACCGGTGCGGGTATATCCAGCTTCTTCCAGTGCGGTCCTTATCGCCAGTATGCGTCCATCCATCATATCGCTTGGCGCCACAAAGTCGGCACCGGCGCGTGCATGGCTTACGCTCATTTTGGCAAGTACTTCCACTGTAGCGTCATTCACTATCTCTCCGTCTTCCACGATGCCATCATGCCCGAAACTGGAGAATGGATCCAGCGCCACATCGGTCATTACCACCATGCCGGGGCAGGCTGCCTTAATAGCACGAATACTTCGTTGCATCAGCCCATCTTCGTTCAGCGCTTCCGTGCCTTTATTATCCTTCAGCTCATCCTTGCACTTAATGAATAAAAGCACCGACCTGATACCGAGCGTCCACAGTTCATTCACCTCGTCTATTGTAAGGTCCACACTCCGCCTGTAATACCCGGGCATAGAAGATATCTCCTCCTTGATACCCGACCCCTCAATAATAAAAAGGGGTGCGATAAAATCTGATGGCTTCAGCATTGTTTCAGCAACCATAGCGCGCACCGCCGGCGACTGCCTCAATATTCTGTTCCTCCTTATCAATTGCATGTTAGAAGCTATTTATTTCAGGTCCAAAAATACAACCTGCGGTCGTGGTTTTACTGTCGCCGGTCACCTACCCTGCATTATTACAATTCCATTACCATAGCCAATAAAAAAGGCACGTACAAAATGTACGTGCCCACCCTTCTTAAAACGTCAAACCTATTTATAGGTGCGCCCGCAGCATCCATGCCATCTTCTCATGCGCCTTCATCACTCCTGTCAGGAAATCAGCAGTACCCGCATCTTTGTGAACATCGTTCACCTCGTCAATATCTTCCCTTATGGCCCTCACAATCGTCTCGTGATCGTTCAGCAAGGCCAGCACCGTTTTCGTCCTTTGCTTCACCCAGTCTGCTGTTGGCAACAACGGTGCTCAACGAACCTGCAGCCATTCCCCCAAGCATTCTCACGCGCTCTGCTACTTCGTCGGTGATCGATGCCAGTTCCTCGTACTGCTCTTCAAAAAAATTGTGCAATACGGAAAAAGCAGGACCAGTCACATTCCAGTGGTAGATCCTTGTTTTGGAGTAAAGTGTGATCTCATCTGCAAGCAATACATTCAGTTTCTTACATATCTCGGCTGCGTGTGCCTCGGCTATTCCAATATTGGCTTTCATATCTATTATTTGTCTGCAAAATTAAAAAAGAATCATGTCGTATTGCCTGACCGGAGTCACCTGCAACCTACAAACCTGAAGGGGCAAATTCCGGAAAGGGAATCCACTTAATGCTCAATGTGTATGGTACAATGCAGGGTATCTGTTCCCGTTACAATAGTGTCGGCAATAGACATCACATAGTCACCACCATGACCGGGGCGCGCATCCTCGTTAAATGTACCACTACCCCATATAGTGCGTGTGCCGATAGTCTGTGGCGCGATCCTTATACCCTTACCAACTGTGGCCCGCACTACAAAATCGTTACCCAAACCACGCACATTCGTGATCTTCATTACATATGGTGTATCGGGTATGGCAGACACCACAGAAGTATAATAGTAAAAACCTGAGTCCGGACAGTAATCATAACAGGAATCGTAAACTCCCGCAAGTGAGGGCACATAATCCGTCTGAGGAATGATCCGCAGAACAACAGGACTCAGCCTGTCTCCATATTTTGCACTTGAAACTTTCAGATTGAATGGATAATCGCCTGCCGGTAGTGCTCCTATGGCAAGTGTGAATATGCCGCCCTGCTGCCTGCCAACAACCTGGCTCTTCGGATTAGCCGAAACATAGGGCGGCAAACCTTCCAGAGAACAGGTGAGCCTATTCACGGAAATATCACCACTCACCACCTTGGTATTGAATGGAAAATAATACACAAGATTAGCTTCGGTCTGAATTATAGTATCATAAGTGAGCTTGTACACAAAATTGGTGTCGCCCACAGGAAGCAGCACAGTTTCCGACTTCTTTTTACAACCCGGCAGCGCCAAGGCGGCCAATATCAGGACCAATAGCATTCTCATCTCAAACTAAAATTACTTAAAAAGAGAATGGCAACTTACGTTGCCATTCAAAATATACCGGTAAAAGAGACAGCATTACAACTGCCGGTTATTAAATGTGTTGTTTGAAGTATTCCAGCGTGCGCTTCAGTCCTTCGTGCCTGTCAACTTTCGGCTCCCAGCCAAGAATGTTCCTCGCCTTAGTGATGTTCGGCTGACGCTGCTTCGGGTCGTCCTGCGGCAGTGGTTCAAATACGATCTTCGACTTGGAACCGGTGAGGCTGATGACCTCTTCAGCAAACTGCAGCAATGTGATCTCGGCAGGATTGCCTATGTTCACCGGCATGCTGTAGTCTGAAAGGAGCAAACGATAAATACCTTCCACCAGGTCATCAACGTAGCAGAAAGAACGCGTCTGAGAACCGTCACCATAAACAGTAACGTTTTCGCCACGCAGGGCCTGACTCATAAAGGTTGGCAGCGCACGGCCGTCATCGAGTCGCATACGCGGACCATAGGTATTGAAGATGCGAATGATGCGGGTCTCCACATCATGGAAGGTCTTGTATGCCCTCGTTATGCTCTCCATAAAGCGCTTTGCTTCGTCGTATACGCCACGCGGACCCACAGGGTTTACATTGCCCCAATATTCTTCAGTCTGAGGGTGCACCAATGGATCACCGTAAACTTCCGACGTTGAAGCAACCAGTATCCTCGCCCCTTTAGACTTGGCAAGGCCAAGCAGGTTATGTGTACCCAGAGCTCCTACTTTCAGGGTCTGTATCGGCATCTTCAGATAGTCGATCGGGCTGGCCGGAGATGCAAAATGCAGGATGTAATCAATATTACCCGGCACATGCACAAACTTCGTCACGTCGTGATGATAAAACTGGAACTCCTTCACAGGAAAGAGGTGCTCAATATTCTTGATATTTCCGGTAAGAAGGTTGTCCATACCGATCACTTCGTAGCCCTCTTTTAAAAAGCGGTCGCACAGGTGAGACCCCAGGAAGCCTGCCGCGCCGGTAATTAGAATGCGTTTTGCCATTATAGTTCTTTTTCCTTGTAAGTTATTATTAGTCCAGCGTTCCACGCTCTCTTATCACTGTGCCACCGTTAGTGTGTAGTTGCTCCCTTATCTGCGGGTGAACAATTGTTCGTCCGATACTCTCGTAGTAGAACCCTTGCTCCTGCATCTTCTCAATTGAATACACGTTACGTCCGTCGAAGATAGCCGGGTGAACCAGGCTCGATGCGATACGCTCGAAATCAGGGTTGCGAAACTCGCTCCACTCTGTTACTATGATCAATGCGGTAGCGCCTGTCAATGCGTCGTATTGATCTTCTGCATAAAATATCTTATCACCGAAGATCTGCTTCACGTTGTTCATCCCCTCAGGATCGAATACGCGTACCTTACCACCCGCACTTAGTATCTCTTCTATCAGATCGAGAGCAGGAGCATCACGTATGTCATCGGTTTCAGGCTTGAAGGAAAGTCCCCATACAGCGAATGTGAAGCCCGAAAGATCAGCACCAAAATAATTGCGCACTTTGGCACCCATTACCTTCTTCTGCAGATCATTCACCTGCATCACCATATTCACCAGCTTGAAGTCATAATCCATCTCCAGTGCGGTATGTGCCAATGCCTTAACGTCCTTAGGGAAACAGCTTCCTCCGTATCCAATACCAGGGAACAGGAAGCGTTTACCGATCCTGCTGTCAGCCCCCATTCCTATACGCACCCAATCCACATTTGCGCCGGCCTTCTCACATAGGTTTGCCATCTCGTTCATGAACGAGATACGCATTGCCAGGTAAGAGTTGGCGGCATACTTGGTCATTTCAGACGAACGCTCGTCCATGAAGTATATCGGATTGCCCTGACGTACGAACGGCTGATACAGCTCGTCCATTACCTTCCTTGCTTTCTCTGAAGATGACCCTATCACCACCCTGTCCGGCTTCAGGAAGTCGTCAACAGCCACGCCCTCGCGCAGGAATTCAGGGTTAGAAACCACGTCGAACAAAGAGCGATCCAGACGCTGAGCCAGCACAGCATGTACTTTTTCAGCCGTACCTACAGGCACTGTGCTCTTGTTGACGATCACCGTATACTTTGTGATGATCTTGCTTAATGATTCCGCAACGTTCAAAACGTATTGAAGGTCTGCAGAACCGTCTTTGCCGGGAGGTGTAGGGAGTGCAAGGAATATCACTCTTGCGTCTTTAATGCCCGCGGCAAGATCAGTGGTAAAGTGGATTCTCTTTTCTTTGATGTTACGGTCCAATAAAACATCCAGGCCCGGTTCATAGATAGGAGATTTACCCTCTTTCAAACTATTGATCTTGCGTTCGTCAATGTCAATACACATTACGTTGTTGCCTGTTTCGGCAAAACATGTACCTGTGACCAGCCCTACGTAGCCGGTGCCGATGATTGCTAGTTGCATATTTTGAGTTGATAAATCAGGGCGCAAAAGTAACCATTATTTCGCTCGAAATGACGATTGCTTGTACATATTGCTCATGGCAATAAATATAGTTATATTATTTACTTTATAGATAATTAATTATCAATGTACAATTACCAAAAATACTATCCGAGAAGCAAGAATACAGCAGGCTTTTTCTCGTAGTCGGGCAACTGTACTTTCCATTCGGCAGCGGTCTTGGTCTCTATCCGCTCTGCCGGCCCTGATATATCCATCGCCATGCATATTTTGGTGCGCGGATGGCAGTTTTTCACCAGATCTGTCATCATCTGGCTATTCCTGTATGGCGTCTCA
>JBIKSN010000118.1:0-8874 GCA_044348585.1 Flavipsychrobacter sp.
TCTGCCATGTATTCTGTGGTGTCGCCCTTTATCTTGATGGCCGATATCTGTTGTGTGAGCACGAACTCAGCAAGCAGGTGCGACTTCGATACCATGGGCAGATCGCCCAGGTCCATGTTCTTTTTAACGTTCAGCACATCTATGTAGTCGGCAAAACCCGGGAAGTTGACACGGAAGAAGTACTTACCCTGCTTTTTTACCTGTGCGCTGAATTCGCCATTGGCATTGGTGCGGGTATGTGTTTCTATCACCGAGTCGGCAGTGCGGATCAGAACTACCGATGCCGTACCCAGACGGGTGGCATTAAGCGTGTCAGTAACAGTTCCCCTGATAGTGTAGGGTTGGGCAATGCCGGTCACGGCAAGCCCCATCGTAAAGACAAAGAGCGTCAATAGGTGTTTCATAAATAGCGTGCGGAGGCGTAGGACTCCTTGTGTGTTGAAAAAATCTATGTAAAAGAACGAAACAAAAAGATACACAACGTTGCCGCGGGCTTCCGCTATGCCAGTGTTGCGGGTATTTAACATTTTCTTACGACAATGTTGTAGCTTGTAGAACCCGTGATAACCTACAACTCATAGCAGGCTGTTACTTTTGCACCATCACAAACCGTGGCATACTTAGAGTCATATAAAAAGCTGAATAGGCTGTTGCAGGAAGAGAGCATGGAGCCTATGCTGAGCTGGGGTTTCCGCATGGCCTTGTCCGGCACTGTGCCTATTATCTGGGGTATACTCACCGGGCACATCAGCGATGCGGTGTGGATCACCCTCACAGCCGAGGCCGTTTCGTGGATAGAGCTGAAAGGGTCTTTTGCCTGGCGGTTGCGTGCGCTGCTCGCGGCTGCCGCATTGGGTGTGTTCTCTGCTGTTATGGGTTCAGTTACCGGTGGCAGCATCTGGTTGGGGTGCCTTGTTATGTTTGGTGTGGGGTTTGTGGCTACGTTGCTCAAAAACCTGGGCGACCGCGCCAGCGGGCTTGCTATCTGCTTTTACCTGTTATTCATCGTCAGCAACGCCTTCCCCACTACCAGTCCGGAGGAGTTGCAGCACCGAATGGGACTGGTGGGCATTGGGGTGCTGTGGCCCGTGCTCGTGGGGTTGGTAGCATCTGCCTTTATGCCCGAGCAGGAACCATTCCGCAGGCACATAGCCCTGGTGTGGCGTTCCATCTCAGATCTTGCCGAGGCAGTGTCAAAGAGCGACAACCGTCCGGGCTACACTGGGAGTCTCGCAAAAGTATATGCACGAGAAAAAGACGTGCGCACTGCACTCAACAATTCTTTCGAATTCTACGCTCAAAGCGCCGACAACGCCAGCACCCGCGACAACGCTAAGTTCCAGTTACTTCAGTTGCGCAAGGTGGCAGGCCTCGTGGCAGTAAATGTTATTGCGATGGGCGAGGAGATGGAACGTATCTCTGTACACAAGTTAGACAAGGGACTTCGGGTAAAGGCCGCCTCTTTGTTCAATGCGCTGCGTGAGGCGTCAGAGCGAATGTCCGTTTATGTCATCACCATGAATCCCGAGGAGCGGCTGCTTACACAATCGCAGGTAAACAGGTTGGGCAAACTTATCACGCTCATTCGCGAGTATCCCCTGCCGACCGATGTGCGCGAGGCTATGGCCATTGCCCGTATCCTGCAGCTCACCGAGCGCACCATCCGCCTGCTCGATAACGCCATACTCCGTATAGATCAGATGGATGGCGACAAACCGGCTTTCCGATCCTACTCGCTCATAAAAACAGCTTTCCTCTTCCGTCCCAAATTCTTGTTGCGCAACCTTATGTCGTTGTTCAACATGAACACGCTCACCTTCAAATACGCACTTCGGTCGGCAATAGCCGCAACGGTGGCCATGTTCATTTACAAGTGGTATAACATTGATCACGGCTTCTGGATGCCCTTCTCTGTGATGATCGTCATCCAGCCTTATTTCGGTGCCACACTTAAGAAGGCTTTCGATCGTATCACCGGTACTGTGCTGGGTGTGTTTGCGGGAAGCTTTCTTTTGTACCTGCCGCAGGGGTATCATTTGCAGGAGATTGTCCTGTTTTTCACGTTCATTCTCATGGTGTATTTCGTGAAGAAGAAGTACTCTGCATCTGCATTCTTCATCACCCTCAACCTTGTGTTGTTGTTCAATATCGAATCGTCGTACAGTAATATGCTTATGGTAGCCCGTGTGGTGTCTACCATTGGCGGGGCGCTGCTTGCCGTTGCGGCGGGTTGGTTGCTGTTGCCCACGTGGGACAAAAAACTGCTGCCCTCCTTCCTTGCCCGGGCGGTTGCTGCCAATTACGATTACTTCAATACCACTTTCTTTATGCCGACCGAACACGCTAACTGGACGAAATACAAACGCCTGGCTGAGTCCGGCAACAGTAATGTGTACGATTCGTTCAATCGCTACATGCAGGAACCGGGTCGCCGCAAGTCAGATGTGTGGTACGCCCTCATCACCTGCAATGTGCGCATCACCCGCAGCCTCAATAATATTCATATGGAGCAGGCCGAAAAGAAGATGGCCGATGCGCAGCAAGACCCCGAGGCCTTGAACAAAAAGGTTGCCGAATGTGTGCTGCTTTTCAATACCGTGCTCGGTCATATGGATCGCTTGAAGCCCGGCGTACTTCGCGATCTGAAGCGCGTAGGTGCTACACCACCACAGATCACATTGAATACCGCCCAGGCCTATGCGCTCGAGAAGATAGTTGTGGAGCTAAAGGCCATGCTTGTAGACCTCAACAAGCAATCCGAGGAAGCATAAAAAAGCCGGAGACGTGCTCCGGCCTTTCCTTATCTTACATAGGTCTGTTTACACTTTTTTGCCCTCATAGACCACAGGTATCCTCTTCTCATTTTTAATTTGTGCGAAGCCACCAAGGATGTTGCGCAGATTGTGCAATCCCTGACGCTTCAGCAGCGATGCGGCTATAACAGATCTGTACCCTCCCGCGCAATGCACATACAGATTGCGATCGTCTTCAATAACCGCTATGTTCAGCGGGTCGGTCATATCGCTTAGCGGCAGGCTCCGTGCGCCCTGCACATGGCCGGCCTCAAATTCGCCCGGCTTGCGCACATCTATTACCTCTATCATAGGGTCGTGTGGCAGGTCCATTGCAAATTCATCTGCTTCAATATCGATAATCATGTCTATCTGCTCTCCCGCGTCCTGCCATCCTTCATATCCACCCTTCAGGTAGCCATGCACATTGTCTATACCCACACGCGCCAGTCGGGTCACGCTTTCCTTCTCGCTGCCTGCTTCTGTCACTAATACTATTGGCTGATCAAAGGGAAGCAGAACGCCTGCCCACTCCGCAAAGCGGCCATCCAGACCTATGCTGATCGAATCAGGTACAAAGCCGTTGGTGAACACTGTTGATGCGCGTGTGTCCAGTATCAGCGCGCCCTCTGCTACCTCGTTCTTAAATTCTGCTATCGACAAAGCACGCAGTCCTTTTTCATACACGTCATCAAGGCTGGTGTATCCCTCTTTGTTGATACGGGCATTGATGGGGAAGTAGACCGGTGGCGTAGAAAGACCTGTTGTCACCGTTTTGATGAAGGTGTTCTTGTCCATTTCTTTCAGTGCATAGTTGGTAGCTTTCTGCGCGCCTATGGTACTGTGTGTTTCAGGGCCCAGGCTCTTTCCGCATGACGATCCCGGTCCGTGCGCAGGGTAAACGATAATGTTGTCGTTCAGTGGTTTTATCTTGTTATTCAGCGTTTCATACATCATTCCGGCAAGCTCTTCCTTGCTCAGGTTGCCGCTGAACAGGTCCGGGCGGCCCACATCTCCCACAAAAAGGGTGTCGCCAGTGAAGATGCAGTGTGGTGCGCCGCTTTCATCGTGCAGCAGGTAACATGTGCTTTCCAGCGTATGCCCCGGTGTGTGAATGGCTTTAATTTTCAGTTTGCCCACCATAAATTCCTCGCCGTCTTTTGCAACATGCACCTTGAAACCGGCATTAGTATCGGGGCCATAGATGATGGGTGCGCCTGTTTTCTGTGCCAGGTCTATATGGCCGCTCACAAAATCGGCATGAAAATGGGTCTCAAAGATGTACTTGATCTGCACATTCTTTTCTTTGGCCATCTGTAAATAGGTGTCCACATCCCTCAGCGGATCTATAACCGCCGCTTCGCCATCGCTGGCTATAAAGTATGCTGCTTCGCTCAGGCAGCTGGTATATAATTGTTGAATATCCATGCCGCAAATGTAATATAAAGGCATAGGAATGGACTCGATATTGGCATAGGCATTCCCGATACGGAGGTTTTTCCGTTAACAATATCATATTTCACTTCTTCCTACCTTTGCAATAACCCCCCCCCACACCAAACCCTCTTTTTAAAACTTGAATGCCATGGAAACAACACCATTCCCCACCATCCATGTCGCCTATTGCGACGACCACGATCTTATTCGCGAAGGAGTAAGTGACATCATTTACAAACGCAGCCTCATGATGCCTGTTGACACCATCGTTGTCGACATACAGGCGCGCGATGGGGTGGAGCTCATAGAGAGGCTCAGCGCGGCCGATCACCTGCCCGATGTGTGCCTGGTAGACATCAACATGCCCCGCATGAACGGCTTCGACACCATCCGCGAGATACGCGGCAGGTGGCCGCACTTGGGTGTGCTCGTCTTCACCATCTTCGATCTCGAGCAATACGTCATCCGAATGATCATGAGTGGCGCCAATGGCTATCTCGTAAAGAATTCGGGTGCCGAACAGTTGGTGGAGGCCATCGTTGCTATTCACCGCACAGGTATGTACTATCCCGACCTGGCCACTAAGCATTTTTACGAAATGATAAGATCAGGCCAGGTACCAGAACCCGAGATCAGCCCTGCAGAGCGGCTATTCCTTTCTCTGCTTGCAGCCGGCCTCCGCTATGATGTGGTGGCGCAAAAAATGGGTATTTCAATGCTGGCGTTGGAGAAGGTGCGCGACGAGCTGTCCACGCGTCTCAGGGTAAATAGCAGGGCCGGTCTGGTACTGTTTGCTGTGCAGACAGGTATCGTGCCGCTTGAAATAGACACAAGCGGACTTGCTGTTCAATAAAATAACTGATTGGTGAGATCGCTATAGCGGAATATCTACCCGTACCTGCTTGGAGAAGGCACGACCTTTCGCGTCCTTACCGTCTATCTTCCACATCACCGACCGCAGTTCCACCGATAGTGGTTTCTGTTTAGGGTTGCGGGTATTGCGCACGCTGTTCAGCAACGCTTGCGCCTTACGGCTGTTCATACGGCGGCGGCGTGCAAGTTTTTGCACAGCATTGCGTATGTCTGACGGTTCTGCTTCGTAGTATTCAAGAGCACCCTCATTCAGGCCGGTAATAGGGTAGCTGCCATTACCTCCTTTTACGGTTTTCCAGTCTGTTGTTACAGATAATGGTTCCAGCAACATATTACCCATATTGCTGTGCAGCATCACTACCGTTTGGTAGCGCTGAGCTACTTTAGTGATCGTGCCATTCACTTGAAGTGTTGCGCCGTTCACGTTGCCGGATGTGAGCGTGTACACTGCGCCATTGGTCCGCTGCAGGTTTTTGTTGCCGGCTTGTTTCACGGCAAGGCCCGGTATCTGGATGGTCACTTCCTCAAATTCTGCACGTAATCCCGGTCCGCTTGCTGCCGGTGCCGCAGCGGCCGGTGTTGTCGGTTTAGCCGCAGTGTTTGGTGCCGTAGTTGCACTACCTGCCGGTGCCGGTTTCATAGATGCTGCCGGAGTGTCTGCTGTTGGTGTCGGATCCTGGTCTTTATTTTCGGCAGGCGGTATCACCGGATTCAGGTCGGTCACCATGTCCTTCAACTGACTTTGGTCTGTCTCCGTAACAATGGTCGACGAATCGCCCAGTACTATCGGGCCGCCCGTTGACTTGCCGCCACCGTCGCACGCACTCAGCGTAAGCGCCAGTGCTGCTACAGGTAATATATGTTTCAGGTGCTTCACCATAATTTTTCTGCAGACGAATGTAATGAAAAGTTGCAATTCGGCTGCACCTTACTGTCAGGTACAGCCGAATTTTAGCAGTTATATAATTTTTAGCGGGCATGGCGACCCCGCGCCGCTCATTTTAGTAGTTCAGCAGTTTTTGCACAGACTCGTCCAGGCGTTTATTCGCCATAAAGTTCTGTTCCAGCTCTATCGCGAACGGCACAGGCGTGTCCAGGCTCGCGCAGCGCACCAATGGCGCATCCAGCATTTCAAAGCAGTGTTCCGCTATCCATGCCGCCAGTTCGCCGCCCAGGCCGCCAAAGAGCGTGTCTTCGTGCAGCAGCAATACCTTGCCGGTGCGCGCTACGGCCTCGCGAATAGCCTCATAATCTAGCGGCAGCAGACTTCTCAGGTCCAGAATATCTACAGATACCTCAGGATGTGCCGCTGCATAGGCGGTCGCCCACTGCACGCCCATGCCATACGTAATGATGCTGATATCCTCTCCTGCGGCCACATGGCGTGCCTTGCCTATCTCTACTGTGTAGTATTCATCCGGCACCAATCCGCTCACGCTGCGGTACAGTCCTTTATGCTCAAAGTACATCACCGGATTAGGGTCTTGTATCGCCGCGTTCAGCAACCCTTTCGCGTCTGCCGGGGTAGATGGGTAAACCACCTTCAGCCCCGGTACATGGGTAAACCACGCCTCATTGCTCTGCGAGTGGAATGGTCCTGCGCCCACGCCGCCGCCTGTAGGCATGCGCACCACCACATCGGCATTCTGACCCCAGCGGTAGTGTATCTTGGCCAGGTTATTTACTATCTGGTTGAAGCCCACCGTCACAAAGTCGGCAAACTGCATCTCCATCATCGCCTTGTGGCCCTTTATAGAAAGACCCAGTGCGGCGCCTACTATTGCGCTTTCGCACAGCGGGGTGTTGCGCACCCGCTCCTTGCCATAGGTGGCTACAAATCCTTCGGTCACCTTAAAAGCTCCGCCATATTCGGCTATATCCTGCCCCATCAATACCAGGTTGGGGTAGCGGTCCATGCTTTGTTTCAAACCATCGCTTATCGCCTGTATGAATTTCTTTTCTGTGCCTGTGCTCGTTGGGGCTACTACCGGTTCCTTCAGCGGCGCGTAAACGTCGCCCATTTCCTCGGCTGTATCCGGTGTCACCGGTGGTGCCTCAAATCCGGTTGCCAGTCCGTTTTCTATTTCTTTCTGTATGCTTTCCCTAATGGCCGCTATTTTGGCGTCATTCAGCACGCCCTGCTCTTTCAGGTAGTTCTCAAAGTTGGTCACAGGGTCTTTTTTACCCCACTCTTCAAACAGTTCTTTAGGCACATACTTTACACCGCTGGCTTCTTCGTGGCCGCGCATACGGAAGGTCATACACTCTATAAGTATCGGCTTTTGTTCTGCCAGGCAGTAGGCGCGCGCCTTCGTTATCTCGCGATATACCTCCAGTATGTTGTTGCCGTCTATTGTTATGCCGCACATACCATAGCCTGCCGCACGGTCGGCCAATTGCTCGCATACAAACTGTTCGTTCACAGGCGTGCTGAGGCCATAGCCGTTATTTTCTATTATAAATATCACAGGCAGGCCCCACACAGCAGCCACATTCAGCGCTTCGTGAAAGTCGCCCTCACTTGTACCGCCATCGCCGCTGAAGGCCATTGCCACCTTTTTTTCTTTCTTTAGTTTGTGCGCCAGTGCCACGCCATCGGCTATCGCCAGTTGCGGACCCAGATGCGAGATCATGCCACATATATGGTACTCGTTGGCGCCAAAGTGAAACGAACGCTCGCGGCCCTTGCTGAATCCCTCCTTACGTCCCTGCCATTGCATGAACAGTTTGTCGAATGGCATTTTGCGCACGGTGAACACACCCAGGTTGCGGTGCAGGGGCATTACATATTCATCTTCGTCCAGCGCCATGGTGGCACCAACGGATATGGCTTCCTGTCCTATACCGCTGAACCACTTACTGATCCGACCCTGACGCAGCAGCACCAGCATCTTTTCTTCTATCATGCGCGGGCGCAGCAGTTCAGTATATAACTGCAACAGCAGATCGTTGTCCAGGCCTTTCCGGTCGAATTGCATATCCTTGATTTGGGTGCAAAAGTAAGGGTGCAGGGGCAATTAAGGGTTATTTTAGTACAATATGCCATGTGTGCCTTCGTGTGGCATACTTCTTATCAGCTACCTTTGCCCCATGTCATTGCACTCTACCCAGCCTGCCGCCGCCGGAATTTACCTGCATATCCCCTTTTGCAGGCAGGCATGTGTGTATTGCAATTTCCACTTTTCCACCTCTTTGCGGTACAAAGACGATGTGCTGCGGGCCATGGCGCTGGAGATAGAGTTGCAGCGCAATTACCTGGGCGACACGCCCGTACAAACGGTCTATTTTGGTGGCGGCACACCCTCACTGCTTACGGCCGACGAGATCCTGCGCCTATTCGATGCCATTCAGCGCACTTTTCGCGTAGACGAGCTGAAGGAAGTGACGCTGGAGGCCAACCCCGATGATCTGAATATCGGGTATATCCGCTCGCTCAGGTCCACACCGGTCAACCGATTCAGCATAGGTATCCAGTCGTTTCGCCAGCCCGATCTGGAATATATGAAGCGGGCGCACAATGCGCAGCAGGCCGAAACCGCCATAAAGGGTGCGCAGGATGTGGGTTTCGAAAAGTTGAGTATAGACCTTATTTATGGTGTGCCTGGTATGACCGATAACCACTGGAAGGAGAATCTGGACACGGTGAGTCAGCTGCAGATCCCGCATTTCTCGGCCTACGCGCTCACTGTAGAGGAGCGCACCGCACTGCATCATGCCATTGCGCACAACAAAGCCGTTCCTGTCGACGCGGCCCAGGCTGCGGGTCAGTTTG
>JBIKSN010000119.1:0-8848 GCA_044348585.1 Flavipsychrobacter sp.
TCCATAATGTTTTTCGTTGTCGCAAAAGTAAGAAAAGCCCGAACAGTATTGTGAAAGCGTTTCCTGGGACTACCGAGCGGTGGTCGGTATTTTTTTGTACCTTTCGGGCATGTTTGCAAGACTATTCGGCAGGCGCAGGAAGGAAGACTCTCCTTACGACCATCTACCCGTTCCCGAGACGGCGAGCTGGGCGTTGCTGGGCGCGGATATGCATTCACATTTTTTGCCGGGTATTGATGACGGAGCCAAGACGACCGAGGATTCATTGACGCTGTTGCGCACCATGGCGGAAGTGGGGTATAAGACCATCATTACCACTCCACACGTATTTATAGACTATTATCCTAATACGCGTGAGACGATCACCAATGCGCTGACCACAATGCAGCAGTTGGTAAAGGAGCACAACATAGACATTCAGTTGAGGGCGGCGGCAGAGTATTATATTGATGATTACTTTATGCAACTCATTGATCGTGAGCCGCTTCTGACGATACAGAATAATGAGGTGCTGGTAGAGTTCTCGATGATGATAGAGCCGCCCAACCTGGCGGAAGCTATTTTTAAGCTGAAAACATCGGGTTATAAGCCAATTATCGCTCACCCCGAGCGTTATGTGTTCTTTCACCGAGATCTGGGTCGATATCAGGAGCTGAAGGACAGGGGTTGTTACCTGCAACTGAACATGTTGTCCATAGCCGGATATTACGGTCACCATATAAAGGCGGTGGCGGAAAAGCTCTTGTCTATGGGTATGTATGACTATTGCGGGTCTGACGCGCACCACGAAAAGCACTTATCGGTATTGCGTGCGATGGCCTGTTCCCGTGATTATCATAAGATAACGGGCTATCCTTTTTTAAATTCGAGATTGTGACCGATATCCTTCACTTATAATAGAGGAAAGTATATTTTTGCGCCTGTCTTATGAAAACGGTGCCACTTACGGTGGTATATTTAAAATGTTATAATGGAGAATTCGTCAGTTTGCATTGGTGTTATCGGACTCGGCTATGTGGGGCTACCACTGGCGGCTGAGTTTGCCAAACACTATTCTGTAGTAGGCTTTGATATTAACCGTAAGCGTATAGAGGAGCTTAGGAGTGGTGTGGATATCACTCTGGAGCTTGATGAGGCATTGCTGAAGCAGGTGCTGACAGGGGTGGCTAAACCCGGAGATAAGGGTTTGTACTGTTCTGCAGAGTTGGCGGACCTGTCGGTATGTAACGTATATATCGTGACCGTACCCACACCTGTGGACCGCAACAACCGTCCGGACCTGACACCTCTTTATAAGGCAAGTGAAACAGTGGGCAAGGTGTTGAAGAAGGGAGATATAGTGGTTTACGAATCGACAGTATACCCGGGTGTTACAGAAGAAGAGTGTGTGCCGGTGCTGGAAAAACAATCGGGTCTGGTATTCAATAAGGACTTTTTCTGCGGTTATTCGCCGGAGCGTATCAATCCGGGAGATAAACTGCATACCGTTTCTAAGATCTTGAAAGTAACATCGGGTTCTACGCCGGAGGTGGCAGAGACGGTGGATCAGTTGTACCGTTCGGTGATCACTGCGGGCACGCACAAGGCGGCCAGCATCAGGGTAGCTGAGGCGGCAAAAGTGATAGAGAATTCGCAGCGCGACATAAATATAGCATTTGTTAATGAGTTGGCGATGATCTTCAACCGCATGGGCATAGACACCCATCAGGTACTGGAGGCAGCTGCGACAAAATGGAATTTTCTTCCCTTCAAGCCGGGGTTGGTGGGAGGCCACTGCATAGGTGTGGACCCTTACTACCTGGCGCAGAAAGCACAGGAGGTAGGCTACCACCCCGAGATCATATTGGCTGGTCGCAGGTTGAACGATGGCATGGGCAAATACATTGCTTCTGAGGTGGTTAAGCTTATGATAAAGCGAGATATTACCATTAAGGCGGCTAAAGTGCTGGTATTGGGTATCACGTTCAAGGAGAATTGTCCGGATGTGCGCAATACCCGTGTAGTGGACATCATCAGTGAACTGGCCTCCTACAATACAGACATTTGTATATATGACCCGTGGGCGAAGCCGGCCGACGTGATGCACGAATATGGTATAGGTATAACGGATACGCTACCTGAGGGCGTGCGCTATGATGCAGTCATTCTGGCGGTTGCACATAAGGAATTTGTTTCTGTGAACTGGCGTGATCATGTGAACCCGAACGGAGTGATCTATGACGTGAAAGGTTGCCTGGCCACGGATATGGTAGACGCCAGACTGTAGATCCGAGAGTGACGCGCGAGGGCGCTGTAAGGTGGTCGCAGGTTTCATTTTTAGCTTATTTTAAACTATTTTTGATGAAAATTCCCGAAATGCAGCACGTACTGAGGCGAGGCGTTTATGGCCTGTGCCTGCTTTCTTTTTTTGTCATAATGACCACGATGCATTCCTGTGTTCCGGCGAAAAAATTCGTTTATTTCAACAATCTGAAGGACGATAGTCTGGAAAAGGTTGTTGTGGTGCAGGATAGCAACGGCAAGTATAATGAACCGATCATCCAGCCCAATGATATCCTTTCGGTCAACATACAGACGCTTGTTCAGAATGAGAATAATGCTCCGGTGGAACCAACCAGCGTTCCATCGACAAGTCTGCTTGGAGGTTATTTAGTAGACAAAAACGGTTACATAGAGCTTGGCCTGGTCGGGTTTGTGAAGGTAGGTGGCCTTACAACTACTGAGGCACGGGAGCTGATCAAGCACAAGTATGAGGTGTATTATAAGGAACCGGCAATACGTGTTCGTATTGCTAATTTCGAGGTAAAAGTACTGGGTGATGTTGTGCGTCCCGGAGTTTTCAATGTGGCGAGCGAGAAAGCAACTGTGCTGGACATCCTGGCAATGGCGGGCGACTTGAATATTACAGCTAAGCGTAACAATATATTGCTGGCCCGGACGGAAGGCTCACAAACGAAATTTGTGCGACTTGATCTAACGTCGTCAAGTATTTTCCAGTCTCCATATTTTTATGTTCAGCCCAGAGACTACATTTATGTAGAAGCAAGTAATTTCAAACGACAGAGTAGTGATAATTCATTTACCCGATACCTGAGCTACGGTAGCGGGGTGATCGGTATCATTTCTCTGCTGTTCCTTACCAGAATCATCAAATAAGTAATTCTGAAGAAACCGGAAACGAATGGAAGGCAATAATAAAGCAGCAGTCGATGAAGCCTTGAAGCAAAGGCCTGATCAGGTATTGCCTAAAACCGAAGAGGGCGGCGGTAACACTTTGAATTTGAAGTGGCTGCTTACTACTATTCTGGCCATATGGCCGTGGCTGTTGGGGAGCATAATTATATCGCTGATTGCAGGTAACATTTATCTGCGCTATTATACTCCTATTTATAGTGCGTCCGCTCAATTGCTTATAAACGATTCTAAAAAAAGCAGTGCGGGATCTGATGATCTGTTAAAGGCACTGAAGATCAACAATAACAAAATAAATATTGATAATGAGATCCAGATATTGAGGAGCCGATCCACAATGACGGAGATTGTGAAAGAGCTGAAGCTCAACATTATTTACACTACGGAAGGACGGTTTAAGAAGACCGAGTTGTACAACAATAAGCCGTTTGAACTGGTGAAAGTGGACACTTTTGACGGTAGTTTCAGTTGTAAGGTCAAGATACTCAGTAATGATAATTATAACCTGGTAGACGGCAAGAACCACACTGTAAATGCGAATTGGGGGGATACGATAACACTTGAAGATATTGGTAGGGTGGTGCTCCAGAAAACACCTGCATTCTCTCTTTCAAATCTTGAGTACTTTGTTCAACATATACCTGTTTTGTATTCGGCAATAAGCTATCAGGGACAGGTAAACTATGTGGTACCTAATAAGGCGGTAACCTGTATTCAGATTAGCATGATGAATGCGATCCCCGAGCGCGCGGTTGACATCATTAATACCCTGATGAATGTTTATCAGCGAAAGAATATAGAGGACAGAAACAAGATAGCCGACAGCACTATAGCGTTCATAGACAGAAGGAAAAAGATATTGGGCGAAGAGCTGTCGAAAGTGGAAATTGAGATAGAGAAATTCAAACAACTGAATGGCATCGCTGATATTGGAACTCAGGCATCTCTGCTGATCACCACAAAGTCGAATACGGCTTTGAAACTTGAGGAGGCAAAATTGCAGTTAGGGGTTATAGGAACGATCAGCGACTACATTCAGAAGGTTGATGACAAGCTTGTAACGCTACCGGCCTCCCTGCTTGATAATAAGGGGCTTTCCGACCTGCTCAACCGGTATAATTTTCTTACCGAGCAAATAGACAAGGCGGAGTTGACCATGAATAAGGACAACCCCATTCCGCGGACGTACAGGAAGCAGAAAGACGAGGTTAAGAAGAGCCTGGCGAACGCGTTGGCTTCTTCGAAGAAGGAAACTGAGCTTAAGGTGAGGATGACAGAACAGTCGCTTAAGTCTAATGTAAAAGACATAAGAGACATCCCTAAAGTGGAGCGTGAGTCGCTGGAGTTTTCCCGTGAGCAACAGATCAAGCAGGAGTTGTTTATTTTCCTTTTGAAGAAGAGAGAGGAAACCGCGATCGAAAAGTCATCGACCGTGGCTGATGGTATAGTGGTTGATGCTGCTTTGACAACGGGTATTGTTGCGCCGGATAAGCGCCGGATACTTATGATCTCTTTCCTTATCGGAACCATGTTGCCCTTTGCGGTGATCATGATCCGAAGGGCGCTGAATATCCGTATCATCAGCAAGGGAGACATTGTAAAGGCAACGACAATCCCGATAATCGGTGAAATAGGCAATAATGCAAGCGGTGAAAGTGTGGCGGTAACCCGCAACAGCCGCACTATCATATCAGAACAGTTCAGGGCGCTGCGTACCAATCTGCAGTATCTCCTGACACGCAATGATCAGAAAGTGATCATGGTAACGTCGAGTATGAGTGGTGAAGGAAAGTCATTTATCGCCATCAATCTGGCTGTGACGCTTTCGTTGTCAGGTAAGAAAGTAGTAATTATGGAACTTGACCTCAGGAAGCCAAAGATATCAAAGATGCTGGGGCTGAACAATGAAGTGGGTTTTTCCAATTATTCTATCGGTAAGGCATCGTACAACGAAGTCTTGATCCCGTCAGGTGTGGATCCGAATCTTTTTGTGCTGCCATCGGGGCCTATTCCACCCAACCCTGCAGAGTTGGTGCTGTTGAAAAGTACAGAAGATCTTTTTGAGATGTTGCGCAAAGATTTCGATTATGTGATCATCGATACTTCGCCCGTGGGTCTGGTTACCGATGCGCAGTTGCTGAACCGCTATGCGGATACGGCAATGTACGTGGTTCGCCAGGGTTATACCTACAAGCAGCAATTGGGCATACCAAACGAGTTGTATTATGGCGGCCGCATACCTAAACTGAACATCATTCTGAATGACGTAGTTGCCAACCGTGGTTTTGCTTATGGTTATGGTTACGAAGAGGGCTATGGCTACGGTTATGGTTACGGCTATGGTTATGGCTACGGTTATGGATATGGTTATGGATATGGTTACGGCTATGGCTACGGTACCTATGGCGATGGTTATTATCTGGAAGAAGATAAAAAGAAGAAGAGTAAGGGTCTTGGCTCTTTCCTGAAGAAGAAAAATTCATAAATCCGGTAGAATTTTACACTGTGCAAAGCGAACATTTGATGGTGCAACATCAGACAGAACACGATAACGAAAATTGGGATATTAAGATATCTGCTGATAGCGGGTATCTGGATATAAATCTTCGTGAGATCTGGCGTTACCGGGATCTGCTGATGATGTTCGTGAAAAAAGACATCGTTACAGTTTATAAGCAGACGATCCTCGGGCCTATCTGGTTCATGCTGCAGCCGATACTTACAGCTATTATATACGCGTTCATTTTTGGCCAGGTGGCACGTATCTCTACCGGCAATGCCCCTCAGATATTGTTCTACCTCGGAAGTTTCACTATATGGAATTATTTTGCCGAGACCTTTAAGGTGACGTCAAAGACTTTCTCGGAGAATGCAACGGTATTCGGGAAGGTCTATTTCCCGCGTATCATTCTGCCTTTGTCGAAGGTGATATCAGGTATCATAAAACTATTGATACAGTTTTTGCTGTTCTTCATCATCTGGGCATATTACCTGTGGGTGAAAGAAGCGATAACACCTAACTGGCACATGGTATTTTTCCCGGTGATACTGGCGCTTATCGCGTTCATGAGTCTGGGTTTTGGTATCATCATTACCTCGTTAACGACCAAGTACAGGGATCTGAACTTTCTGGTGGCGTTCGGTATACAGTTGCTGCAGTTTGTGACACCGGTTATATTCCCGATCTCTTCTATTAAGAATCCGTCTTATCATTTGTGGCTGTGGCTGAATCCGCTTGCCTCGCTGTTCGAAGCATTCAAGTATGCTTTTCTGGGGCAGGGCACAGGCGTATTTAATTACTATTGGCTAGGCTACAGTGTTATCTGGACAATATTGGCGCTGGTAGTGGGTATAGTGATATTTAACAGGGTAGAAAAGAAGTTCATCGATACAGTATAGACCTCATGAACAATGACGTTGTCATAAAAGCGGAAGACATATCCAAGCAGTATCGTTTGGGTGAGATAGGCACGGGTATGCTGAGCCACGACCTGAAAAGGTGGTGGGCATTGGCGCGTGGCAAGGAAGATCCGTTTTTGAAGGTAGGGGTCGAAAACGACCGTACCAGAAAGGCAAATAGTGAATATGCCTGGGCGCTGAAAGACATAAATTTTGAGATAAAAAGAGGCGATACGTTGGGTATCATTGGCAAGAATGGCGCCGGTAAATCAACGTTGCTAAAACTGTTGTCTCGGGTGACGGGGCCGACAACGGGCCAGATCAAGATAAAGGGCCGTATTGCTTCACTTTTGGAGGTAGGTACCGGTTTTAACCCTGAGCTGAGCGGACGAGATAACATATACATGAACGGCACTATCCTTGGGATGACAAAAAAGGAGATCAGCCGGAAGTTTGATGAGATAGTGGATTTCTCGGGGATAGAGATGTACATAGACACTCCGGTAAAACGTTATTCATCGGGTATGTATGTGCGTCTTGCGTTTGGTGTGGCCGCACACCTCGAGCCGGAGATACTGATAGTGGATGAAGTGCTGGCGGTTGGTGATGCCGAGTTTCAGAAGAAGTGTCTGGGGAAGATGGGCGATGTGGCCAGCCATGGCCGCACGGTGATATTTGTGAGCCATAATATGCAGGCCGTTCAAAGTCTGTGCAAGAGTGCGATGTACCTGAAATCGGGTAGGGTTATGGAAGTGGGGCCAACTGATGTGGTGATAAACAATTACCTGAACCGTGAAGTGAAGAACTGCCTGGTGCGCAAGTGGGAGGAAACAGACGATATGCCGGGCAATGACAAAGTACGTTTATCATCGGCAGAGATCGTGTTGCACAATCCTGAAGCGGGCAATATAATTGACGTAAATACTCCGTTTGATATCAGGTTTGAGTTTTACAGCAGTGCGGATATGGTGAATATGAACCTGAGTCTGGTGCTTAACACCACTGCGGGTGTATGTGTGTTCAATGTGACTACCCAACCTACGCTGATAGCCAAGGGTTGGCATACAAGTGTATTGTCTGTTCCGGGTAAGTTGCTGAATGATGATGTGTACACGATATCGTTGTACTTCGTGAAAGACACATCTGCCATCGAGTATGTGATCCACGACCTGCTGACGTTTGAAGTGATAGACGAGCAACGTCAGGGTGCATGGTTCGGGAAATGGGTAGGTGCCGTGCGCCCTACAACGTTACCGTTCTCACTAAAATAGATCAACATGAGTAAGAACGTACTGAGGATAAAAAAAGCCGTTCATAGTTTCCTGAAGGAATTGCGTTCGGATCCACATAAGTTGCCCTACATGGGCGACAAACATTTTTGCCCCATTTGCAAAACAGGCATCAATCATTTCCGCACGATAGACTATCATTTGATAGAACCGGCAGACAGGTACCAGATGGTGTACCCAATGTTCTCGTTCGAGACTATGAACATGTTCGCCTATTCGTGTCCGCGCTGCTATTCTAATGACCGCGACAGGCTGTATGCATTGTATATAGAGAAGCGACTTGCCAATACACCGGAGGGCACAAAGTATAACCTGCTGGACATTGCACCCTCGCTCTTGTCGGGATACCTGCGTGCTATGCCGCAGATCAACTACAGGTCGGCAGATCTGTACAATCCGGCTGATGACAAAGTGGACATCACCGACATGAACATCTATGAGAATGGCCGTTTCGACATCTTCATCTGTTCTCATGTGCTGGAGCATATAAAGGACGATATTAAAGCCATGCGCGAGCTGCGCCGCGTGTTGAAACCGGGTGGCTGGGGAATTGCGATGGTGCCGATAACGAATGCGATAGAGGAGACCTACGAGAATGACGCCATAACAACCGATGCGGACCGATGGAAGTACTTTGGTCAGGACGACCACGTGCGTATGTACTCAAAAAGGGGATTTGTGGGCAATCTGGAGAAAGCGGGGTTCAAAGTAGATCAGTTGGGATTAGAATACTTCGGTCGGGAAGTATTTGACCGTCATGGTATTCATCCGCGTTCCATACTTTACATAGTTAGTTAGTTATGATCAACGTAACAAAACCTTTCCTGCCTCCTATGGAGGAATATACGCAGTACCTGAATGGTATCTGGGAGCGTAACTGGCTGACCAATAACGGCCCGCTGGTGAATGAACTGGAGCTGAAGCTGAAGGAGTACCTGAAGGCGAAGCACATGCTGTTTCTGGGCAAC
>JBIKSN010000007.1:0-29902 GCA_044348585.1 Flavipsychrobacter sp.
ATGCCTTAGCGGTAATGAACGGTGAACCACCAGTAGAATACGATCTGCACTGCGAGGAACAGCAGAACCAGTGTGTACCACCGCTTCCAATATGATTTTGACTGTGTGGTCATAACATGGATCAGAACTTGTGGAAATAGGTTGTTTCGGCCCAGCCGTTCGCGTCGCCGGTGCGCTGGCGGAAGAACAGGGTGTCGCGGGTGTAAATAACCCACGTTCCGTTATACAGACCGGTGGATCGTTCGTTGCTGTAGTAGTTGCTGTCGGCGAGGTAGCGAAGGCTGTTGCCCCAGGCCTTCACGGTATTTTCGTCCCATGCAGTAACAGCAAAAACGGTATCGGCAAGGGGATGATCGGACATACCGGGACAGCACGTGCCAAACAAACGGAACTTACCACCCTTCCATGTGTAGTTGCCCACCACCCAATGGATACCCGGCTTCAACATAATGGCGATCTTGTTGGGCTGATGAATGTCGTTATCAACGATGAGCGTAACAGTATCGGGTGCAATATCCGGACCATTAAAAGGTGGCCTCATGAATGCGTGCCTCGGGCTGGTCTCTATAGAAGACTCACCATCGCCAAACAACCAAAGGAGGTGCCTGCCGGCAGGTGCATTGGTCTGAAACTGGATACTGTCGCCGAGATAGAGCTCACCCGAATAAGTGATATAAAACGTAGACTTGCGCTGCGGCAACGGCACCTTTTCACCACAAGCCACCAAAAGCACAGTTGCGGCAGCTGCCAAAATAAGATGGGATATAGACCGACTAAGGAGATTCATAAAGAGGCATAAAGTTAGGGAATGTAGCAGAAAACGTAATATCTAACTTGCAAATTGTTATCAGTAGCTACTTGTCCTTGACACGAGATGGGTAATCGAACAGGTAGCAGGTGAGCATAGGGACAAAGAAGATGGCAATGGTAATAAGGGAAGTAACCCAATCAGCCTCGTGACTCTCCAGGATACGGGTCATTTTCGAATCGGGGTAATAGTGCTCGGCAAGCGACAAAGTGAGTTTAACTCCCAGTAACGCAATGACCGCATATGCGCACACTTCCAAAAACGGATAGTGTTCCAGCAACTTGACGAAACCCTGAGCGACAAAACGCATGGCAAGAATGCCGATAAACACCCCGATCATAATGACGAGGACATTGTCGGAAAAGGCAACTGCAGCGAAGACATTATCGATAGAGAACGCGAGGTCCATTACCTCTACCGCAATGACCGTGGCCCAGAACTTGCCGATGCGACCTACTGTGGCACGGTAAAAGACACTGCCCTCATTCTTGATCTCGGTCTTTGTTTCTTCTGTTTTGCCACGTTTGCGCAACCAATCTATAGTGATATACAATAGATAGAGGCCGCCAACACCTTTTAGCCACCACACCTTAACCAAATAAGCAGCGAGGAACAGGCAGATGCCACGGAAAAGATAGGCCCCGAAAATGCCGTATTTCAGCGCCTTCTTGCGTTCCTCGGGCTTAAGCCCCATTACCATAGTTGCCAGAACCGCGGCATTGTCTACCGAGAGGAGGCTTTCAATGAGCACAAGGTTGGCAATTGTGAGCAGAGAGGCACCCGGATTGGCAATGATATCCTGAAGGAGTTGATACATGATACAGAATAATAAAGCGACCGCATTTGCAGCGAAGGGCAAAAGTAAAGCAATGTGCCGGCATTCGGCCAGGTCGCTACAGACATTCCGACATTAGGATTAGTTTTGTGACTGAATGAAGACATTTGAAGAATTGCGGATAGTTTTTTTCGGTACACCCGATTTTGCTGTTGCATCGCTGAAGGCGGTAATAGAGTCCGGGGGTAATGTAGTAGCCGTAGTGACCGCACCTGACAAACCTGCGGGACGCGGACAGCACTTACAGGCATCGGCAGTGAAACAGTATGCAGTGGCGCAAGGACTGCCAGTGTTGCAGCCTGAGAAGATGAAGGCACCGGAATTTCTGGAAGAACTGAGGAACCTGAATGCCGACCTGCAGATAGTTGTGGCCTTCAGGATGATGCCGGAAGTGGTGTGGAACATGCCGCCAATGGGGACGATCAACGTACATGGGTCGTTGTTGCCGCAATACCGTGGAGCTGCCCCGATCAACAGAGCCATCATGAATGGTGAAACCGAGACAGGGGTAACTACCTTCAAACTGAAGCACGAAATAGACACCGGTGACATATTGCTTCAGACCAAGGTGCCCATTCTACCGGAAGACAATGCCGGCACGATGCACGACAAACTGATGGTGGCCGGTGCAGAACTGTTGGTAGTGACCGTGAAAGGGCTTGCTGCAGGCACATTAAAAGAGATACCTCAGACAGCCATAACTACCAGCGAGCTAAGACACGCGCCAAAGTTATTTAAGGAAGACATGGCGATAGACTGGAACAGAAGCTGTAACGAGATCAACAATTTTGTGCGGGGGCTTTCGCCCTACCCTACCGCATTTACACACTTTGGCGAAAAAACGATGCGAGTGTATTCAGTAAAAAATGAACAGGGAGAAACCGGCAAAGCACCCGGAGCATTTGAAACCGACCACAGCACATTCCTGAGGTTTGCGGCGAAAGACGGCTGGGTGTACGTGCAGGAGCTGCAACTTGAGGGGAAGAAAAGAATGCCGGTTGTTGACTTCCTTAGGGGATTCAGGGGATAACGGGAAGGTTCCGGGAAGAGACCTAACACAATGAATTATAACTGATTATATGTAGTTTTACTAACGAAAAAAACACCGGATATGAAAAACACTACCAAATTATTTATTGTTCTCATTGCTGCATTCAGCCTAACAGCAACGAGCTGCAAAAAGAAGAAAGACGATTCAGTGAAAGCAAGGCTCAGCGGAAAGTGGAAACTGATGCAGACGGGTTTGGACGCGAACAACAACAGCATCATGGAGCCATCGGAGGTGGTTTCTATACCTGACACGCTTGCGCTGTTCACCACCTACCAGTCTGATGGTAACGGATCGCTATCAATTGAATTCATGGGTGCCTCCATATCATCAGGATTCACCTGGTCGCTGCTGAATAACGATGCTGATGTCAACATCAAATCAAATGGCAGCACCAACCCACTTTTCACGCTGTCTGAAGGCACTTTCCATATCCATTCTTTGACATCGGCTGACCTTATTACACGAGACTCCACTACAATAGATTCTGTATCGGGTTACTCATGGAACGTATTTAAGAAACAATAAGGACGCAATGCAATTATATGGTAGTTGCCGTAAACCGCGGCAACTACTTTTAATTTAACCAATAGCCTAACCAGATGACGATCAGTGAAATCTTCGCCGACAAGGCACTTAAACCGAAGGACAAGACTCAAAAGTTGTGTCAGCACCTGGATGCCGGTGAGATCACTGTAAGCGATCTGATAATATTTGCAGATAAGTCAAAAGACACGGTGAAAGCTACCTGTATTGAAAGCTTGGAATACCTTACTAAACGAGATGCATCGGCCATAGATGTCAAAGTACTTGAGTGGGTAGTGGCGCTTCTAAGCGCGAAGGCTCCGCGCATCAAATGGGAATCGGCAAGGGTAATAGGAAATACAATTGCTTTACACCCTAACATTGCTGTACGCGCTATCCCCGGATTACTGGACAATGCCAATAATGACGGGACTGTTGTAAGATGGAGTGCTGCCTATGCACTTGTCGAAATTCTGAAACTGAAATTACCTATCAACGAAACGCTGTTGCCTACCCTCAAAAACATTATGGATCAGGAGGAAAAGAACAGTATCAAGAAGATCTACGCTACCGCTATCAATAAGAGCAAATAACTATAGATACTATCCAGCCTTTTATGGCAGATCGGCGGGTTCGTGCGCATTGATCTTACTGAGATCGAGGAGTGTATAAGATCCATCATCAGACCGCTGGAACATGGGGGTGAAACGTGCCCCGAATATCACCTGACCGCTGAGGTATGATGTCCGTTGCTGTACGGTGTTGGAGAAATGATCATCAAACGCACGTACGTAAATCATTACTTCCGCTTTCGCCTCTGCGAGCGCCTTTTGGTCATAGTTAGCGAGCGGACTTTCCTCGGTAATATTGTGTACGATGGTCCAACTGGATGCCATTGAATTGATACGAGGCATTTCAAGAGGGAGGGGATAAAACCGGGTTACTGTCTTTCCATTTTCGTCCAGATGAAGCGCTATCGTGAGTTGAGATTCGACATCAGTGAGGTGATTATTTTTGTACGTAGCCATGCGCAACATCAGCGCTCTTCCATTCTTGTAAGGAGCAATCAGTGCATTAGAGCTGAACAACAAAAACGCTCTGGGACGTGAAAACCGCCCATATATAAGGCCGGTAACAACAGCGAAGGCGAGGATACCGATCAACGATTCGGTGGAGGCAATGGCATTTGTGATGAGGCCGGTGGGTGCCAAGTGACCGTAACCGACTGTAGTGAGCGTCTGTGAACTGAAAAAGAAAGCTGCTGCCAACTCATCAAACAACGAATCGGAATGCTGAATTCCGGCTAGATTGTGCACGCCTACCAAAAAATAAATACCGGCAAAGAAGACATTGGTAGCGGTGTAGAATAACATGATAGTGAGAAAAAAATGAGAGCGCTTCATTTGCAGGAGCGTATGGTAAAACGATATCCGCTCCCATATAGGCAATCCGCGCTTCCTGACGTTGTTGGATCCGTCAGGATTCACGAGGCGACCACCTTCTACGCTGCTATTTGTACCAAATCCGGTATTGTCGATATTCTTAAGCCTGAATCGGTTCTGCGGCCCTGTCATAGTGCTTTTTTCGGTTTAACTCAAATACAAACGTAAATAGAACAAGTAATACCATGCCCAGTGCACCCAGTAAAAGCGTTGCCTTGCCGGTGTACTGCAATGCCCCAATGTAGTGGATGGCCAACATGACCGACCCATACATGACGAATTTAACGGTCCAATTGCGCAATGGTAGAAGATGAAGAGGAGATACCCGCAAGTGGCGTGCGGTTGCAATGAGATAAAATACTGCCTGTAAATAGGTAGAAATAACGAAGCTCAACGCCACACCGGGCAAACCCATAAACAAATAAAGCGGGTACATGAGTGCCAGCGCAAGGACCAGTTCTGCAACGGCACCAATGTTAATAATATGTCCTTTGTGTGCACGTTGTAAAACAGTAGTAAAACTATATGCCCGAACAGGAAGCGAAAGAATTGAAACAGCAAAAATGGGAATGGCCGGGATGTATTTTTCTGACAAGACTGTAACGAACAACTCGTTGCGAAAAATGTAAAGAAAGAAAAATACAGGAAACACAATAGACGACAACATCCTCCCAGATTCATTGACCAATTGCAGCGTTGCTTCTTTTTCCGGCATCCCGTTTCGGCCGGCAAGCTGCAACAAAACTGCACTACCTGCAGCACTCAACAGTATGGGCAGGAACGGGACATTTTGAGCTCCGTTATAATATATTGCTGATAATCCCGCTGTAAGGACGAGGGCAACCGCAAACTTATCGACCCAGGTTGACAACATCTGAACGACGTCGTATAGGCCGAGGTGGAGCCACAGCGCGCGAACTGAACCGAGATCTACAAATTCCTCAATGTATCCGTCTACGTCTTTTTTCACCTCTATGAGCACTGCGCAACTGTATACGAAAACGCGTAGCATGCTTACGACCAACAATAGTGAAAACAGTTCCTGCAGGCTGAACCGCGCTGATAAAGCCCACAAATGTATACCACAAAAAGACGCTGCATAAAGGAACCCCGTCCAAGTGAGTACGTTATACTTGCGGAAAACAATGAGCAGCGATTCTGTAACAACACCTACTGAGAAGCTAAGAATAAACAGCAGCGAGGTAAAAAAATGCACCTGGCCAGAGCGCGATTGCAGCATTGCGAAAACGAGAGATAGTGCAATTGCCCAAAGCACATAAATCACATAATGCAAGACCTTGATCTTACTAAGGATATTGGCCAGAAAGTTCCGTGTGTAGGTTACTATGACGTTGTGTAATCCAAAACTGATGAGTGGATATATAACATATAGCTGGATCCAGAATAACTGATAATTCCCGTAGTCGTTTTCGGAAAGATTGCGCGAATACCAAACAAGCACCAGCAGGTTTGCCAAAGAAGGGAAAAACCGCGTGATGAATATATAGAATGAGTTACTTAAAAATACGCTATTTGCTTTGAGCAAAGGCATTACATTCTTCCTTGTTTAGTTGCCTGATGACCCTTGCCGGGTTACCAGCTATGACACAATAACCTTCTTCAAAACTTTTTGTTACTACCGCGCCTGCGCCTACGATTGTAAAATCGCCCAACTGTACGGAAGGCAGAATAACCGCCCCCATCCCGATCCAGCAGAATCGTCCGATCCTGATAGGATCGGCAGGCGCGTGCTTGTCGTTGTTCACCAAATCGTGATTAGCCGAAATGACACCTACATTGGGTCCTATATTAGTATAGTCACCAATAGAAATACCATTGGCCGCATTAATATATACACCGGGAGAATCTCCGGGGTACACACCCTTACCCAGGGTAATACGACCGGGACTATGAATAGTGCTAGTATGATGAATAGCCCAGCCGGTGTCTGCATTCTGTCTTAGGAGCCTTCTGAAAAGAAAGTCGGTGATGTAGAAACCCACACTCATTTCCCTCCGCATGCGGAAAAGGTTCTTCAGGTCGTATGCAGGTTTAGCATCCATTTTCAAACATTAGCCTACAGATATCACACCAAGGCACTCAAAAAATCAACTACTAACTCTCGGCGGGTTTGGCCAGCCCTTTGTACAGGGCACCCAAGCAAAGCAGAACAAGTACAATGCTGCTTACAAATGCCACCTTCTGGCCTGTATAGAAGCTATCGGGCTTGAAGCGGAACTCTATTTTGTGGTTTCCTGCAGGAACCTTGATGGCACGCAGAACATAGTTTGCACGCATAATAGGCGTTTCCTTATCGTCCACATATGCCTTCCAGCCTTTAGGATAATAGATATCGGAGAAAACAGCGATGCCCTCTTTACTATTGGTGCTGGTGAACGACAGTTCATCCAAACCGTATTTGGTAAGTTTTATGGAAGCTGCACTGTCTTTACCGATAGCGGCATTACCCACCTTGTCCTTTAACGCTGCACGCAGCACTACCGTATTCATAGGGCTGAACGCACCTGCCGGTAGCGCAGTATCACCTATTTGAGGAGCGTTGAGTGCATTCATTTCGTCATCGGCAGTATTCACCCATTCTATCTCATTTACAAACCATGCGTTTCCACAGGCAGTAGGATTTGGGATGACTTGTGGTGCACCGCCTTTAGGACCGGCAATAATGTACTTCGTGTTCAGCATGTTGAGCACCTGGCCATTGAAACCACGGCTCATCTGGCGGTCGATAAGATCCTGATAGATCTCCATTTTCGCGGGGTGATAACCACCAATACATTTATGGAAATATGCCTGGATCGCATCGTTGTAGGTATCACGAGTGAGATCCAGCACACGGTAGTAAGGATCGGGGTCCTTCATGATTGCCATATCCACGTCGCGCGGCTGGAATATAGTTTCATACTCTGATGCGTCTACATAGTTTGATTCATTCAGGTAGTTGTTAGACATTGGCAGTAGGTCGATAACAACAAGAACACCCAGACCTATAAATAAAGCTGAACTTTTGATGCGGTCTTTAAGATATGCCCAAAGCATGCCGGCAGCCAGGAGTATAAAAACAGCGCTTGTGAGTCCGCTGCGCATTGCAAGGGCAACCCTGTCTTCCTTGAGGAGTTTCACCATTTCGGGTTGCAGGCGATCATCACTTCCGCCGGTGAAATCGAAGAACATGCTACCTCCCACCCCAATGAGCACACATATGCCGGCTGTAATACCCGCTGCCAACTTGATGTTTTTCCAGGTTTGGGGATCGTCGCGACGGTCGAGGATCTCCTGTACCCCCCAAATACCCAGGAGCGGAAATAGAAACTGAGGAATAACAAGTGCCATAGAAGGAGTACGGAACTTATTCAGATAAGGGAGATGATCGAACAAAAAGTAATTGATGCTCTCCATATTCTTGCCCCAAGACAGTACGATACATGCAACACTGGCAGCAACGATCCACCACTTGTGGGGTGATTTGACAGCAAAAATGCCCAACACAAACAAGAAACAAACAATGGCGCCAAAGTAAACCGGACCACTGAGGAAAGGCTGCGGCCCCCAATACAATGGCAACTGGTCGGCACCACCACCGATTGCCTCAAGCGTTTTAGGGGCTTTTTCAGCCGCCTCACCGCTGGATCCACCATACAGATACGGGACCATAAGGCAGAAAGTCTCGCCAATGCCGTTACTCCAACGGAAGGCATATTCTTTATCAAGACCACCGTTTTCTTTTTTATCGTGACCTGAGAGTTCGCTGGCACCACCCCTCATTGTTTCTTTTGCATATTCTGAGGTTGTGAGCAAAGACGGCATGCTGGGTCCGATACCGGCAGCCATTGTAATAGCTGCAATGCCTGATGAGATAAAGAACTGTTTCAGCCTGCCTTCTTTGATGGCAACGTAGAGCATTACCAACCCGAAAAAGCCGAACATAATAAAGGAATAATAAATAACCTGGAAGTGGTTGTTGCTGAAGATGAGTGCAAATGACAGGCCGAGGACCGCTGCACCTGTCAACCATTTCTCGCGATACACGAGGTAAAGACCAGCCATAGCTGCCGGCAAATAGCCCATTGTGAGCATCTTAGTCTCGTGGCCTACGCTTATAATAATTGCATTGTATGTAGAGAACGCATATGCGATGGCCCCGACCATAGACAGCCATTTATTGATATTGAGCACCCGCATGAGCAGGTAAAAACACACCATTGCAATAAAAAAGAAATATGCAGGCTTACCAACCGATTGAAGAACAGTCTGAACGTAACCGGTATAATTGGTATTGGCAGCGCCAACATATGTGGTGTAGGTAGGCATGCCGCCAAACATGCTGTTGGACCAAAGTGCGTCCTTGCCAGTGGTCTCGTGATAACTTTTCGCCTCCTGCGCCATTCCCTGCCACGATATATTATCGTGCTGGTTGAGCTTTTTCCCCTGTAACTGTGGGTAGCAGTACAGTAACGCAAGCAAAGCAAAACCAACGATGACAAGTATGTCTTGTTTAAATTTCTTCAGATCAATCTGCATAAAAACGAGAATATTAAATGAACAACAACTATGTGAACCCTAAGTAATGGGACTTCTATCGGGCATTAAATGCACGACAAATCAAATAATTATCGTTCTACAGTCAAAAATAGACAGTAGAACGATAATTTCCTAAGTTATTTTGATTGTCACACAATGGGTTCCAAACGCCAATTTCAGCGGTTTATTGCGCTCGGAAAATCAGCAACGGGGCTATTAAATGTACTGAAAACAGAAAGGGGACTGATATCAGCCCCCTATCCAAAAAAATTAACTGCAAATCTTAATGTGTAATAACCACCTTGCCTGATAGCTTTTCTCCATTAGCCGCAACCGTGAATTGGTAAACACCTGATGGTAATGACGCAGTGTTAAACACAGCCTTACCTTTCTCTACAGCCTGATAAAAGCGTGACTCAACGACCTGACCGAGCAAATTACTGAGAGAAACAGTTACGTCAGCTTTTTGTCCCAAAGTGAATGGAATGGTTACGTGATCATCGGCCGGATTTGGATAAACTGATGCTTCCTGAATACGAGCGATGTCCTGCACGCCTACGATCACACCACATGATGGGCACTTAACGCGGAAGTCTACATATGGATACTGGTAGGTGCTGGCGCCGCCGCTCGACGACCAGAACCACAGTGGAATGTACTGCCCACCCCAGCCCAGCGATGTATCGGGGAGTGTTTTATACATCCCGCTATTACGGTTGGCCGCACTGTAAGTAGCATACATTGGTGTTGTGCCTGAACCTTTGAAAATACTGTAAGGCCTGAACATATTGTGTTTGTATGTTCCGGAAGATAAAAACACTGTGTCGTGCGGCGTGAAAGTGGGACTACCGCTTATGAACGAAATTGTAGCACCTATGAGGTTGCCGGCGGGAACGTTGACATCGGAGAACCCTACGCGTCCCATGTAAGTACCGTCAGATAGTGTATCGCCCCAGGCAGGTGAAGCACCGGTATTATCGAGGATGATGTCCTTAACTATGACAGATGTGCCTTTGGCATGGCCTGTGTTCGCGTCAAAGTGTATACGATAAGTGTCCATTGAGTCGGATGAACCGTAAGTAGTGAGCACAGCCGGATTGCCGGTTTTTGCGAGATAAACATCCGGACCTGTAGTACCGTTTCCGCGGCTGGCGTCGCCATAAACAAATGCCACGCGAATTGTGTCAACATATGTATTGGCGACATTGAAACCGTAAATACCAAAAAAGCGCAGTGAATCGACTGTGTAAGCATCGGCTGAAGTGACCTTCATTTCGCCGGGATAATAGTCGAAGCGGTTGAAACCTGAATATGTAGGATCTGTGACAGCCCCTATAGACACAAGGCGATTATGTGACCATGTGGGAGCAGACAACGTACCATATGGCATCACCGCCATTGTGTCTCTCCAGAGGTACTGTGCCGAGATAGCCGCACCATTACCGATCTCTTTTTCTGTTGTGTCGAAATTGCTGGCATAACTGTACCAACGTGGAGCAGCAGTAGTTTTCTGCTCGTGCTTTTTGTTATCGACCTCGGTCCGAATAACATGGCGCAACGATGCCGCGCTTTTTGTGCCCACCGGAACGTCATTTCCGAAAGTCAATTGCCTTTCCTGTGCGAATGACGAGGATGTGATCGCGCCCGCCGCAAACAATAATAGTAGTTTTTTCATTTTTGCTGATTTTTTATAGGGTGAAACAATGAATGGATGTACGCTAACTTAAAGTTAAAATTTAAGAAGCAAAAACTATACCAAACAATTTGAATATCAATACGTCCGAAGAAAAAAGTTGAACAATTGTTTTAGAAAGAGTCCGGAAAGCCAGGCCGAGCAAACAGAAACAAGTAGTGATAGAGATTTGGCAGCCGAGTTTTTACTTTTGGCTTTTTAAAATACCTTTGCAGCCGATTACTCAAAAAATAACCAACATATGTCACTGAACAAAATTCACGAACTATTAGGGGACAAAGCCAGCTATTATCTGGATCACACCTGCAACACCATCAGCAAAGATTCGATCTACGCTCCGTCTGCCGACCATCTGGACACAGTGTGGACACAGTCGAACCGTAATGTACAGACTGTACGCAGCATCAATACGATCATGAATCACGGCCGCCTTGCAGGAACCGGATACGTTTCTATCCTTCCGGTGGACCAGGGTATTGAGCACAGTGGTGGTGCATCATTTGCTCCAAACCCGATCTACTTTGACCCTGAGAATATTGTGAAACTTGCAGTTGAGGGCGGATGTAACGCAGTGGCATCCACATACGGAGTACTGGGCTCTGTGGCCCGTAAGTATGCCCATAAGATCCCGTTCATTGTAAAAGTGAACCATAACGAATTCATATCTTATCCTAACAAGTTCGACCAGATCATGTTCGGCACTATTAAAGATGCATGGAACATGGGCGCTGTAGCTGTGGGAGCTACAATATACTTTGGCAGTGACGAAAGCGCACGCCAGATAGTAGAAGTAGCCAAGGCGTTTGAATACGCGCATGAGCTGGGTATGGCGACTGTGCTTTGGTGCTACCTGCGTAATGGCGGCTTCAAAAAAGACGGAGTTGACTACCATACTGCGGCTGACCTTACAGGTCAGGCAAATCATTTGGGTGTTACGATCCAGGCCGACATCATCAAACAGAAACTCCCTACTAACAACGGCGGGTACAACGCTATCAACTTTGGTAAAACCAGCAAACTGGTTTATGACAAGCTGACTACTGACCACCCGATCGATCTTTGCCGCTATCAGGTAGCAAACTGCTACATGGGCCGCGTAGGTCTGATCAACTCAGGTGGCGAATCTAAGGGTGCAACAGATATGGCAGAAGCAGTAATGACTGCCGTTGTAAACAAGCGCGCCGGTGGTATGGGTCTGATAAGCGGCCGCAAGGCATTCCAAAAACCAATGAACGAAGGTGTTGCACTGTTGAACACCATTCAGGATGTTTATCTGGATAAGTCGATCACGATCGCTTAATTTCCTAGATTATATTTTATAACAGAGCAGGCTTCCCTTGGGAAGCCTGCTCTGTTATTGGGAGAAAGTGATCAGAACAAAAAAGCGTCCCGACGGAGAGACGCTTTAAAGGTTTAGGTGGTGATAAGTAAAAAGGGCTGTTAAAATGATCAATTCACCACATCGAATATTTTGTTTTTCCGGTAGTAGGTCATGTATTTATTGCTAATTCAACCTTACAAAAGAACAACACCTACCAGGAATAGAAACAGGTAAAAATACCTGTTTTATAAAACAGGTATTTTTACCTAGTGGATGCGTTATTTTTTAAAGTGAGTCGGATTCGAAAATATTATGCTTGAGGGCAAACAGCACAAGGCCTGCGGTGTTCTTGCAGCCAACTTTTGCCAGCAAATTATTGCGATGCCCATCCACGGTGCGAGGACTAAGGTTGAGAATCTCAGCGATCTCGGCGTTGGTATTCTCCCGGCAAATGAGCCTCAATATCTGGGTTTCCCTGTCTGAAAGCACGATGGGGATATCGGCGAAGGAACGCACCGGACCATTCTTGTGTTTATTGATGGTGCGCATGGCCTTGATAGTTGCCTCGTTGAAATAGAAACCCGAGCTATGCGCAGATGCGATGGCAGTTTTCACTTCTCCGAAATCGCAGTTCTTCACGAGATAACCCGCCACACCTGCTTCTACCATTTTGGCAATAAACCGTTCCTGATTGTGCACCGTGAGGATAATGGGCCTGATAACAGGGAAACGTTTGACGAGGATCTCCACCAACTCAAAACCATTGAGATGGGGCATATTCATGTCAATAAGCGCAACATCGGGGACCTTTCCCTTTTCGAGCATAGTAAGAAACTGCAAACCGTTGTCGGCCACGCCAGTCATTTCAAATTCGGGACTGGCATTGAGCAGGGCATAGAGACCATCACGAAATAGTCTTTGATCCTCAACCAATGCAACTTTAATTTTTCCCATGTTTTCTGTTTTTTGTTAATATGGAGGCAGGGATAGTAATTGTAAAAGAATAACCTTTGCCAGGCTCTGAAACAATATCGTAAGACGCGTTCAGCATACTCAGACGGCTTTCGATGTTGTAAAGACCGATACCATTTTGTTGCTCTTCTGGCAATTGCATGCCAACGCCATCATCGGTGTATACAAGCGCTATATGATCGTCCAGAATATCGGATACAATAGTGATGCGTGAAGCACGTGCATGTTTCAATGTGTTGGTAATGAGCTCCTGAATTACCCTGAATAATGACAGCGCATCATCGAACCCGAGCTGCTGCAACAAACCATTTGTACAATCTGTAACCCCAATTTGTACGCCTGACGACGCTGACGTTTTATCACTGTATTCATACAATGCCTCGTGAAATCCCCAAAGTTCTAAACCCGCCGGAGATAGACTATGTGAAATATTCCTGACATCATCAATTATGGCATCAATTCCCATACGTGCTTTCTGAGCAACTTCATTGATGTTCGGGTCATGATCACCGGATCCTGTGATGCCCGATATAACATACCTGAGACCGGACAGCGCACCACCAACATGATCGTGAAGATCCTGACTGATACGTTTACGTTCAATTTCCTGGGATTGAATAGACGCGACGAGCAATTTTTGCTGATATTCAAGTTCGCGCTGCATCATTTCGCGGTGTTGTCGTATCAGTTTCCTGCGATAACGGATAAAAAAGAAAACAATACCAAACGTGAGGGCCAGCACACCAGCGGTTGCTATGATGACGACTACATGAATATTATCTCCTATTTTTTGTACTTCCATAGTGTTATTGCTGTTAGTATGTAAAACACTACCAGAAGTGTCGCATGCAAGAGCCACATATTGAAACCGAGTACGCTTCCGCCGGGCACCAGATTACATACAGCAAACCACACGAATGACCCACTGAAATAAATGAGTATTCCAGTATTTGCGTAAGCAAGCACAGCATTTACATTCTTAGCTCCACCGATACTGTCGAGGTCGCGCATGAATAACAGAATTCCCAAGATGACCATCAATAACGCTTCAATTGACTTTGTATAAGTGCTGAATGTGAATATATCTTGAAAAAACAGCACATTCAACACACAAATCGCAAAAAAAGCAGGTATGAGCCAATTAATGAACCTTGACATCTTCGGATCTGCAAATACTGCACGATAAAAAATAGCAAGAATTGCAAATTCTATAAACGTATAGGTATGCATTACGGGCATATTGTTGATTCCATTGTACGCAAGAACTGAATTAATGCCATTTGCGACAAAATCTATTAGCAAAAACCAACTCAGTATCTTGAGCTCTCGGGGAAACACAGAATACCGGATCACCGCCGGAATGAACGGAATAACGACAGAGGCCGGAACGACCACGCCCATATAGAACAACCTCCAATCCCTGATCAAACTTTATAGAAAGCTATTATTACTATTGCGTTGAATTTAAGGCATTACTCTGACCACAGTATGCAGGACATGGCATAGTCGAGTCGAACACCAGACTATTGCTGTTACTATCTTCAAGAACATCATTTCCGTCTGCATCAACGGCAACCCAGTACAAATGCAACGTACCGTCCTGACGCATGCCCATGTAAGCCCTGAAGCCGTTGACTGCGTATTGAATAGTGTTTGAAATATCGCCTATGGGGATAAAGAAGGCGTTGATCAGATAATTGGGATCCTGCGTGACACCGGAAATGAAAGTTCGCCATGCGGCAGTCTCAGCGGCGGCGGTAGGTACGGGAACGGGATTGATGTTCTGGAAATTGTTGTTTTCGTTACTCATGTTTTTTTGTTTTTAATGGTTAAATAAAGGATAGTATGGTAATGAAATGTTACCGGCATAAAAATAGCAAAATTCTGTTGCAAGTCCTATTAAGTTAGAATGATTAATTTGACGCACCTATCTTTGCACCATGGAATTGAACTCACTAACAGCGATCAGCCCGATAGACGGCAGATACAGGGCACAAGTGGCAGTCTTTGCGCCTTACTTTTCGGAATTCGGCCTTATCAGGTATCGTGTTCGGGTGGAAGTTGAATACTTCCTTTTTCTTGCTGAAAAAAAGGTGATCAAATTGCCGGCAAAAGTGAAACCGGCGAAACTGAGGAGCATCTATGAACAGTTCAGCGAGGCAGATGCGCTGAAGATCAAGACTATAGAAAAAACAACCAACCACGATGTAAAAGCAGTTGAGTATTTCCTGAAAGAAAAACTTGAAACAATGGGCGCCGGTGACAGTCTGGAGTGGGTACATTTCGGACTCACGTCTCAGGACATAAACAACACTGCCATACCACTGTCGTGGAAAGAAGCACTGGAGGAGGAATACCTGCCGTTGTTGCTTAACACCCATCTGCACCTATATCATCTGGCACAGGATTGGAAGGGAATACCAATGCTGGCTCGCACACACGGTCAGCCGGCTTCGCCAACGACACTTGGAAAGGAATGGATGGTATTTGTGGAGCGACTTGAGGGGCAGATAGACCAATTGCTGAACATACCTTTCGCAGCGAAGTTCGGCGGCGCGACCGGAAACTTCAACGCACATAAAGTAGCATTCCCTACAATGGACTGGGTGAAATTCGGAAATGACTTTGTGGAGAAAAAGCTGGGGCTTGACCGCATGCAATACACAACCCAGATAGAACACTATGACAGTTTTGCAGCTCAATTTGATGCTCTTAAACGCATAAATACTATTCTGATAGATCTTTGTCGTGATGTGTGGCAATACATTAGCATGGAGTATTTCAAGCAAAAAGTAAAAACCGGAGAGGTTGGCAGCAGCGCCATGCCACATAAAGTGAACCCGATAGATTTTGAAAATGCCGAGGGCAATCTGGGTATAGCTAACGCAATTTTTGAACACCTGAGCGCCAAATTGCCGATAAGCAGATTGCAACGCGACCTTACAGACAGCACCGTGCTGCGCAATGTAGGCGTGCCGCTTGCGCACAGTTTCCTCGCATTAAAATCGCTGGAGAAGGGTCTCAACAAACTTTTGTTGAACAAAGAAAAAATGCAAGAAGATCTGGAAAAGAACTGGGCGGTAGTGGCCGAGGCAATACAGACCGTTCTGCGCAGAGAAAACTACCCGCAGCCCTACGAGGCGCTGAAAGCACTGACAAGAGGCAAATCGAGCATCAGCAAGAAAGACATACACGAGTTTATTGACACACTGAAAGTATCGGCGAAAGTGAAGAAGGAATTGAAAACGATCACTCCGCACAACTATACCGGAGTTGACTTTGATTACTAAGGAAATGGATATACGTACTACCTATATACAGGCTATACAAGACTTGATCAAGAACAGAACGGGAGCTCATAAGGCTCCCGTTACTGATGTTGTGATAAATGTATACGGTAAGCCGTACAATACTGCAGTCAGCTTGTATAGTCTGTTTAAGGAGAGTGGACAATGGATTGACAAGATCTATTTCATTGAAGAAAGAAAACAACCACACAGTGCTGAATTCAATTTTATTAAAGAGGCGTTTGGCGACAGAATAGTGTGTTATACGCCAAAGTTATGGTTATGGGTGCGCCCGTTCAGGAGTAGGTGGTTGTTTAAGTGGCCGGCCTTCCGGAAATCTGTCAGGTATCAGTGGGGATGGGAACAGACAAACAAAGACTTCCTTTTCATTACCCATAACGATGTGTTGTATAGGCGGGACATGTTGGGAGACATGCTTAAAACGGCAGGTGACAATATAGGTGTTGGCCCTGTGGGGCAATGCTGGAACTGTTCGGCCCATTTTGCCGGTCTTTGTACACCTGAAACTTACACCAGCTATCGACCAAACTACAACGAGCTAAAGGCACTGATGAAGCAGCACCCCGGGAGCAGAGAGAAAGACTACGGCGACGTGCCAACCAAAAACACCCCTTGGCCTTTGCCTGAATGCAGACTAAATGAATGGACTGCATTGATAAATATGAAAGTGGCCCGAGCAGTGACAATGCCTGTGGGCAGAGCTGTTCCATTCGGTGCATTCTTCGGATTGGATATTGGCACAAGGTGGTTCAATGATGTGTTGAATATGGGGCATACGGTAAAAAACTTCGATATTACCGGACATGCAGACCATGCATGGGCAGGAAGCGTGAGGAGCGGACACGCAGCACTGCTAAAAGAGGAGGAATATCATTTTTCAGAAAAGGTTGCCAGAGAATATCTGGAGACCGAATTAATTAAGAACGGATCCTGAACTACTCGAAGCGATAACAACCGATATCGGCCTTACCATCGCGCGATCTTCCCTCTAAGTCAATTAGTGGCAAAAATGCAGCATTTCCTTTACCGATAGCCGGAGACCCCTCTTTCAATCGGTAGTCTCCTTTGTCCTTATCCCTGAACAAGGGGTCTTCGTTGAAAATACAATCGATGAAATTGACAAATGGCTCACGCACCTTACCCATCCGGAGCAGGCAATGATCGACCACCAGATTTGCGGCAGCCTCAGGTACTGAGCTGAAAACGACCTCACTATCGAGCGAACCATAAACAACACAATTGCGAAAAGCCGCGTTCAGATCTCCGTAGAATATCGTATTCTGGTCGGGCTTGTAATAGTTAAGCACTGCAAGTGTGCCCTGATTGGAATGCGACAGACCGGTGCCGCCATAATTGGCAAATGTGCAATTTGTAAACGTGTCGCGCCCACCCTGTATAAGAGCGAGGGCATAACCACCGGTTGAATGGAAGAGACAATTGGTTGCGGCAACCGTGCCTTGCCTGCTATAAATGCCGGTGCCGATCGAGTTTTTGAGCACGCAGTTTTCCATACGCAACTGAGGCAAACTACCTGTCGCATTAGAATCTATGTGCACCCAAATTGCAGCTGGGTTACCCAATGTGCCGTTGCCTCCGTTTTCTATACGTGTGTACCTGAGCCTGCTGCCGTTGCTGTAAGAGTGGAAGTAGATACCACCCCACTCTCCCGGATAACCTTCGTACCCAAAATAGCGTCTGTCGAGACGATCGCCCTGAAAGATGACAGAGTCTTTGGCGGTGCCGTTTGCGAGAAGACGACCAAAAACTACGAGACCAGAGTTCTGGTGCATATATATCCTGCATCCGGGATTGAGCGTGAGTGTTACTCCGGATGCTACCGCAGCACTGTTTATGATGACATAGGGCAACGTGGTGTCCCATACCGAGTTTACGGAGATAACACTGTCCTGTATGTAGCGGGCATTCTGCCCATAAGCGGTGAAAGGCACATAAAACTGCTTACCATTCAGTGTTGCGACGAGTGAATCGGTAACAAGAAAAGGCGTGCGTTCATCATTAGGATCGATGTTCACTGTTGCGAAGACATACACGCTATCCCTGGGTGCGATTCGAATGTCAGAAACGTTATTCCCCTGAAATCCATCAACGTTCAGCTTGAAGTATGAATTGGCATTGAGCATGCGAACCGAGCTCAGAACAATCTCCTGATTCTGTGGATTGAAGATGAGTATCCCCGTAGTAAAACTTCCGGCAGCCGTGAATACAGTGTCGAACTTCAGGGTATCGTCAGAGAAACGCAATTCGCCACCAACCGTCAGTATTTTCTTTTCTTTTCGACACGATGGAGCCATAAGAAACGCTATGGCAGCAACAAACAAAAGACATAGAAACGGTATCTTAGCGCGCATCGGGCTGGGAATAAATGATAGAAATATAACCGAATCTCAAACGAAAAAAGCTCCTAAAAAATTGCCCGTGGCACAAAGAATCCAGAAACCGCTTTTACGTGCTTTTGCTCGTTAATACAACTTACAAGTTTCGGTGAGTGTTATTCCGTCTTGTTCTTTGGTAACAGAAGCCTCTTTACAAACAGACTCTGCGCCTTTCTTATTGTTGTACACTTCGTACTCGTTATAGGTACTGTCGGGCATTCCGGGTGCTCCTGAGTACTTAACCAAACAGCGGCAAGTGTATTTCTTTACGCAAGAAGACACAGAGAGAACACTGAGAACAGCAACAAAAAGCAAAACAGTTGAACGGAGTTTCATGCAAAAAACAACTTATTTAGGGTGAAGTTAGGCAGGGAACGTCATAATTCAAAATTTGATACAGATATCGTGGGTTAGCGGCCAATGCTGACCTTAACGACCTGAGTTTACCTGCCAAGAAACCGAAGGTTGTTTAGCAGAAGGTTGATATCGATACCGGGCGAGTACTGGCGGGCGTAAATGAGATCGATATTGTACTTCACTTCATCGCCGGGTTCATAACCCGGGATAATATTGCAGGGAACGATGACCCCCTCTCTTAACGGAGGGAAACCCACTAACCTTTCGGGGGAAGAAACGTACCCAACCCAAGTGCGCCGCCCGAACAAAACACTAAAACAATTACCAATAAACCGGCCGGGAGACTTAACAAAAACGGCCAACAGTGGGGAAATTGCAAGAAAAACGACCGAGGCGGCGATATCGATCATACGTTTGTTACGCATTTGCGCAAAAGAAGACAGGTTAAATCTCCTATCTAACGTATAAAGGTCGCCGGATGTGGCGCTGGAATTGCTACCCACAAAACTCTCACCACCTGGTAAATGGATCTTGTATTCGTACCTGTCGCCACATTCCTGCATTTTGGCAAACACCTCGGCGTAGGTAAGCCCGTTGATGCAGAAGATCACTTCGTTAACATTTGTGACATAAAGCAAGGGCTTCATTTCTGAAATAGCGCCGAGTGCGGAACCCGCATTTGGACCAGGGTTAATGCGACCCGCTAACTCAGGCGCATAATTGACCTGCCGCAGCACGTCAGCTGTTTGTTTGAAAGCCTTTTCATCGGCGACAATCACTGCTTTGTGAGGGAGGGCATCGTACGGAACAAATTTCAACACGCCCATTCTATAAAGGAGCTCGTGCAAACCTATAAGCATTGCAGTACCCGCCATTCCACTGAATATGATGATGGCTCGAGAGTATCGGTACTCAGGCGGGAGAAGACCATAATATGCAAGGGTAATAATAGTGCCCAACAGCATTCCACGGGCTACTTTCAACGCCCGGTATGGCTGATCGTATGCACCATTGAAGTACAGAGAAAGGAGCCACAAGACGATATACGCAGGGAAGGTTGCGTAAACCATCTCTGTACTGATAGTGGCTACGTTCTTCACTTCATTTACCCAAAACTCCTTGATCCCAAAAAGAGTAAGCAACATGATGAGCGCGTCAAACAATGGCATGTGCAGCACCTTAAGAACTCGCTTTACCGTACCGAGTATGGCGCGCAGAACGATCCCTGCATTGATAAATAGGATAAAAAGCCCGGCTTGATTCTTTGTGTAGTGCTTTTTAACAAACGTTACTAATGCCTCGTTGAAAATACGCACATAAGACAAGGTCATTTTGCGGGTACTCTCGCCTTTGTAATGAATGAGATCGACCTCGGGATAATAGATATTTTTGTACCCGGCTTTCTGAATTCGATAGGAAAGATCCACATCCTCGCAATACATGAAATAATCTTCATCGAACGGTCCTCCTGATTTGTCCATAGCCTCCTTGCGTACCAGCATGCAGCAGCCCGAGAGGACATCAACCTCAGCGGTTTCGCGCTCAGCGATGTGCACCGCATAGTACTTGTTTATATAGGACGATCGTGAAAAGATCTTGTTCAATCCGGTGGTCTTAAATATTGCCACTGACAAGGAAGGGAACGACTTTTTAGAGTCTGGTGCAAATTGCCCCTTGCCATCTATGAGCCTTGGCCCAAGCGCACCGGCTTCGGGATGTTGGTCCATGTAGGCTAAGGTGGTCTTAAGGAATCCCTCAGGCATCACTGTATCAGGGTTGAGGAAGAGGATATACCCCCCCTTTGCCACAGCAACGGCCTGATTGTTGGCTCTAGAGAAGCCAACGTTTTCTGTATTTTCTATGAGCGTAACGGTGGGAAAGCGTTGCCGAATAAAATCGCAACTACCATCGGAGGAATTGTTATCAACGACAATCACCTCTGCATCGAGACCCTGTGCCGCACGCAACACTGAGTGCACGCACACCTCGAGGAAGTACTTTACATTATAATTGACGATAATAACAGAAACCTTCATGATCTGAACCGGAAGTGTGATGATGTCCTATCGCAATTTCCGCGCCACCTTTTATTTTACTGCAAATAACGGAAAACGAAGCAATAGATTGTAATACAGCCGAGAATAACCTATGAAAGGAGAGAACAAAGGAACAACGCCCCATCACATTAAACACAAACTAAATATTTTTTCTCTGTAAGGAACTCAATGCAATTATCTATTTTTAAGGCATGAATAAATTCCTGCGTTTTACTATTCTGCTTGTGCTAATTGCAGCCGCCGGTGTACTGATACTTGCTTTTTTGGAACCACATGATGTAACGGTAACCCGCTCGGTGGTCATAAGGTCGAATCGTGAAACAACGTTTGCTCAAATTAAGAATCTTACCAACTGGCATCACTGGAGTACGCTACTAGAGAACGACACATCGGTAAAAATAAGCTATGACGGAAATACGGGCGAGGCAGGCAGCACCCTTGAATGGAAAGGGGATCATGGTATAACGGGAGAGGGAATTATTAAAAACACAGGAATCGAAAAGACTAAAATGAACTATTCATTTTCTGTTACGAAGCCAGGTACAATGGAGGCAGACGGTGTATTTTCGGTAACAGACACAGGTGAAATGGTAAAGGTAACGTGGACATTCCATAAGCACTTCCCGTTTCCCGCAAACGCGGCCCTCATAGTTTTTGACCTGGACAGGTACATGGGTGGCGACATGATGCACAGCCTTACAAAGCTTAAGGAATACGTTGAAAGGGACGCAGAGCCGGCGGTTGAAATTGAGGAGGTACAGTATCCGGGTGGCATACTGGCAGGCATAAGAGATACGCTCACATGGGATGATATGGAAACCTTCTTTGGTGACACTTATAGTCTTTTTGTAAAAACACCATCGAGCAAATTAAAAGGGGCTCCGTTAGGGATGTTCTATGAATGGGACACCATAAGAAGGAAGGCTGATGTGTTTGCGGGATATCCGGTAACCGATACCGATATACCGGTGAATGGAATAATATTCTCTGAGTTGCCTCAAGCAAGAGCATTTAAAGCAGTGTATAAGGGTAGCTATGACGGCGTAAAGAAGATACATAAACTACTTGATGAGCACGTGGCGAAAAAAGGGCTCAGCAGATGGATTACAATTGAAGAATATGTGGTTTACCCCGGCAACGAACGTGATGCCAGTAAATGGCAGACTAACGTTTACGTGCTGGTACAATGATCACTTATCCATCGAACATAAAAAAGCGGAAACGGAGCAAATGTTTGTCACCGTTTCCGCTTTTGAATATCTGAAAGGAAATTATGGCGTCTCTTTCGGATAGTCGAGGTAACTCCATTTGTTCATTACCACACCGTCTTTCAAGAGCATGAGTCCGGGATTAGTGCGCATCACAGTTTTGTTCACGGTACCATCTATTGTAAAGAACGGAATATCTTTCATATTCCACGCTTCCTGATAAACCTTACAAATATCACGACCGGCGGAACAAGCAACATAGAACGGTATGCCCTTTGCTTTTGCTTTGTCCATTAAAGAACGAAGCACATCAAGGTTGTCTTTGTGTGCGATATCGGGCTGACGGAGGAACCAAATGTAGACATAACCTTTTGCGGTAAGTATTGCCTGCGTTTGATCTACGTTATCTGAATCGGTAAGGGCAAAGTCGTGTATTTCTGACAGACCTGTGGCAGGTGCGACCTCAACAGATTTGCTTGAAACGAATTTCCAGCTGGGGTCCTTCCACGGGTAATTCTCGGAAGAAAATTCCTGTTTTACACCGTTCTTTTCATAAACGAATGTAGTTGCAAAAACAGCTTCTTTAGCATCAGGAGCAGGCTTCATCTTTTCCCAGATGTTGTTTCCAACTTTGTAAGGAAGACAATCGTGATACGGGAGATGATGAAGCACCCACCACTGCGCTCCGAAAATAAATATACCACCCAATGCCACTATGGTGGCATTGATAGCTCCTTTATTAAAGATGGGGAACACCCTGTATCGGAAAATAAACAAAATAAGGACCGCAGCTGTCAAAGCGACATCCTTGTAGAAAGTAGCGGTGTTTGAGATCTTGATACAATCACCAAAACAACCACATTCCTTTATCTTACCTGAATACAAAGCGTAACCGGTGAGGAATGTAAAGAAGATATTGAGCAATAATAAAAGCGTTACGTACAACCGGAAATAATTTCCGACGATCATGGCAAGACCGGAAATAACCTCGAAACCTATCATTAGAATAGAAAGGCCGAGACTATAGTCGATCATAAAGGTCATACCCCATACCTCAAAAAACTCATTCATCTTGTAGGTGAGTCCGAGCGGATCGTTCGCTTTAACGAGACCGGAGAAAATGAACAGCAGGCCAACAGCCACCCGTAAAATCCATAGAATAATCTTCATGTTGTGTTGTTAATGATTGAATAGGTAAAACAAATTATTATTTTAAACAAAGTGCAATAATAAATAATTTTTTGACTTAAAGAAAACTTGAGAGTATCGTTTCCTTTTCATATTCTTGTCAAACTTACAGCATAGGGTCTAATTGACAAAAATGTTGGTACACACATTTACCCCCCTAAAGTGAAAATTTTGAAAAAAATAACATTCCATAATAAGACACTTGAACTGACCACGCCCGTGGTAATGGGTATACTAAACGCGACGCCCAATAGTTTTTACAATAACGGAAAGAATTCGGACAAAGACAGCTTATTGGCTACGGCAGAAAAGATGCTTGAAGACGGAGCAGAGATATTGGATATTGGTGGTGCCAGCAGCAAACCAGGGGAACCCCTTGTTGACCCCGAAACAGAAAGAAACAGGATCATTCCGGTGATCGAAGCCATACGAAAGCAATTTCCTGACACCTGGATATCTGTTGACACCTATAACTCACCTGTAGCAAAAGCAGCAATAGAAGCGGGCGCTGACATTATCAACGACATAAGTGCGGGCACAATAGATGGCAAAATGCTGCATGTAGTTGCAGAACTGAAAGCACCATACATAGCAATGCATATTCAAGGCACACCAGAAAATATGCAAATATCGCCCGCATATGAAAACGTGGTAGCGGAAGTGCTGCGACAACTGCGCAATGCTATACAGAGATGCGAGCTGGCAGGTATCAATCAGATCATTATTGACCCTGGGTTTGGTTTCGGAAAGACAGTAGCCCATAACTTCGAACTACTAAGCATGTTGGGCGCATTCAAACTGACCGATAGACCCATTTTGGCCGGCCTCTCGAGGAAGTCTATGATATGCAAACCACTGAAAATTTCGCCCGAAAATGCACTAAACGGTACCACAGCACTCAACATGGCAGCACTGATGAAAGGCGCTGACATACTGAGGGTGCACGATGTAAAGGAAGCCGTTGAAACGGTAGGCCTATACAATCTGATGAGTTAGCAGAAGGATCACACGCCTGCCCTCTCCGTCCAGATGCCGGCTAAGTGAACCAGAGTTTCTACCGCTTTTTCCATATCCTGCACGCTCACGTATTCCTGTCGGGAATGGATACCCATCTCGCCGGTGAAGATATTGGGGCAAGGAAGTCCCATAAAAGAAAGGCGTGACCCATCGGTACCTCCCCTTATGCTCATACGTTGCACGTCTATTCCAGCACGTTTCATGGCTTCTTCGGCATAATCCATAACATGAGGACAGCCGTCGAGGATCTCTTTCATGTTGCGGTACTGCTCTTTTACAACGAAAGTCATTGTTGAGCCAGGGAATTCGGAGATGGCAAGTTGAGCTATTTCTTTCAGACGGTCTTCGTGTTCAGCCAATTTAGCTGTATCGAAGTCGCGGACGATGAATTGTACTGTGGCTTTCTCTAGTCCACCTTCGATAGAAACGGGATGAACGAAACCTTCCATTCCTTCGGTCACTTCGGGGCACCACTGGTCTTTAGGTAGCATGTCAACGAAGGCTGACGCAACCTTTATGGCATGCACCATTTTTCCTTTGGCGTACCCGGGATGAGCGCTAACTCCGTAGAATGTGACCGTTGCTGCATCGGCAGAGAAAGTCTCCCCTTCGAGGTGACCGCGTTCGCCGCCGTCAAGTGTGTATCCATAGTCAGCACCCAACTTCTGCATATTCACAGCAGCCACTCCTCTGCCCACCTCTTCATCGGGCGTAAATAGTATCCTGATCTTGCCGTGTTCCACTTCCGGATGGGTGATGAGATATGCAGCAAGGTCCATGATGATAGCGACACCCGCTTTATCGTCGGCACCGAGCAATGTGGTGCCCGAAGCAGTAATAATATCGTCGCCGATGCGCTGGAGGAGATATGGATGGTCTTTTACCGACAAAACCAGTGTAGCGTCATCCGGGTAAGAGATATCTGTACCATCGTAAGCCGAATGCAACCTCGGCTTCACACCTGTTCCACTACAATCGGGCGCAGTATCTACGTGAGAACAAAAACACAGGACAGGCACTTTCTTAGTAGTAGTAGCAGGAATTGTGGCGTAAACATAGCCATGGTCATCGAGCTCAGCATCCACCACACCAATCGCGTGTAACTCTTCTACCAGCATGCGACTGAGGTCTTTCTGCTTTTCTGTGGACGGTTGGGACGGAGATGTGGGATCACTCTGTGTATCAACCTGTACATAACGCATGAATCTGCCTGCTACTGAATGCTCGAAATTATGAAGTGCCATTGTTCTATTTTTGTGGTTCAAAAGTAAGTATCTTGTCGTTTGTATGGAAGGATTTGTATTGAGCAAAGTAGATATTTCTCAGATTGTGACGGTGAGCTTCACGTTGTTTGCTGTTATAGATATGCTCGGTTCCATTCCTATTATCATCAGCATCAAGAAAAAATCAGGCGACATTAACGCTTTGCAGGCCACACTGGTATCGGGAGGGCTGATGCTGCTTTTCTTTCTTGTGGGTGAGCAGATGCTTCAATTCATGGGGCTCGATATCCGATCGTTTGCGATCGCGGGGTCTATTGTGATCTTTATACTGGGGTTGGAAATGGTGCTGGGTCTGGAATTCTTCAAACCGGATCAGGATGCCAAAGCGAGTACAGTAGTGCCGATCGCATTTCCGCTTATTGCTGGTTCTGGTACACTTACAACGGTAATGTCATTGAAAGCTGCCTATAATTCGTACAATATCCTTATCGCGATCTTCATTAATCTGATCATTATATACGTCACACTGCGATCTGTAAACCTGTTGGAGAGACTTTTAGGACCCTCAGGAATATTGGTGGTTCGAAAATTCTTTGGTGTGATACTGCTTGCAATTGCAGTAAAGATATTCACGACCAATACAGGTCTGATCAAATAACGGGCGTCCCATAAAAAGGGAAAGCCACGACCTGCAGTGGACTCAGTTAGTAAACCTTTTGTAGAAGAATAATAAATAAAAGCTGAAGATGCCGTCTATGAGAAAGATACTACTCATATACACGTCTCGGAGGTAAACGTTTTTTACAGCAAGGAAAATAACGGCATTTGTGATCGTCAACCCCATGTATGCAAGTGCTCCCCACTTTCTGAGGTCGCATGCCGCGACCCATGAAACAGCATAACCGGCCATCCATAGCAACTGCAACCATTCTATTCCGAAAGGAAGCCGAGCGCACTGCACAACAGTCCACACCAACCACAACAGATGTGCGATGCCAACGTATGGCATGATCATGGGCGGTTTGCGCGCCACGTCGGTAATAATAGTTTTGAGATCTCTCATAATATATATCACGGTCGCATGCCGGGTTTGCTACCCGCAGGCGACCGTGAATATCGTATACTAGCCTTTTGAGAAGGCGTTAAGAATATCGTATTTGGTTAGAATAGAATACTGGCCACTATCGTCGCGGGTGAGTACCGCACCGTTATCTTTATTAATGTAGCTGGTAAGCCTTTCCAGAGGAGTGTCGCGCCCAACAACCGGAAGTGGTTTATCCATAACATCGGCTACCAACATATCCCTCACATCGGCCTGCTCAATGAGCTTTTTGAAAAGGCTGCCCTGAGAGATACTTCCTGTCATTTCTACTCCCTGCATCACCGGTACATGTTCGATATCGTATTTCTTCATAAGATCCAACGCATCCATAACCTTTGCACCTTGGTCGATAGTCACCAACCTGCGACGACCCAGTCCGTTCATCAGATCTCCAACGGTGTCCACTTCAAGGAAACCACGATCCAGCATCCATTCGTCATTGTACACTTTAGCCACATAGCGGCTACCGTGGTCGTGGAAGATCACAACAACCACGTCGTCTTTCTTGAGTTTGTCCTTCAACTGACGAAGTCCGGCAATAACAGAACCTGCCGAATACCCAACGAAAATTCCTTCTTCGCGAGTAATGCGGCGTGCCATTACAGCTCCGTCCTTATCCGTCACTTTTTCAAAATGGTCTATTGCGTTACGATCATAGTTCTCAGGCAGGAAATCCTCCCCAAAACCCTCTGAAATGTATGGATGTACTTCCCCCATATCCAATTCACCTGTATCGAACCACTTTTTGAGTAAGCTACCGTAGGTATCAATCGCCCATACCTGGACATTTGGATTCTTCTCTTTAAGGAACGTACCAGTACCCACCACAGTACCTCCTGTACCTGACGCTACAACCAGGTGAGTAACTTTACCTTCTGTCTGCTCCCAAATCTCCGGACCTGTCTGCTCGTAATGCGCGAGCCTGTTGGCAAGATTGTCGTATTGATTCACATACCAGCTGTTCGGTATCTCTGTTTGTAAACGACGGGCTACCTGATAGTAACTGCGTGGATCTTCAGGATCTACATTCGTAGGGCATACGATCACCTCAGCGCCATGCGCCTTAAGGATATCTACCTTTTCTTTACTCTGCTTATCAGTTGTTGCAAAAATGCATTTGTAACCTTTTATAATAGCAGCAAGTGCCAGACCCATTCCCGTATTACCACTTGTACCTTCGATTATTGTGCCACCCGGTTTGATCTTACCTTCCTTTTCGGCCACCTCCAGCATTTTCAAAGCCATACGGTCTTTGATACTGTTACCGGGATTGAAAGTCTCAACTTTTGCATACACTGTGCAAGGAAGATCTGCAACCACACGGTTCAGCCGAACGAGCGGTGTATTGCCGATTGTCTGTAAGATATTGTCGTAAACTCTTGCTGGCATCTTTTTATTTTTTATTTCGAAGGGCGAAGGTAAGAATTTGGGGCGGGAAAGTAGAAAGGTGTCGATCACAATAGAATTAGAGACCATTTTACCCATTAATTAAAAATGAAACAACGACGAAAACCAAGGCATGGCCGATGAAAAGTCATTGGCAAAAATTCCTTTATCTTTGGTTGTTATGCGCAATATAAAAATACTTGAAGTAAGGTCAGAGATAGGAGCCGGTACACGTGGTGCCAGCCTGGGAGTGGACGCGATCAAGATCGCTGCACTTGACTTTATGAGTAACCTATTTGTGAACTTCCCCTCTGAAATCGTTGAAACAGAAAATCGCCTGCTTTATGAACCGGTAGCATCGCCCTACGCTAAGCGAATTCAGGGGATCAACACTATGTACGAGCGTGTATCGAAAGCTGTGCACGACACAGTAAAATCGGGCCTGTTCCCCTTGGTGCTTGCAGGCGACCATAGTACTGCCGGTGCCACTATTGCCGGACTGAAAATGGCAAAACCTAAGCGTCGTCTGGGTGTGGTATGGATCGACGCGCATGCTGACCTACACTCTCCCTACACTACCCCATCGGGCAACATGCATGGTATGCCACTGGCGGTGTCTCTTGCTGATGACAATCTAGAAAGCCAGATGCACACCCCGGACCCTCAAACAGTGGAATTGTGGAATAAATTGAAAAATCTGGGAAAGATCGAACCAAAGATCCTTCCGGAAGACATTGTATTTATTGCGTTGCGTGACTTTGAAAAAGAGGAAGAAGCCATCATCCGCAAGGGTAACATAAAGGTGATACCGGTTGCAGAAATAAGGCGAAAGGGTGTTGAAAATGTGGTTAGACAGACGTTCTTGCACCTGGCCAACTGTGACGATATTTATGTGTCGTTTGACGTTGACAGCCTCGATAGTTCCATATCTCGTGGCACCGGAACACCGGTGAGCAACGGACTAAAGGAAAGAGAAGCAGAAGATCTGCTCGCCTCATTTATGCAACACCATAAGATCTGTTGTTTTGAGGTAGCCGAGGTAAACCCAACACTGGATAAAGAGAATATGATGGCAGAAATTGCGTTCAACATCCTACAACGAAGTGTGAACATCCTGTTGCTCAATTAACTGCCACTATTTCTTGAGAAATCTGTTCATCTCGTCTTTCGACTCTTTGAGCGAGAGCTTGCCGACCACGTCTGAGAAAAATTCTTTGTCGGCTGTGTTTTTATATGCCCATTTTGCAAAATCGACCTTGGTTGATTCGAAAAGGAAACAATCCATCAGTACACAAATCTGAATTGTCGTAAAAGTGGCTCCTGCAAGCTCAGAGCGGATCAGGTTGAACTTCTCGGTGTCGGTTTTCTTACCGGTTACTTTGCTTTTTATAGACTGGACTTTATCGTCTGAAAGAGTACCTGCGGGAACCGGAGAAGCCACAGCATCATTTTGTGGTTTTTCCGCGGGCTTGTCAGTGGC
>JBIKSN010000120.1:0-8780 GCA_044348585.1 Flavipsychrobacter sp.
CATCTGCTCAGACTTGCGGAACGCCTCGTACTGTTGCAGCATCAGGTCGTGACCACCACCCAGCACCAGGGCTATCTTGCCGGCCAGGTGCAGCTCGTGCAGCACCTGCTGCAATGCGGCGCGGGTATCGGCCGGGGTGGCACCCTGCTTCACGTTGCCGAGGTCGGCAATGCGGATGTCGGTGTGCCAGTAGTACATTTTGTACAGCTGCTCGCGCACCGCGTCGGGTCCGTTGCCGTGGGGCATAGACTTGTCCACGCCGTTCCAGTCGGCACAGCCCACCAGCACTATATCGGCCTCGTCCAGGTTGAAGCCGGGCTGCGAAAAGCAGGTAATACCGGCGCCCAGTTGGCTGGACTCGTAGTAGCGTTCCGGTTTGGAATCTATAAAGTGGGTCTCGTCGAGGAAGTAGTGCAGGTCGTTCATACGGAGGTAGCAGATTAACGGAGTTAAAAGTACACAAAATAGCACGGAACAATGGGTGGCAGCGGCAAAGTAGTTTTCCACACACATGGGCAAAACGGGGCTTGGGGCCCGGGTGCGAATGGGATTGTTAAAAACGGGTGAGAAACGGTATTTATGTGCCCCGAATGACCATATTATTTTATACTTTTGGAACAACATGGCAACAGGCAAAAAAGCAAAACCATCATACGTCAACGCCATCATGGGCGTGGCACTGGTACTGTTCCTTATGGGCATACTGGGCTGGCTGGTCATCAATGGCCGCGCGCTGTCGCGTGCGTTCAAGGAGGACATGGAAGTGAACGTTGATTTTCATGACAATGTGAGCGACGAGAATGTGGCGAAGATGAAAGCCATACTGGACAAACAACCCTTTGTGCGCAAGTCGCGCATCATCACCAAGGCCGAGGCGGCTGCCATGCAGAGCCAGGTAGAGGGTAGCAACATAGTTGAGTTCCTGGGCTACAATCCGCTTTTCGCTTCCATATCGCTGAAACTGGGCGAGGGGTACGTGAACCGCGACAGCCTGGGCCGCATCCGCCAATTCATTATGCAAAGCAATGTGGTACGCGATGTGACCTGGCCCAGCATGGTGGTGGACCAGATGAACAACAACTTCCGCAAGATCGGCATCATTCTGGGTGTCATCACGGCGCTGTTGCTTATAGTGGTCATCTTCCTGATAGACAATACGGTGCGTCTGGCCATGTTCAGCAACCGCTTCCTGATAAAGACCATGCAGATGGTGGGTGCCACACAGTCGTTTATCACCCGCCCGTTCGACCAGCGCGCGCTGCTGAACGGACTAACCAGCGGTGTGATAGCGGTGATAGGTCTGTGGATGGTGATGTCGTTTGCCAAGTCGCAACTGCCGGTGCTGGACCTGCTGAACGATACGTTCCTCATCGCTATGCTCATCCTCAGCATGCTGATATTGGGTATCCTGATCTCGATGATCAGTACGCACCGCTCGGTAGTGAAATACCTGAAGATGCACGTGGACGACCTGTACTAAAGGACCGGTTTTGAGAACGGAAGGAAAAATCTATATTTGCAATCATAAGTAAGAGATACAATGTCAACACCAAGCAAACAAACACCGCGTCCGTCGCTGACAGCAACTGCCGCCCGCAACAATACCAACCAACCGCAACCTGCTTTCCTGTTTGATAAGCAGAACTATATGTGGATGATAGGTGGTATAGTGTTGCTGCTCATCGGCTTCTTCCTGCTTTCGGGCGGTAAAAGCGAGAACCCTGCAGACTTCAAATATGACGAACTGTATGGTTTCCGCCGCCTCACCCTGGCTCCGTTGGTTATCATGGCCGGTTTTGCCGTAGAGGTGTACGCCATCATGAAAAAGCCAAAAGACACCGATGCGCCACAGGGCGAATAAGATCATAAACTATTGACTTTCAATACTCTTCCCCACCCTATGCGGTGGGGAATCGTTTTTTGGGAGGGTCGGGTCGAAAAATATACATATTAAGACCATCAGGCAATAGTGATAATTTTGAAAAAAACTTGTCGCCGACTGTAACTTTTTTGCCGCTGCACCGATAAACTACACACATGGACGCCCAACAGTACAATATCTGTGTTAAGGAATGGTCTGATGCCCTTTTCCGCTTTGCGGTGAAATGCACCGGCCAGGCCAGCGATGCGCATGATGTAGTGCAGGGCGCCTTTGAGGTGCTTTGGGCAAAGCGGGATGAAGTGTTGCCCGAGAAGGCAAAGGCTTTCCTGTTTCAGGTGGCCTACCGCCAGTCGGTGGACAACTTCCGCAAGCGGTCGAAGATCGCATTCAAAGAAGCGCCCGAGGAATCGTGGTCGCCCGCCAACCCCGACCTGAAGAAGGTACTGGAGCGCGCATTGGCGCAACTGGACGAACGGTCTCGTGCGCTGGTGCTGCTGAAAGACTATGAAGGATATAGTTATGAAGAAATAGGACGGATCACAGATCTGAATGAATCGCAGGTGAAGGTTTACCTTTTCCGTGCGCGGAAGACATTAAAAGAATATCTCGTTAGCGTTGAAAATATCATATAAGATGATCAACTTGGAGAATTATGAAGAGTATATGGTGATGCACGCCGATGGCGAGCTATCGCCGTCTGAGGAGCAGGAGCTGATGAATTTCCTGTATGAGCATCCGGAGCTGCAAAGCGAGCTCACCGCGTTCTCTATGACAAAGATGATACCGGACACGGATATCGTATTTGAAAAGAAAGACGCCCTGATGCAGCCTGAAGAGGGAAAAAAAGTGATCGCCTTCCCGGTGTGGAGGAAGTATGCCGTAGCAGCAGGTGTAGCAGCGATCTTCTTCGTTTCATACTGGAAACTACACACCGGCTCAACTGAGGAAATGACCACAGTTGCGGCCGTAACCAACCCACCCGCTGCCACAACACCTGTAGCGCCTACTACCAACCCAACAGAAAACACAACACCACAGCAAAACAGAAACAATAGGAATAACTCAACGCCAGCTTCAATAAGGACAACTGAAACACAGGTACAACAGCACAAGACAATGCTGGCATCCAACACAACGAAGCCGGACCGTGTGAAGCAGATGAACCGCGTAGACGTAGCGAAAAATACTACCCATGAAACTGCTGTTGCAGCCAACACAACTATAACAACAGAGCAGATAAACCGTGTAGAACCTGCAGAAATGATAGCCTGGAAAAATCAGGAAAATTTTTCTGAAGTTTTTGTAACAAATGTGCCGCCTGCTTCGATTAATATGTATGAAGGGCATGAGAGAGGCACTCACTCAATAATAGACGTACTGCCGATCGATGAACTGAAAAAGAAAGGCATGGAACAAGTTGCTTCCGCGGTGGCCACCGGTTACAACAAGGTACATGCACTTCGCGAGGAGATCTCCGGATCCGCTATCTCCTTAAAAATTGAAAAAAGAAAACTGGTAATATCATTCTAAAAACATTTAAAACACACAATTTTATGAAACGCATATTTATTGCAACCGCTACCCTTACCGCTCTCTTATTCACCAACACACTTTTCGCTCAGAACAGCACAGACACCACCGCTAAGAAGAAAAAGAGCATGTCACTGTCCATATCAAACAAGGGTATCTCTTTTGAAGAAAGTGCCGACACAACGAACTCTAAGAAATCGGGGAAAACAGATAAGGAAAAGACAGGCAAACTGCACCTCACCTTCGCTATGTTTGATCTGGGTTTCAATATGCTGAACGACGCAACCACCTATACCGACCCCACGCTGGCAAGCTACCTGAATGTACCTGCCGCTGACCGCAACGCCAACCTGTTCGATCTGAAGAACGGTAAATCTATGAACGTGAATATCTATCCGCTAATGGTGAAACTACCTATAGTGAAAACAAAGAACCAAAGGCTGTATATTTCTACCGGTCTGGGTCTGCAAGTATATAACTTCAGGTTCGATAACCAGATCAGCTATACCAAAAGCCCTGCAGGCGTTATTATGGACACCATCAGCTTCAAGAAGAACAAGCTGGCTGTGAACTACCTGAGCGTGCCACTGATGCTCACGTCTAAAACAAGGCTGCACAAAGACACCTGGCTGGTATATGGCGCGGGCGTACAGGCAGGCTACCGCCTCTCTTCATGGAACAAACAAGTGTCTGACGAGCGTGGCAAGATCAAAACACATGGCAACTTCGACCTGCAAGACTTCAACACCTGTGTAACAGCTGAGTTCGGTATAGAAGGCGTACTGAGGTTCTATGGCAGCTATCAGCTCACTTCACTCTATCAAAACAATATAGACCAGCGCCCTATCTCAGTAGGTATCAGGTTTGGCGGCATCTGATTGTATTCATCATCAACTCATTAAGAGCGCACGCAGCGGTTGCTGCGTGCGCTCAGTTTTTGATCGTTACCCGATCAACAGCCACAACTGCATCCACTCGGTCATTGTGACACCATTATATGAACTGCCTCCCCCAAAGCCGGCAAAGTTCACAGGTCAACGCAGGATGGCGGCAGAGATATCTTTACTTCCCCTTCGGCATGTACTTGGTAGCGGCGATCGTGTAGTATTCGAGTGTATAAGGTAGACCTTCCCTGCCAGAGGCATCGATATTGTCGTTGGCGCGCAGCAAACTTACTAAAACCCGGGTTCGGTGATCTACTCCGGCCATTGAGAGCATAGCAGTGCCATTGTCATCGATGGGAACCTCTTTGTTACCGAACCCAACCAAAACCGGCACGAACCCGGACGGAGTGTTGTCCTTTTGGCGGATGTACATTTTGGACGACAGTACGGCCCTTAGGGGGGATGTTCCGAAAGCCCGGGCAGCGGCATATATTAGTTTACCGTTCTGCAAGACCTCGATCGAGAACCCATTTACCCATTCTTTATCGTGAGTGAAGGTGACGTCGATCTGATCACCAACCGCAAAGGGTAATGAAAGACCGTCGGACAGCTTGTATAGCAGGGAGGTGACCACGGATGAAGATTCCATGGCTACTATTTTGCCCGGCAGCACCTCGGTAACCTTACCACTGAACTGTACATTTCCTGAAATGGGTTTGTTGTTGCGGAGGAATACAAAGCCATTCGCTGAAGGCTGTACAGTGGAACCGTCATCAACGGGGTTCAGCGCGGGGCCGGGATAGTCCCTCTGCGCGTATTCTGTTTTCGGTGGGGGAAGTTGGTCGAGCCCCTGAAATGATGCTCTTTCGGCATTATTTGCGCAACCAGTGGCCACCAATGTTATGGCCAGGAATGACGATAACTTTATACATCGTACCATAAAAGGAAAGTGTTTTCTGTGATCAATTACTACGCCAGAAAGTATCGATGGTGAAGTCATATTTTAGTGTAGCCCAGTCGGGGAAATCACGAAGAATACGATTGGGTGTGTCCTGATCTATGTTTGCCTGAATACATCTGCCATCGGTGCGACCGTCTCTGTTCCAATCGACCGGCCGACGGTCGCACATACCGTCGGGCTCATCAAGGCAGCTTTCATCAAGAACTCTCCTCATACCCTGGGAAAAATCGAATACCCTGCTATTGGTACCCGGAGTGCAATCGGTATCGACACCTTCATTGTTGTACAGGTAACTCATGGTGCTGTTATAATTGGGTTTGTACGCCAATCCATCATTACCACCGTGATTCCATCCCAGGGTATGTCCCAGCTCGTGAAGGAAATTATGTGTCTGCGCAAATGCGATCTCTGATCTGTCGGTCGTTACAGTGCCTATTGTAACAATAAAATCGTTAGCCGGACTGCCCTCGGCCTCACCAGCCACACTGCCGTTGGCATTATCGACTCCGAAAATGCAATAGCGGTAAATACGGAGACGAGCGGAATCGAAATTGGCCTGCTTTAATTCCACAAAATCACCACAGGTACGCTCTCCGGGCCTATTGAATGGATAACACGACATCGGCCGCAGAAGCAAACCGTAATGATATGGGATCATGGATCCGCCTCCCCCACCCGCGCCGCGTTGCCCACGGTCAATATGCAGAGATATTCCGCTTGAGCCGTCAGAGTTCAGGATGGGTGCATTTGCAAACAATCGCTCTGAATAACTCCATACCTCAGGTTGAGGGTCGCGACCAGGCATCCAATCAACCTCCACAAAAAGGTCTTTACGAAGCGGATGGGCACCCAATGCGGGAAGGTCAACATCAATAGTTCCGTCCCCGTTCACATCATATCCGTTCGTCTCCCATACGTCTGTAAGGCCGTCGCCGTCGCTATCCAGCGTCTTCATGTTCCGGGCAACCCTGAATGAATCAGTGTTCAACGAAATTGCGCCGTCAATGTTTCGTATCCTAATTCTACGCAGCATGGTGCCGGGGCGCACGTTCGTGACAGGACATAACAGAGTACCATAATGGAAGATAGGATAGCCGAGTGTGACCGGTTGGGTCGCCTGCATATTGCGCTCGTTGGACAGCGCCCGCCAGAGGTACCCTTGATGCAAAACGCCATCTATCTCCACCTGAGCGCCTGCGTCAACGTTGGCGCAGTGAAGCAGCAAAAAAAAGGAAGCCATACCATGCCTATTAATTGTGAAGTTGCGTACCGTAATGTCATCTATGCGGGCCGGTGGGCGGATATGCCCAGGAACGACTGTGAAAGTGACGGGATCTGACCGCCTTTCTGCCCCCTGTATACGGACCTGGTGCGGACCTGTGGTAGCGTCCATTGGAATCGTAAAAAAGTTAGCTGCAAGAAAACCACCGGGTAGGGTGCGCTCTGCCGAACTGCCTGCATCCCACTTGATCAACCCACCTAACAGATCGACCCCGGTAACATGAACCAAAGTGCCCGGCGGCCCGGAAAGCGGATATATTGCTGTGATACGAGGACGACATGACTGGGGTAGCAACAAGCAAAGTGCCGGCACCACGGTAGCAAAATGGAGGACTGATTTTATCGGCTTCATGGGACAGAATTGGATTATGAAAATACAATTCATGATTAATCATGCAAACCTGCTGAAAAAAGAAAGGAAGCGAGAAACCCGCTTCCTTAAATAAAATACAATATAATTTAATACTACCCTTTTACTGGCAGACCGTACATTTCTGCTTTTACGGCCTTTACCCTGTCATTGGTAACATATTCGTCGAAGGTCATTTCGCGGTCAATGAGCCCGCCTGGGGTCAATTCGAGGATACGATCAGCAACTGTATTGGCCAACTCGTGGTCGCGTGTGGTGAACAGGATGGTGCCTTTAAAGTCCTTCATCCCATTGTTGAGGGCGGTGATACTTTCAAGGTCGAGGTGGTTGGTAGGTTCGTCTAACAACAACACATTACCCTTCAGCATCATCATACGGCTGAGCATACAACGCATTTTTTCACCTCCGCTGAGTACACTGCTTTTCTTAAGTGTCTCTTCGCCACTGAACAACATGCGACCGAGGAAACCACGGATGAACGTCTCGTCCTTCTCCTCTGAGTACTGGCGCAACCAGTCGACCAGATTGTCGTCATTGTCTTTAAAGTACTTGGTGTTATCACCAGGAAGGTAGGTAGTAGTGACTGTTACGCCCCACTTGAACATGCCATCAAACTCTTTATCTTCCCCTGCAAGTATCTCGTAAAAAGCTTTGGTAGCCAATGAGTTACTTGATAATACCGCAACTTTTTGTCCACGCTTCAGATCGAAGTTGATGTTCTTGAACAGCACTTCACCCGATAGGGACTTGCCCAGGTTCTTCACCTCCAGGATCTGGTCGCCCGCCTCGCGCACCTGATTGTTGAACAGGATAGCAGGGTACTTACGATTGGATGGGCGCATCTCATCAAGCTTGATCTTGTCGAGCGCTTTCTTACGGCTGGTAGCCTGTTTAGACTTAGACGCGTTGGCCGAGAAGCGGGCAATGAACTCTTTCAGTTCAGCGATCTTGTCCTCCGCCTTCTTGTTCTGGTCACTGCGCTGTTTTAATAAAAGTTGGCTTGACTCGTACCAGAAGGTATAGTTACCTGTGAAAATGTTGATCTTCCCGAAGTCGATATCGGCAACGTGTGTACATACCGTATCGAGGAAGTGACGGTCGTGCGACACAACCAATACGATCTTGTCGTAGCCGGCCAGGAAATCCTCGAGCCAGTTGATGGTCTCCAGGTCAAGGTCGTTGGTAGGTTCGTCTAAGAGGAGGATATCGGGGTGCCCGAACAGCGCCTGCGCCAGGAGCACACGCACCTTTTGGTTACCGTCCAGTTCTTTTACAAGCTTGTAGTGAAATTCTTCTTTGATACCCAGGTTGCTGAGCAGCGTAGCCGCGTCGCTTTCAGCGTTCCATCCATCCATTTCAGCAAACTGACCTTCCAGTTCACCCGCTTTGATACCGTCTTCTTCGCTGAAGTCTTCTTTGGCGTAAATGGCATCCTTGGCCTTCATTACTTCATATAAAACGGTGTTGCCTCGGATCACGGTTTCGAGCACCGGCACTTCGTCAAACTCATAGTGGTTCTGTTTCAGCACGCTCATACGCATGCCTTTGCTTATATCCACACGGCCGGTGGTAGGATCGATCTCCCCTGAGATGATCTTTAGGAATGTAGACTTACCGGCACCATTGGCACCGATAACACCATAACAGTTGCCCTCTGTGAATTTGGTATTCACATCTTCGAACAACACGCGCTTGCCGTAGCGCAACGATAAATTACTAACTGAGATCATAATATCTGGTACTTGTGGTGCCTTGGTGCAACCTGAGGGCTGCATGCGGCATCCGTCCCCTGTTTGGGGCTGCAAAGGTAAGGAATTTGAGGCATAGGTATGGGGGGAATCGGGAATTGGGATCAGGGGATTTAGGATCGAT
>JBIKSN010000121.1:0-8685 GCA_044348585.1 Flavipsychrobacter sp.
TGAATAATATCGAAAAAGTATAGTCACATCCATGCCTGCCGGCAATTCCTCCGCTCCAGCAACGGCGGGTAGCATCCAGCACAGTCTGCCCGAAAGCGCCATGTGCTGCAAACAAGAGAACCGGCAGAAGAATTCTATACATAACAGCAGTTTTACGATCACCAAATATACAAAAGTCCCTCCCCTACCCTAAAATTAACCCTTGTTTGACGGGACCATTGCCCATGAAAAGGAAATGGATTCGTTATTTTGCACCATGATGAAGCGTTTTGCAAGTCTGGCATTAGCCATGATACTTTCGCTGGCGGCATGGTCGCAGACTGACTCCACCACATTCGTTGTGCCTCAGAAAAGTCACCTGCGCATCAGTCTGCTTACCTGCGGTGTAGGCGAACTCGTATACGAGATATTCGGCCACACTGCCGTGCGGGTAATTGACAGCAACGTGGAGGGTCCCCTGCGCGACATTGTATATAACTACGGCATGTTCAACGGTTACGACGACAACTTTGAGATGAAGTTTATGAGGGGCAAACTACCCTACTATGTAGCAACCAACCTGTTTGAGGATTTCATGATGGAGTACAATGACCTGGGCCGTCAGGTACAAGAACAGGTACTGAACATCAACGACAGCGCCAAAGAAAGCATTAATGCATTCCTTCAGGAAAATGTACTGCCGCAGAACCGTTATTACAAGTACGATTTTTTCTTTGACAATTGCGCCACACGTATCCGAGACGTGTTTCCGGCCACATTGGGTGCAGGGTTCAAATATGGCAGGATATTGCCCGACAACACCACACTGACATTTCGAGACATTATCAATAAGTACTTCTATCGCAGGCATTGGGAGCGCGTTGGGGTGAACATTCTGTTGGGCAGCCGCATAGACAAGGTAATGACCGACAACGACGTCATGTTCCTGCCCGATTACCTGAGAGACGGCCTCGCCGGCGCCACCAACAATGGCATAAAAGTTGCAGATGCACCCAAAATCATACTTCCCGGCAGCAAACCGGTGCAGGCTGGAGCTAATATACCAATGCTACTCACCTGCTCACTGCTGTTGCTGACGCTGGCTGGTGTGGGCATTAAGAAACTCCATGTTCTCGGTCGCATTATGAGTACGCTGCTGCTATTTGTATCAGGGTTATTGGGGGCGCTCATCCTAACTATGTGGTTCGCTACCGACCATCAGGGGTGTGCCAACAACTACAATATACTCTGGGCAATGCCGGTTAACCTCATTCTGGCGTTCGCAAAACCCGTCAAAAAAGACAAATACGCAGTCCTTGCAATATTAATGATCGCTGTTTCTTTTTTAATGCACGTATTGAACGTTCAAGGGCTGGTTCTGGAACTGATGCCGCTGATGCTGGCGCTGATGGCGATACACATCAACATTTATCGAAAAAGCAAAGTGGTTGCTAAGACCGGAACCGCATAACCACTATATGGCTCTGCAAATACATTATAATAAAAAAGGCTCCGGACCGGCACTGGTACTGATTCATGGCTTCCCCGACAGCAGCCGCATCTGGAATAATATTGCCGATGAATTGGCCGCACACTTTACTGTGTTAACGCCTGACCTGCCCGGAAGTGGCGGCACCCCGTTAAACCAACCTACCCGGCTGCCGGCTATGGCAGACGGTATTATGGAGATGCTCAGGAAAGAGCATATTTCCAGGTCTGTCATCGCGGGGCATTCAATGGGGGGATATACTGCGCTCGCATTTGCACGTGCCTATCCCGACGCTTTGCGCGGGCTTTCGCTGGTACACTCTACTCCCGCGGCCGATGACGACGAAAAGAAAGCAAATCGCCTGAAAGCAGTAGAATTGATAATGAACGGAGGAAAAGAAGCGTTTATTAAACAGATGAACGTGAACCTCTTTTCCGCAGATTTCAGAAAAAACAACCCTGCCATTATGCAGTGGAAGGCCGACCAGGGTATGCGAGTGGGGGAAACGGCATTGGCCAACTTTTACCATGCGATGATAGCCCGTGAGGACTGCACAGAACTGCTTAAAAACGCTGTTTTCCCGGTACAATGGATCCTTGGAAAGGAGGATTCAATCATCAATTTTGCTAAAATTCTACCGTTGTGCCACCGATCCCCCGTCAATTTCGTATCTTTATACGAAGGGTGTGGTCACACAAGCATGTTGGAACACCCGGAAAGACTAGTGAACGATCTGATGGAATTCGCGAGCTGGTGCCACCGTAAACCCGATGCTTTATTATGAAGCGGCTATTGCTGATATTGACTTTATTCCTGCTGCCTCTCATCGAGGCAAAAGCTTCTCATATTGTAGGCGGAGATTTTGCCTACAGTTACCTTGGCGACACAGTGATAGGCGGCCAGCTATACATGCAATACAGAGTTCGGTTGTTCATCTATCAGGATTGCGTGACTGGCGTAGCCGACGCGATAAAAGAAGACAACCCAGCCCACTTCACTTTGTATGAAAACAACGGATCATCGGCAGCAGTTAACGTGGATACAAATATCAGGTTCAACCCTGCAACAGGGGCAATTACGGTACCTGCCAACTTCAGCAATGATTGTATCAACAAGGTGCCGCAACTGTGCTTGCTACGTAAAGAATTTGTGAAGACTTACTTTCTAAAGCCCAATACCAGTGGCTATCTCGTTGTCTATCAAAGGTGTTGCCGCAACTCAAGTATCATGAACATATTGGACCCGGGCGACCAGGGTGCTACATATTTCTGCACAATACCACCCTCGGCATACCGGAATAATAGTGCGGTATTCAAAAACTATCCGCCACAGATAATTTGCCTCGACAATCCGCTCTACTACGATCATTCCGCTATGGACGCGGATGGCGATTCTCTTTCCTACGAATTCTGTGCGGCTCAACTGGGCGCGACAGACGCCGATATCAAACCTATTCAGGCATATCCACCTCCTTATGACACGGTGAAGTATTTTCCTCCATACACATTTTCAAACCCTATATCGGGAATGCCTCAGATCAAGGTAGACCCAAGGACAGGGCTTGTTACGGGCACACCCGACCGGATAGGACGATACCTTGTAACGGTATGCTGCAATGAATGGCGCAAAGGAGTACTTATCAACACCATCAAACGCGAGTTTCAGTTTGTGGTAACCGATTGCTCCAAAAAGGTGATCGCTGACTTTCCGATACTTTCCAATTCACCCAACACTTATGTGGTCAATTGTACGGATTATAAGGTTCATTTCATAAATACGAGCTCCGGAGGTTTTTCCTACAAATGGCAATTTGATCTGGAAGGTAACACCGGGCTGTCTTCAACTGAATTCGAACCCGACTTTGTATACCCTGATACGGGCACTTACTCTGTAAAGCTTGTCGTAAACCCGGGCTCTACCTGTCCCGACAGTATCACACGATTTGTGAAGATTTACCCGGTCTTTAAGGCTGCGTTTACAGATACAGGTAAATATTGCCCGGGAACTCCCATCTCCTTTATTGACCAGACCTCGTCAACCATTAAACCTATTCTATACTGGAAATGGAGCTTTGGTGACGGAAAGACGGCTGAAGTGCAGAACCCGGTGCACACTTTCGATCGTGGCGACACTTACAACGTAGTGCTCATCTCTGAAAACGCCAGGAATTGTGTTGACACGACGTTGAAACGAATTGTGGTGCAGGACTTCAGGCCCTATGCAGGAGACGACACCATCATTGTAAAGGGCGAGAAGATTCGATTCGATGCCAAAGGAGGACGAAACTATACCTGGCTTCCGAAACAGAATCTGGATGACTCCACTATTGCCACTCCTACTGCAGAATATCTTGATACTGGCTTTTACAGTTACGCGGTATTTGTGCAAAGCGATTATGGCTGCAAGGGCTACGATACAATTAATGTGTTGGTGGTGTTCAATGCGTCGTTTGCAGTTCCTACCGCTTTTACACCTAATGGTGATGGCGTAAATGATATATTTAGGCCACTGACTGTTGGATATCGTAGCTTAAAGTTTTTCAGAGTATTCAACAGATGGGGCGAAGAGGTGTACACAGGCAATACTCTGGAAACAGGATGGGACGGCACATGCAATGGAAAACCCGGCGACTTGGGCGTTTATTTCTGGCAGATCAGCTATATCGATCGCTTCGGAAAAGAAGGACTAATGAAGGGCGATGTCACTCTCGTTCGGTAAGCAATTCCGGGAACCCAAAACCGGCCATGCTTTACAACAATAAATATTTAGAAAAGTTGCCAAAAAAATTTTGCAGGAACGAGATTCTGACTATTTTTGCAATCCCAAAACGGACAATCCTCCTTAGCTCAGTTGGTTAGAGCACATGACTGTTAATCATGGGGTCCCCCGTTCAAGTCGGGGAGGGGGAGCAAGCCACAGTAAAGGGTTTCAGGAAACTGGAACCCTTTTTCATTTCTTGCATACTACTATCCTGAGTCGGCATTTCACATTTGTACTTTTCATTTATGTGGTATTTTAGTGTTAGTAGCTGCTAACGCTTAAATAAATAGGGTATAATTGTAAGTTAATACAAATTAAACTCGATAATTATGAGAAAATTAATATTTGTGATCATTGCAATGGTGTGCATAATACCCTCGATGAAAGCTGTGACGATCACCACAGGCGGCTCCAACATCTGTATTGGAATTCCGAGAAATCTAACCATCGACACAACCGGTGGAACATGGAGCAGCTCCAACCCCTCAACCGCAGCAATAGGGAGCACCACAGGTATTGTTACAGGTATTGCACCCGGAGTGGTCACAATCAGCTATGTGTTACCTGGCGCCGTTTTCACAACTGTACTTGGTGTATACCCGCAACCATTGGCCATTACGGGGACGTCCTCACAATGCGCGGGAGTAAATGTCGGTCTCACCAACAGCACTGCAGGAACTGGTATTTGGAGTTCTTCAAACGCAACGGTTGCAACAATTGGTAGCAGCAGTGGTGTTGTTACCGGTGTTGCCACAGGTACATCGATCATCACTTATCGGATGAACGTATCTGGTTGTTTCACCACCAGGGTACAAACAGTAAACCTCTCACCAACACCTATCGTCGGAACAACACCGATGTGCCTTGGCACATCCCAAACGATGACAAGTACTCCCGGTGGCGGTACGTGGACCAGTAGTAATGCTGGCGTAGCAACAATAGGGTCTTCATCCGGAGTAGTTAACGGACTTGCAGGAGGCACAACGAACATAGGCTATCGTGTAGGCACTTGTACAAGAACACTGTCGCTATTTGTCTCTAACCCACCGGCGGTCATAACCGGAACAACAAACATTTGTGTAGGTGCATCCTCAACGTTGTCTTCGGCAACAACCGGCGGTGTATGGACATCAGGCAACATATCAGTTGCTACTATCGGATCATCGACAGGCATTGTAAATGGAGTTGCGACGGGCACAACAACTATAAGCTACCAGGTTTCAGGCGGATGTCCACGTACGACGATAGTCACGGTAAACGCTGCACCCGGATCGATAACGGGTACGGCAGAAGTATGTGTCGGCCAAACTGTAACATTAAGCAACGCTACAAGTGGCGGCACATGGACCAGCGGCACAACAGCAATTGCCACGATCGGCGCATCAACAGGAATATTGACCGGCGTAACTGCCGGAACTGCTAACATTACTTACACAGCACCGGGAGGATGTAAAGTAACCGCAGTTGCAACGGTTAACGGAGCCCCATCAGCAATAACGGGAACAACAAATACCTGTATCGGTTCATCATCAACTTTATCACATGCAACATCGGGTGGCACATGGAGCAGCAGCAACACTGCTGTTGCCACTGTAAATTCCGGCACTGGTGAAGTAACAGGCGTGACCTCCGGAACATCCATAATTACCTATCACATAAGTGCAGGATGCTTTAAAACAACCACTTTTGTAGTAAACCCGCTACCGGCAGCAATAGGAGGTTCATTCTCGGTATGTGAAGGAGCAACAACAACACTCACAAACACCACCACAGGCGGAACATGGAGCAGTAGTAATACTGCCGTTGCTACCGTGGTTAGCACAACAGGTGTCGTGACGGGAACAGGCCCCGGATCAGCAGACATATCATATACCATTACGGCAAGCGGCTGTACAATCTCACAAACCGTGACCGTGAGCGCGTCACCTGCTATTATATCAGGACCAACCAGTCTCTGCAACGGCTCTACCACAACTTTATCTACAACGCCAACCAGTGGTACATGGACAAGTAGCAATACTTCTGTAGCATCGGTAGATGCCTCTACAGGCGAAGTCACAGCAATCGCAGGTGGGTCGGTAAATATCACTTACTCAGCACCGGGCGGATGCTACAGGATACACACCATGACAATTGTGAACTTGCCGGGCGCAATAACCGGTTCGCTGTTGTTGTGTATGGGAAATACTTCCACACTTTCGTCTTCAACATCAGGAGGCACCTGGTCGTCATCAAACACCGGTGTTGCTGCCATCGGATCTGCAACTGGTACCGTGACCGCAACCGGAACCGGTGTTAGCACAATTAGTTATACAACATCATCCGGATGCTCTAGAACTGCCGTGGTAACAGTGAACGCCGGAGTAGACACTATTGCAGGTACAAATACAATATGCGTAGGTCAAACAACAACGTTTACAAACACAACCTCAGGAGGCACCTGGAGTAGCAGTACTCCATCTGTTGCAACTATAGGAATGTCCACAGGTATCGTTACAGCTGCTAGCGCAGGAACTACAACCATTACCTATTCGGTCTCAGGCGGTTGCTACACAACTCGTGTAGTTACAATTAGCGCAACTCCGGCAGCAATAACCGGCCCGGCAACAGTATGCATAGGCACTACAGCAACATTGGGGCATCCCGTATCAGGTGGTACCTGGAGCAGCAGTAACCCATCCCTCGCAAGTATCGGCAGTTCGTCCGGCATTGCAACAGGTGTTGCAGCCGGATCGGTTACAATATCATATTCACTCGGAGCGGGATGTGTTCGCACAACAACAATGTTAGTCTATAGCAACCCTTCTACCATTAGTGGAACTACTTCAGTTTGCGAAGGAGCATCTGCGTTGCTTACCAACACAACATCAGGCGGAACATGGAGCAGCAGCGATGTTGCTATTGCAACCATCAACAGCTCATCAGGAATGATGACAGGCGTGAGTGCAGGCACAGCGATCGTAACATACCGGCTTTCAACAACCGGCTGTCAAAGCACAACAGTGATCACGGTGAACACCGCACCATCGGCAATAACAGGTAGTACAAGTCTTTGCGCAGGATCTGCTGAAACCTTTACAAGTACCCCAACAGGTGGCGTTTGGACTAGCAGCAATGCAGGCGTTGCAACCGTAGGAAGTCTTTCCGGTAGCGTCACGGCAATTGCAGGAGGATCGACCAACATCACATATACACTCACAAACGGATGTGCAAAAACAAAAGCGCTGACAGTAGTGAACTTGCCCGCAGCCATAACCGGCACGTTAGCTATGTGTGTTGGTAATACCACTGCACTTTCATCAACAACAACGGGCGGAACTTGGAGTTCATCGACTCCCTCAATAGCTAGTATCGGCACAACCGGTGTTGTCACCGGGGTTTCGTCAGGCACTTCACTCATAAGCTATACAGCCGGTACAGGCTGCACACGCACTGCAGTGCTTACCGTAAATGCAGCGCTTGCTACCAATTCAGGTAGCCCTGTCGTTTGCGTTGGGCAAACGACTACACTGAGCAACGCTACCACGGGAGGAACATGGAGCAACGGCAGCACAGGTATTGCAACCGTGGGTATGACAACTGGTCTGGTGACCGGAGTTAACCCTGGCACAGCCAACATTACCTACTCTATTGGATCTGGTTGTATCTCTGTAACACAGGTCACAGTTAACACAACACCGGCCGCCATCTCCGGCCCATCTGCTGTATGCGTGGGAAGTACTGCAACATTTACACACCCCGTAAGCGGCGGATCATGGTCAACGGCTAATCCTTCCATAGCAAGCGTCGATGCTTCTGGTGTTCTTACAGGTGTCACAATAGGAAGCACAACTATCACCTACTCTCTGAGTGCCGGCTGCTATAAAACAGCAACCGTCGCTGTACAACCACTACCGGCAACAATATCTGGCGCTACCGGTTTGTGCGAGGGTGCAACAACAACACTTTCAAACGCAACTACGGGCGGAACATGGAGTTCTGGCACTCCGTCTGTCGCTACCGTCGGGTCTTCCTCGGGTACAGTTACCGGTATTGCCGCAGGCTCCGCAACTATAACTTATCAGGTTACCGGCACCGGCTGCTATCGTACTCATAGCATATCAGTCTACCCTACCCCTTCTTCCATCTCAGGCAGCAGCACACTGTGCAGCGGGAACACCGCAACTTATACTTCATCGCCTTCAGGTGGTATATGGAGCAGCAGCAATCCGTCGTCTGCATCAATTGGCTCAGCATCCGGCGTGGTCACTGCGGCTTCAGCAGGCTCTACCCTCCTCAGTTACACCCTGGGAACCGGTTGTCGCGCAACTATGTCAGTATCGGTAAACAATACTCCGTCACCGATAACCGGCAACCTGAATCTCTGTGTCGGCACAACCAGCTCGCTTGCATGCCCCACAAGTGGCGGCTCATGGACCAGCAGTACACCATCTGTTGCATCAATAACCAGCACTGGC
>JBIKSN010000122.1:0-8615 GCA_044348585.1 Flavipsychrobacter sp.
TTTTTCAGTTCATCCATTACCCTTGCTTCAAGAGACATAGTGCTTTGTATTAAAAGGTCAATAAATAAAATTGGTCCCGCAAATGGTTATTTGCCTTCTTTTTCCAGCGCGTCGCTCGCTTTCTTCAGAAAGCTCTTGGCAAATTCCTTCATGTCTTTCGCCAGTTCTTCATTGCGGGTTGCGCGCAGGTAAGTGTCGGCCATCCCAAAGATCGTCTGATAGAAGAAATCGTTCATTTCATCCACCATCATCTTTCCCGTCCACAGATCTATCCTCATCGCCGATTTTTCATCGCCGTCCCACAATCCCAGCAGCATCGCTTTCGATTTTTGCCAGTCCGGCACACCGCCGTCGGGTGCAGTCCATTCAATACTCACCGGCATCTTATCTTCTGCCAGTTCTACCTGTATATTAATTGCTGATTTCATTTGTCGTTTTTCTGAGTCGCAAAAGTACGCCAAAAACAATGCTATCAGAAAATGCAGTTCAGCAGCCCGAAAATGCCGTTCGTCGGGAAAAATGCATTGTTGGTCGGATACAGCACAAGACAAAGGCGTATCAGGCATAATTTTCCATTTCTTCAGCTAGATCAGCCGAAGAGAAGTTACTAAAGAGAGAGCGGGTGTGAAGGAGGAGGTTTTTACCCGTTTCCGCACCCGTTTAGTTTTTACAAGCTCCGGGACCTGTAAATGCGCCTCGCCCGGCATTTTTTTTGTTTGGTCAAAATAAAATTTTTGTTAAATCAATCGTTTTTCCATAGATTGCAATAACAAAAGAGATTTTAATAAACTAAAACCAAACAAAAATGAAACTGAAATCTATCCTTTTAGGCATGTCTGCGGTTCTTGGGGCTGCAGGTGCTTATGCGCAGAGCGAAGTAGCTACTGGCGGTCAGAAGTATGTATTGCTGGAAGAAGGAACGGGTACCTGGTGCGGATACTGCCCCGACGGTTCGCAGCGCATACAGGAAACTATTGAGCCTACCTACCCAAGGTGCATTGCTGTAGCGTTCCACAATGGCGACGGTATGGCTTTGACTGGTGATCCATTTAACGCTACTTACATCACTGGCTTCCCTGGTGGCACAGTAGATCGTGTTCCTTATCCTTCTTCTGCAACTTCTTGTCAGATGGGTCGTGGTTCATGGGCTGCAGCTACAGGCGTTCAGTATGGCGTTACTCCTACTTTCGATGTGCGTATGATATCTACTTATGATACTGCTACTCGTTTGGTTACTGTGAAAGTGACAGGTAAGGCGCTCGTTGCTTCAACAGGTAGCTTCCGCATCAATGCATATGTTATCGAAGACAGTATCTCAAGTGCTACCTACCCGCAGGGCAGCTACATGAATACAACAACCGGTTCATGGTACATGGGCAAGGGCAGCCCCATCACTCCAGCTTCTTGGTATGCGCACATGGGTGTTGTCACAAAAGTATTGGCTACAGGTGGTAGCATCTGGGGCGATGCCGCATTCACCAATCCTGCAGCAGGCGATTCTGTAACTAAAACATACACTTACACAATTCCTGCAGGCGTTCCTTACAAGCAAGTGAAAATTGTAGGTCTTGTCCAGAAGTATGGTACAACCAATACCGACCGTGCAATCCAGAACTCTATCAGGGCTAAAGTATCTCTGATGCAGAAAGTTTATCCTGCACCAACAGATGTTAAAGCTACTTTGGTTATGAGCGATGTAGAGCTGTTCCCTAACCCGGCTGCAAACGTAGTGCGTGTTGAAGGTTACCTGCCTTCTTCTACTGCTACTACTATCTCTATAGTAAATGCTCTCGGTCAGACAGTTTCTGTAAACAAGTTCCCTGCAGGTGGCACCATGTTCTCTGAAGTGATCTCTGTTGCAGACCTCGCAAACGGTACTTACTTCATGAACATCGCTACAGAAGGTGGCAATGTTTCTAAGCAGTTCGTTATTGCTAAATAATATTGGTCAACAATTAAATTATCCGCGGGGCTGCCAACTGGCAGCCCCGTTTTTTTGTACAATGTCTGAACATGAATTACCTGCTGATGTCTTTTTATAGTTAGTTTTGCCCAAACTGCTCCCTAATGGAAATGAATCAAGTCGGTAGTGAAGACGTATTCAGTAAGTTCATCAAGTACTTCTTTGTCACATTCCCTGTTATCATATACTTCGCGTTCATCAACAAGTATGCATTGAATATCCCTCACTGGGATGATTATGATGCTGTGCTTGATTTTCTGAGTAATTATAAGACCGCGGGACTTTCAGATAAGGTTAAATTGTTGTTCTCTCAACACAACGAACACCGCATTTTTTCTTCTCGTCTGGCTTACGTAATGCATAAAGGTCTGTTCGGAAATATTAATTTCAAGAATGTCATTTATTTGAATTTCGGAATTCTTGTCGCCCTTTATTGGCTTTTGGTACGCAATATCAGGCAACTGCTGCCCATCCATTGGCCGCTCGTTGCATTTGTATTCAGTATTTGCTTGTTCGATATTAATAATTACGAAAACGCCGATTTCGCGATGGCCGGAATGCAGAACTATGGTATCATATTGTTTTTCATTCTCAGCATGACATTATATGCATCATCGTCGAACATTGCTTTGGTTGGTGCTGTGTTGTTTCAAATGGTCGCCGTATTCTCAAGCGGCAATGGAGGCGTGGCTTCGGCGCTTATTCTGCTTTTTACCATTTTGCATGGTGGTCGTAAGCAGATAATTATTGCTGCTATCACTTTCCTGCTTATCACTCCACTATATTACATCGATTATCATAAGCCACAAGCCGGCTTTTTCACTCTCGACCCCACTAAGTTCATCCCGTTTTTCCTGCATGCGTTTGGTGCGCACTTTGGCGAATATGTAGGACCACTCTTCGCAATATTAATGCTTGCAATTACCGGAATTGTAGCTCCCTTTTCAAGATCTGATGGAGGTTTTCTCTTCGGGTTTCGCCGGGAGACGGCAATGTTGACGTGTCTCGTTTTGTTTGTCTTGGGTTCAATGGGTATTATGGCCATTTTCAGGGGCAATCTCCCTATACAGGCGGCATATTCCAGCAGGTACTTCATCTACTCGCACCTTATGGTAGCTTTGCTTTTCTTCTTCTACATGTATAAATTCAAGGAACACAGGCTCACTAACGATGTTTCAGTCGGTCTTGTTCTTTTTTTGTTATTGGTTTTCGCGCGCAATTATAACGACGGAAAGAAGAACTTTGAAGGTTTTTATAATAATATGAAAACTGTTAAGTTCGATTATCCCGACCCGGCACGCGCTAAGGCCATCACAGATCGGGCTTGTGAGTTCAATATTTACTGCATAGAAGATGCGAAGAAAGAGATCAAATAATTGGTCTGATAGACCCTTTCGTGGTATTTGAATCTATTTTAACAACTTTTATTCTTATATATTACCTTGCGGTGGCAATATTCACCTAATTTTGCAACCCAAATTAATATTGTGAATAATATATCTGTACTCATCACTGGTGGTTGCGGCTTTGTAGGCAGCAACATGGCGCTGATGCTCAAAGCGAAATACCCCGCCTACACCATTGTTACCCTCGATAATCTCAAGCGTCGTGGCTCCGAGCTCAACCTGCCCAAGCTCAAAGCAGCAGGTATCGAGTTCATTCATGGCGATATCCGCAACCGCGAAGACCTGGAGATGAACCGCCGCTTCGACTACATCATCGATGCCGCAGCCGAACCATCGGTAATGGCGGGTATGGGTGCCGAGCTCAGCTACGTCATCAACACCAATCTTTCAGGTACCATCAATACCCTCGAACTCGCGGCACGCATTGGCGCTAAGTTTATTTTCCTCTCCACAAGTCGCGTATATCCTATTCCTCACCTTGAGAATATAAAAATCACCGAAGGGGCTACCCGCTTCGAAATAGCCGCACAGCAAGACCTGCCGGGCATCAGCGCCAAGGGCATCAGCGAAGATTTTCCGCTCGATAAGGCACGTTCGGTGTACGGAACAACAAAACTGGCATCAGAATTGCTGATAGAAGAGTTCCGCGAATTCTTCGGAGTGAATTACGTTATCAATCGCTGCGGCGTCATAGCAGGCCCTCATCAGATGGGCAAGGTCGACCAGGGTGTCATCACCCTCTGGGTAGCCCGTCATTACTGGGGTCGCGATGTGGCGTACTTCGGTTATGGTGGCACCGGCAAGCAGGTGCGCGATGCCCTCCACATCTTCGATCTGTTCGATCTCGTAGACTACGAGATGCACAACTTTGATGTGGTGAATGGTAAAACGCTCAACGCAGGCGGTGGCCTGGAGTCAAGTGTCTCGCTGCAGGAGCTTACGGCCATCTGTGCCGAGGTCACCGGCAACAAAGTAGGCGCGTCTTCTGTATTGGAGAACCGCAAGGGCGATATTCCGTTGTACATAACCGACAACACGCGCATCACAGCCCTCACCGGTTGGGCCCCAAAACGTAACGTAAAGGATATCATCACCGATACCTACAACTGGATACACGCCAACGAACAACAATTGAAACCCATATTAAACGCATAATAAATGAACATAGCAGTAGTAAGTGGCTCTAATGGCCTCATAGGCAGCGAAAGCGTAAGCTTCCTCGCCGACAAAATGGACCTCGTTATCGGTATCGATAACGACCAGCGTGCTTATTTCTTCGGCCCTTCAGCTTCCACCAAATGGAACAAAGAGGTGCTGGAAAGTAAGTACAGCAATTACAAGGCATACAACCACGACATTCGCGACTATACTTCGCTCGAGACCATTTTCAAAGAATATGGCAACGACATCAAGATAGTGGTACATACTGCAGCGCAGCCCAGCCACGACTGGGCAGCAAAAGAGCCTATCACTGATTTTACCATCAATGCCAACGGTACGCTCAATTTTCTGGAGCTCACCCGTCTCTACTGCCCCAAGGCGGTATTCATCTTCACTTCTACCAACAAGGTTTACGGCGACACGCCAAACTTCCTGCCGCTGGTAGAGCTGGAAAAACGCTGGGAGATCGACGAATCTCACCCGTTCTTCAAAGAGGGTATAGACGAGAGCATGAGCATCGACAACTCTAAACACTCTGTGTTCGGCGCGTCAAAAGTTGCAGCCGATATCATGGTACAGGAATACGGTAAGTACTTCGACATGAACACTGCTGTGTTCCGCGGTGGCTGCCTCACTGGTCCGCAGCACTCAGGCGCGCAGTTGCATGGCTTCCTTTCGTACCTCATGAAGTGTGCCATCACCGGCGATCACTACACCATCTTCGGTTACAAAGGCAAGCAGGTGCGCGACAATATCCATGCATGGGATCTCGTGAACATGTTCTGGCATTTCTACCAGAACCCGCAGCCGGGTGGTCAGGTCTACAACGCCGGCGGAAGCCGTTTCTCAAACTGCTCTATGCTCGAGGCAATAGACATGTGCGAGAAGATCACCGGCAACAAAATGAACTTCAGCTACACCGATGGCAATCGTTCAGGCGACCATATCTGGTACATATCAGACGTAAGCAAGTTCAAGAAGCACTACCCGACATGGGAATACAAGTACGATCTGGAAGTGACCATGCAGCAGATCTTCGAGAACATGAAGGCAAGGGTTAAATAATATTGACCGCAACATATCGAATACAATTCCCGGGTCATTGGCACAACCAATGACCCGGTTCATAAACTCAGGACCCTTATCTAAGAAAACAAAGCCGACAAAATCAGAAGCAATGAAATTAAGCGTAGTAATACCGGCATACAACGAGGCGCTCAACCTGCCCGATACACTCAACGCGTTCTATGCAGAACTGCAGGCACAGGGTATCGATCATGAGCTGCTGGTGATCAACGACAACTCTAAAGACAACACCATAGAGGTGATCACAGAGTTGCAGAAGACCATGCCCACATTGCGCACTATTTTCAACCAGCCACCGCACAACGGTTTCGGCTATGCCATTCGCCGCGGGCTCGAGAATTTCGCCGGCGATTGTGTCGCCATCGTCATGGCCGACCTTTCTGACGACCCCAAAGACCTCGTTAAGTTCTATAACACCATGATAGAGCAAAATGTCGATTGTGTTTTTGGCGATCGCTGGGGCAAAGGCGGAGAGGTGATCGACTATCCTAAAAAGAAACTATACCTGAACCGTTTTGTCAATCGTATGATCAGCATCGTTTTCAAGATGCGCTACCGCGACACCACCAACGCGTTCAAGTTATACAGCCGCCGCACCATGGAAGGCCTCAAGCCGTTCATGTCGCCGCACTTCAACCTTACCGTCGAGCTGCCGCTCAAAGCAGTCGTTCGCGGCTACACATTTGCAGTAGTACCCAACTCCTGGCGCAACCGCAAGCACGGTACCTCCAACCTCAAGATCCGCGAGATGGGCAGCCGATACTTCTTCATAGTACTCTACTGCCTCATAGAAAAATACTTCTCCCGCGGCGACTTCAAAAAGAAGTGGGATTAATTTCCCCTCCGGCGCAGCGAACATCTTTTTTCTATGATACCCCCGAAATCGCAGTATCATAGATTTTTCCTTGTCGCATTCTCCCTCTCATATAGGATATTTGAGTAGAAGAGGAACGAATTGCAGGGTGTTTAATGTGTGTCTGTCTTTATCACGATTATCTAACACCCTATAAGATAAGATCACGACGAGTCAGTGGCAGTTTTTGCCTGTCCCGAAAGCATTCGGGAGGAAGTAGGTGGGAAGAAAATGAGAAGCAAATGAGAAGCAAGTGAGAAGAAAATGAGAAGTAAGTGGGAAGAAAATGAGAAGCAGGTGCGCAGTTTTTGCGCAGAAATCCAACCCCTTATAACCCTCTGCTTCTCCTTATTCATTGAAAATCAATTGTTTATATAAAAACCCGATCCAAAATGAAAAAAACATAAAAACTCTGCACCCAAAAACCAAGCGCTCTCGCCCCCTCACCCTCACTCTGCTCTCTGCCTTCTGCCCCTTTCACCCGCCGAAGCTTTTTCAGCGAAGGCGGGCGCCCTTCCTTCTGCTCCTTCAATCTCTTTATTCCCTACTTTTACACCACGTAAAGATCTTCAGATGAGCGAGTTGAAAAGTTTGTACGAGCGCGCCATGCGCTTCGAGTTTCTGAGTGTGGAAGAAGGTATGTTTCTGTTCGAGCATGCCCCCCTTACAGAGCTCATGTACGTGGCCAATGAATTGAGAAAGATACAGGTGCCGCATGGCAAGGTAACATGGCAGATAGATCGCAACGTCAACACTACCAATGTATGCGTGGCCAACTGCAAGTTCTGTAACTTCTACCGCATACCCGGTCACCCCGAGGCCTATATTACTGATATAGAGACCTACAAACAAAAGATAGAAGAGACCCTTAAATATGGTGGCGACCAGCTACTGTTGCAGGGCGGTCACCACCCCGATCTCGGACTGGCTTTTTACGTCGATCTTTTTAAGACACTCAAGAACTTATATCCTACAATTAAGTTGCATGCGCTCGGTCCGCCCGAGGTCGCTCACATTACCAAGCTCGAAAAGAGCACCCACCGCGAGGTGTTGAAAGCGCTCATGGACGCCGGTATGGACAGCCTGCCCGGTGCCGGTGCCGAGATCCTCGACGACCGTGTTCGCCGCCTGGTTTCCAACGGCAAGTGCGGTGCACAAGAGTGGCTCGATATCATGCACGAAGCCCACAAACTGGGCCTCACCACCAGCGCCACCATGATGTTTGGCCATGTGGAGACACTGCAGGAGCGTTTTGAACACTTGGTAAAACTCCGCGAAGTGCAGTCGCGCAAGCCGGAGGGGGCAAAAGGATTCCTGGCCTTCATTCCATGGACCTTCCAGGATGTGGACACACTGCTGCAACGCATACGCGGTACGCGCAACCTCACCACGTCAGAGGAGTATATACGCACCATTGCCATCAGCCGCATCATGCTGCCGAATGTCAAGAACATACAGGCATCATGGCTCACAGTGGGCAGGCAGGTAGCGCAGATATGTTTGCATGCCGGTGCCAACGACTTTGGCTCCATCATGCTCGAGGAGAATGTGGTAAGCGCAGCCGGTGCGCCGCATAGGTTCACCTCCCGCAGCATTCAGGACAGCATTCGTGAGGCCGGTTTCGAGCCACAGCTCCGCAATCAGCAATACGAGTTCCGCGAGATGCCCGCCAATTTGGTAGAGCAGGTCATCACTTATTAATAGTGTAAGTATCGCCGCTGTTACCCTTTTGATTTGAATACATCTTCTTCAATGGTCATGCCCTTGGTGAGGAAGATGGTTTGAATGCCCAGTTTATTGGCAGCTTCTATGTGTTGGGGGCTGTCTTCAATGAACAGGGTCTCTTCGGGTTTCAGATTGTTCTCTTCAAGCACCCGCAGAAAGATCTCGGGCATAGGTTTGCGCAGGCCCACCCTGTGCGACATATACACCCGGTCGAAGAACACACCTATGTTGGGGATGCCATGGTCGCGCATCAGGGTATTATTGAAAACCTCTTCGTGTATCTCGTTGGTATTGCTCAGCAGAAACAGATCGAAGTGGTTGCGTAGTTGCTGCAGTATCTGCAATCTGCGGATCGGGAAATCCAACAGCATGGCATTCCAGCAGTGCAGCACCTGTGCCTCGGTGAGTGGTGTTTCAGAAG
>JBIKSN010000123.1:0-8565 GCA_044348585.1 Flavipsychrobacter sp.
TCCTCCCCCTGCACAGCCAAATTAAAGCCGGCGGATCTTACGGCTTTCTGTTTTTTGGTATCCCACAGGAGGGGATTGGTGTGGTTGAAGTGGATGAAGTGTATGCGGGAGCGGAGGTCGCGGGCGGTGGTATCGGATGAGAAGAGTTGCATGGTCTCGCTGACGAAGGGGTGAGGCACTTCGCTGATGCTGCGGCCGGGTATCTCGCCATCGGCAAAGAAGGTGGCATCGAGCAGGGCTACGTCTACGGCCGCTACCATGTCTTTGATGCTATTCTCCCACCTTTCCCATTTGTCAATATCGGGGATAAACAGGTATTGGCGGCTGTAGAGGCTAAGGTAGAATCCGGCTGTCTCGGAGAACTCGTCGCGGTGCGGCACCTGAAAGGCTGATACCAATATGCCATCGGCCAGCGTCTGCCCCATGTAACCTGGTTTCATGTCCTTGCCGGCAATGGCCAGCTCCACCAACTTTATATTCTTCAACCCCACCAACTGGCTCCAGGGGCCGTTCTGCTCCAGGTAGGTCTTCATGCGCGGCAACACATAAACGGGCACTTCTCTGGTGTTCATAACCTCACGCCCCAGTTGCATGAGGCCGGCGTAATGGCCGATGTGGGCATGGGTGATAAAAATGCCGTCGGGCAGGTAGCGATAATTGCCACCCGTGAGTGAACGGAAGTAATGCAATTGGTCGGTGATATCGGGTGTGGCCTCGAAGAGCCACCACTTGCCGGAAGCGGGATCGACGAGGGCGAGTGAGGTGACGTACCGGCGCTTACCGGCATCTTTCCATGCCTGTTCGCAACAAGCCTTGGCGCAGCCTGCATGCGGATAGCCGCCATCCTGCGCCACACCCAACACTTTGATGTAGGGTAGGTCGGCCTTTTGCGCAACTGCACTACCCGAGAGGAACAACAGGAATAAGAACAGGTACTTCATACCATAAACCTACGAAAATGCATTAAAACAAGTATGCCAGCATGTGAGCCGACATACCTGAACTGAATGATCACTGGAGGCGGAACTTGACCACCACATTGAAGAACACCTTGACGGGTAGTCCGTTCTGGCGGCCTGGCTTCCAGCGGGGCATGCCTGCCACTACGCGCAGTGCCTCCTGGTCGCAGCCACCGCCAATGCCACGCACCACTCGTGCCTGTGTAACGTTGCCTTCTTCATCCACCACAAACTCGATCTGCACGGGACCTTCTATACCGGCATCGCGGGCAGCTTCGGGGTAGCGAACGTTGGCTGCCAGATAGGCGTTTACGTCTCCGTTGTATTGCGGCATCTGCTCTACAAAGCGGCGGGGTGCTTCGGGCTTTGTTTCTATGGGAATGACGGTGCCTGTTTTGCCGGCGGTGTTGTCGGGCATGATATCGGTGGTCTCGTCGCCATCGGTGCCGGTGCCCACGGTGCTGTTGTGCAGGCTGGCAACTTCGGTCATGCGTTTATCGTCGGGTATTTCTTCGGTGGTGATATCGGGTTCGGTAAACAGGTCGGTCCTGACCTTTACAGATGACGGAGCAGGCGGTGGCGGCACAACGGGTGGCACAATGGGATGCACGGGTGGTTCTATCCAGGTAGGGTCCACGGTATGACCATCAAAGATCACCTCGCGCTCTTCGTGTGGCTTGCGGGTGAATGAAAAGAGGATGATGGCGATGAGCAGGCCGTAGAGAATGGCGAGTGACTTACCTACCCTATTGCCATAGTTGCGGCGTAGTTCGTAGCCGCCATAGGCCTTGTTGCGGTTGCGGAAAATGATGTCGAGGTAGTCGGCATTACGGAGTGTGCTGTCCATGATAGTTTGTTTATTGGTTCACTATTCAGAGCCGCAGACCGGATGGATTCCATAAAAAAGGGCAAAAAAAATCCGGGACCACCTTTTCAGATGGTCCCGGAAGTTATGGTCATCGCCCCGTGAGGGGGAGTGATTAACGGTGTTTCAGTGTCATGATAACCCTGCGGTTCTTAGCCCTGCCCTCGGTTGTAGCATTGTCGGCTATAGGCTCGCGGCTACCGTGACCAACTGCGATCATGCGCTTAGGATTAGCACCCATGTCGATGAGGTACTTCCTAACGGCATTTGCACGACGGTAAGAAAGCGCATCGTTGATAACGTTGCCACCGGTGATATCGGTGTGACCGTCGATCATGATGTATGCGTTCTCGTGTGTGTTCATTTCCATGATCGCCTCTGCGAGGATAGGCAATGAAGCGTCGCTGATCTTAGCCTTACCTACTTCGAACAGGATAGGCTCGTTCATGTTGTGCTCGCGCACTGGAGCCGGTGCAGGCAGTGGTGGTGGCGGTGGAGGCGGGATAGGACATCCGTCGTTAGACGCAGGACCAGCCTCGTTAGGACACTTGTCTTCGCTGTCAGGGATACCATCGTTATCCGTATCAGGGCAACCCATGAACTTAGCAGGACCGGCCTGATAAGGACATGCATCGTCGAAGTTAGGGATACCGTCGCCGTCAGAGTCAGGGCAACCGTGGAAGTGCTTCAGACCAGGTACATCAGCGCAAGAGTCTTCAGAATCAGGGATACCATCACCGTCAGAGTCAGGGCAGCCATTGAATTCTTTAACACCAGGAGTCCAAGGACATTTGTCGAACCTGTTAGGAACGCCGTCTTTGTCGCGGTCGCTGAATTTAGAGAAGTAGAAACGAACGCCGAGGTTACCACCGTATGAAGTAGCGTTGGTAGTTGTAGCGTTGTTCATGAATGAATTGTACTCACCCACTTTGTCGGTAAGACGAGCACCTGTAGGCGCGTGTGTGAACAGCTGGTACATGAAGTAACCACCGATATTCAGGGCAACCTTATCTGACAGGTACAGGCTGTATGCAGGCTGGAACAAGAAACCTACAGAGCTCTGTACATAAGATACAGAACCTGTGTTCTTGTCGGAAGCCGTACCCCAACCAACGTTGTAACCGATGTTGCGCTGCGTAGTGAAGTAATTGTTCACATCGCCGCCCGGATGGGTAGCGAGGAATTGCTTTTCAGTAATCACGAGATCGGTATTCTCGGGTACCGCGCCATTGTCGTACACAGTAGCGATGCCGTTCGGAGTATTTACGTGCTTGTAGATAGCCTCGTAATTGAACTTCGCATCGGTAGTGTAGTTGTTCTTCATGGTCACGTTGTACAACAGACCCGCGTCGGCGGTGATGCCCGACCTGCGCGTGAACCTGTGCTTGTACTTGAGCACCAACGGAATGCTGATGTTCGTAGCCTTGATCTCTTCTTTGATAACACCCGGAGCGGTGATGACCTGACGGAAAATATTGCCGTTGGCATCAGTAGACTGATACTCAACTTTGTATTTATCCATGGTGATGTCACCGTTCTGCATGTGGTAGCTGATACCGGTACCGATACCGAAATGGCTCTTATTGTCGAAGAAGAAGCCGATCTGGGCATTGCCACCGTATGACATACCATTATTGTACTTCAGCCCGCTGATACCGGAAGAGCTGAGGGCTTTTGTATAATTGAGAACAGGATTGGTAGTAGTGATGTCCTGTGTGAGCATACCGCCCTGCAGGTTTACATCTATCACCCAACGGGGCAACATATCGTCCTTTTTGTATGCCTTTGAGTCCTGTGCGATGGCTGACAACGCCCCATTGGCCGCTATCAACAAGAAAAAGAGTTTTTTCATCTACGGAATATTTAATGTTGAATGATTAATTTTTGATGAACCTAGCTGCGGCCACTTTCACACCATCGTTGTAGCAATCTACAACGTAAACACCTGCAGGAAGATCGGCAACAAAAACCTGTGCTTTGTTGTCGCGTGCATCAACTGTAGTGATCTGCTGACCTACTACATTGAATACCGCGAATGTGATCTTACCGTTCACGAAAGAGCTAACCTCCATGTTAAGTGTCTGGCTGGCAGGGTTTGGATACAACCTCATGTCAGCAGCGTTCAGGTTCAGATCAGCAACACCAGTTGGCTTGTTGAAGTATGTTTTCTGCATACAGCCATCAGCCGTAGTAGTGATAACCCAGTAGAACTTCTTACCCCACTCAGGGAACTGAACTGCGTAGTTCTGGTTTGTTTCACCGACTACAACAGTTGAATCGAGTGTAGTGGCGTCATCGTAACCCCACTGGTAGCTCTTAACGTCGGTTTGTTTGCAAATGAACTGACCGTCGAAGAAGATCACATCAGGAGAAACAGCTACGTTATTACCCACTGTAACTGTGTAAGTAGACGTGCTGGTACATGTTGTAGCAGTGTTCTTAGTAGTCAGTGTTACAGTAGCAGTACCAGGTGTGTTGAAGTTGATCAACGCGTACTGAGTAGAAGAACCTGTTGAAGTAACGGTAGCACCTTCAGCGCTCCACATATAAGTGAAACCGTTGGCAGCAGGAGAAGCCGCACCGAAGTTCACTGCTGTAGCATTGTTACACAAAGAAGCAGAAGGATGGGTGCCGATAGTGATCGGTGTAGGAGCAGGATCGAGCGTGAGGATCACGTTCTGCTTGTTCACACAACCGAATGCTGTGAGGTCCATATTGTAAGTGATAGTCACCCTGCCAGAAGTAGACTGAGTGAGTGTATCTACGATATTGCCTGAACCGCTCCTTGATGTTGGAATGATACCTGTGTTGCCAGTACGAGACCATGCGAAAGAAGTACCTGTAGTGTAGCTAACCGGTACATAATTGAATGGAGCACCGCTACAAACTGTATCCGTGTTGCTTGTAAGGATAGCTGAAGGACGCACCTTAACTTCTACACTCTGTGTGTTAGAACAGCCGTTTGCTGTAATTGTATACACATAAATAACAGGAACTGTGATGTAAGTAGTGTTGTTGAGACGCTCGCCCGGAGCACCACCTGTACCTGAAGCAGGGAGGTTAGAGATACCGGCTTCGTAAGCGCGGCCCCAAGCGTAGGTAGCACCAGGAGTTTTGCTTGTTGGTACCCAGCTCAGCAGTGTGCTGTCACAAACAGCAACGTTACCGCTGTCGTTAGCTATCCTTGGCAGTGGGTTCACTTTCACGTTCACGATCTGAGCATTTGAGCAACCGCCGGCAGTAGAAGTGAATTTGTAAGGCACATTCAGGATAGTATCGGAAGTGCTGATGAGGATCTCATTGATAGTTCCGTTAAGTACATGTATTGTTGGGTTAGTGATACCCACAACGGTGTCGCGCGCCCACTGGAAGGTAGTACCTGCAGTAGCACTTGCAGCAACGTAGTTGAACAGAGAGTTGGTACATACAGCACCCGGAGTGAGCGAAGTAGTCAGTTTAGGACTAGGCTTAACCGTTACTGCCAGTGTGTAGTCTTTGCTGCAACCAAATGCAGACAATGTGTATGTGTAGTTTACGGTTACAGGGTTAACTGTTGTGTCGTAAAGACGCTCAGAGATGTTACCAGTGCCGCTGCCTGCAGCGTTAGAGAGACCTGTTATTGCAGGACGTGTCCAGGTGATAGCAGCAGTAGAGATGTTTGAAACAGGGAGGTACTCGAGAAGCGCACTGTCGCACACGTTGCGTGAAGTAGGGCTTGTGAGGAGCAGGAGCGGATTGATAACTACTGCTACGTCTTCTGTTTCGATACAACCGCCTACGTTCATTTCGATAGCGTAGTGAACTGTTTTAGGAGTTGTAGTTGTGTTGTTGAGTGTTTCGTTGATAACTCCTGTACCGGTTGCGGCCGCATTGCTGATACCTGCAGCTACCGGACGAGTCCATGTAATAACTGCGGTAGTAGAAGATGACAACGGAGTGTACACAAACGCGTTACCGTTACAAACTGCAGTTGGTGTTAATGTAGAAGTAAGCTGTGCGGTTGGGTTAACAACCACATTCACAGTCTGTACGTTGCTGCAAGAGTTTGCAGTGAGTGTGTACACATAAGCTACTGTAACCGGCTCGGTAGAAGTATTGATGAGCGTCTCGTTGATGAGGCCCGTGCCGCTGTTTGCCGCGTTAGCGATACCAGGAGTGAGGCTACGGCTCCAATCGAACGAAGTGCCCGGAGTGAGACTTGTAGGCAGATAGCTGAACAGCGTGTTGTTACATATAGACGCCGGAGTAGTGGTGCTGTTGAGTGTTGGAACCGGATTGTCGACAATATTAAAGACTTCAGCTGCACCGATACAGCCATTCGCCACTGGAGTTACCGTGATCTGAGCAGACACTGGAAGCGGCGTAGGGTTTATCGGCAGGAAAGTTTCGATGTGGCCTGACCCTGCTGAAGGAACGAGACCTATAGCCGGATTGTCGCAAACCCAAGTATATCCGTCTCCACTCACCGAACCGCTGAAAGTGATATCGGGAACGGCAGCACCGTGGCAAAGTATGTAGTCGCCTGGGTTGTCAACCGTAGGCAATGCTTTCACTGTCACTTCTATAGGATAAGATTGCTCGCAGTAATCAATAGTAGAACCGTGGTAATTTCTTACAACCAATGTAGCGTGGTAAGTACCCGGTGTAACACCTGCAGGAACTGCGACGTTGAATTCAGTAGTAGGAAGCGCTGTATTAGCTACGTTCTCGAAACCTGCAGAGAATGCTGTAGCGTCCCAGATGATGTCGTAAGTGCCGGGATTAACGTAGTATATCTTAGCAACACCGTTTCCTTCGTTCACGCCCTGTGCGTGTGTATTAGTGAAAGTGATGCCACCATCGGTATAAGAAGAACCACCCGCGCCGCCGGTCCAAACACCGCCGCCACCGCCGTAGTAACCACCACCGCCGCCACCGGAGAAGCCTTGTGTACTACCGTTGCCACCCATGCCGAGGGCACCGTTAGAACCAGCTGTCCAGAAAGCGTAAGTAGCACCTGCACCGCCTGCGATCTGTGTACCGCCACGAGCTGCAGAGAAACCATCGTTAGCTTCGCCGCTGCCGCCTGTGAGGCCACCACCGGCACCACCATAACGTGGAGAACCATCGATGCTGCTACCACCGCCGCCGCCGGCAACCACCTTGCGGGAAGTGAGTGTGCTATCGCCTATGCGGATGTCGGTAGCACCGCCACCTGCACCTGCACAACCTGAGAAGTAGAAGAACGCGTTGCCGCCGCCGTTGTAACCACCGGCTGCGCCCATTGGTGAACCATCGGAACCGGCACCACCAACATAAACATGCAATTCGTTGCCTGGCAGAACAGACAGATTGCCCTGAACGCGACCGCCCTTACCAGCATTTGAAACGCCTGAGAGGTAATCGTTACCGCCAGACGCACCCATGAGGTCGAACTTAACGCCTGTTACGTTTGCAGGAACAGTCCATGATTGGCGTGCACCTGTGTAGTTGAATATTACGGTATCAGGTCCAACGTTTGTAAGGTTGGAGAACGGGATAACCGCGTTAGTAACTCCCTTACACACAGACGGGAAAGCGCCCAGTGTGAGGGCAGGAGCTGCATTTACATCGAAATGAATGGAGATCACTGCTGATGTTGTTCCGTCATCAGCCATTATTGTGAAGTTATCGAAGGTTGCACCCGGATCCGGCGTGTAGGTAGCGCCAACCGGCATCAACGTACTGGCAGGGCCATCTGCTGTCGCAGGGAACCCGCCAAGACCACCGTTTGAAGGCGGAACGACTACAGACCACGTAATGGTACCTGAGTAGGGATAAGACACCTTAAGATAATCGCCCAAGTCTATGGGAGCGTTGTTACAGACAATTTTGCTGTACGAACCGCCGTTGTAAAATACCGGTCCCTGCGCACTGCCGGTCTCAGGCAATGACGTAATCAGAATTCCGGCCATAAGGAATGTTTTTAACAAACCTTTTCCGCTAATGCGCTTCCCCGCCCTTACAGATCCTGGGTTAAAAAGAAATGATCTCATATCAAGATAGTTTATGAAACAATGCCGAAAAATACTCAAAAATTCAAACTAATACTTCTTATTTTCCTATTTTTTTTTAAATATACGTACAAGGAAACGCTATCATTTCGCTAAAATATTGCTAATAATAACACTTACTGCTTTGAGAAACAGGCTATTTAAAGCGCAGGGACGCGAAACACCCTCGACACAAGTAAAATACCTATAATTTGACGAAATAAGGGATAAAACGGGCAAAAATGCCTGTCAGCGGGTCATGAGATCAACCAAGGCGCCATCGGGGTAGCCAATGTGCTCGAGGTACAGTCCATGCCCCGGAACGTTGAAAAATGCCTTGGTGCAGTTCTGTGCTTCAACTATCTGTTGAAAATCAGCGACTGTTTTATTTCCGCGGGCAATATTGAGCTGAGTACCCACCAATCCGCGCACCATGCCGCGCAAAAAACGATTGCCCACCACCACATAATGCAGTTCGTTGCCTACATGCTCCCAACGAGACTCGTGAATAGTGCAGTTCATGGTCTTTACCTGGGAGTTGCGTTTGGCGAAAGACTCGAATTGCGTGGTGGCTTTTATTATCGCTGCCGTCTGGTGCAAGATGTCTTCATGCAGGGGGAACGGAAAATAGAAAGCCCTGTTGACCAGGAAAGGATCTTTGTGCCTGTATATGCGGTAGCGATAGCTGCGTATGCGGGCATCAAAACGGGCATTAAATGCGGACGAGGCA
>JBIKSN010000124.1:0-8544 GCA_044348585.1 Flavipsychrobacter sp.
ACCGTCAACGCCAGGCTTGCTACCGCTATGCTTTTGATCTTGTTCATAATTCTTTGATATATTATTTACCGGATTCCCGTCTTGTTACATCCGCTCTTTCCGGCTCTATTTAGTTGCGTTTCAAAATATTCAGTTCCTGTTCCTCACTAACCGGCGTTGAGCGCCTCATATGCTTCAGGCTTATCCCAACGGCCGTACCACCATCCTTCTTCCGCTGTCTGAACCGAAGTTTCTTTTGCGCCGGTAGATTTCAGGAATTTGATCACTTCCGCTTCCGGAGTATGTTCGTTCAGTTCTATAGCCATTACAAACAGGTCATCGCTCTGACGCGGATGGAAAACGTGCTTCTTAACACCTGGCATTATCTGGTTCAGGTAGCAGAAAGTGAGCGTCATACCCACCGCAGCGAACAGCACAGTCAACTCGAAAGTGATGGGCACCCATGCCGGGAGCGCGAAATGCGGCTTTCCACCATAAACTATCGGCCAATCTGAAGTGAAGATCCAGGAAATGAAGCCAACAGCGGTAGAAGTACCACAGATACCATATATGAAGCCGGCGATATGCAGGTCTGTTTCCTTGAGGCCCATTTCGACATCAAGTCCATGTACAGCGAACGGAGTGTAAACATCGTGCAGTTTGTAGCCGCTTTTGCGAACTTTTTTTACCGCAGGAAACAGTACCGCTTCATCATCATACGCTGCAACCGCAAATTTTTTTATAGCCATCTTTTATCAAAATTCTATTGTAAAGATTCAATATTGTTTTTTCGTTCGTCCCCCGATTAGTGGTGAGCCATCTCAGCATGCTCTTCTGCATGATGGTGCTCCTGCTCGTGAATGAACTCTTCAGCACTCTTATCTTCAATTGGCTGCATACCACGCTTGTAGTTGTCGCCTGATGTTTTGAGAACAAATTTGATCTCGTGCACGGCTACAACAGGGAAGTATTTAGCAAAGAGGAAGTACAGCGTAAAGAACAAACCGAATGTACCCAGGTAGAAACCTACTTCAGGCCACTCAGGGCTGTAGTAAGACCAACTGCCCGGTATCCAGTCGCGGTAAGTAGAGGTAGCGATGATCACAAAACGCTCGAACCACATACCGATGTTCACCACGATAGACATAACGAAGGTGAACGGGATATTACGACGGAGTTTCTTGATCCAGAAGAGCTGAGGAGATACCACGTTGCAGGTCATCATCGCCCAGTAGCTCCACCAGTACGGACCAACAATACGCCATTTGAACGCTTCCATTTCGCCCCATGCCTGGCTGTACCAAGACATGAACAACTCGGTAAGGTAGGCAACACCCACAATAGAACCTGTAAGTACAATGATCTTGTTCATTGCCTCGAGGTGACCGATAGTGATGTACGCTTCGAGTTTCAGGATCTTACGGGTAATCACAAGAAGGGTGTTCACCATCGCAAAACCTGAGAATACCGCACCTGCCACGAAGTATGGAGGGAAGATGGTAGTGTGCCATCCCGGAATAACCGAAGTGGCGAAGTCAAAAGATACGATAGTGTGTACTGAAAGTACCAGTGGAGTAGAAAGACCGGCAAGTACGAGTGCCAGTGCTTCCATACGCTGCCATCCTTTTGCCGTACCCGTCCATCCGAAGGATGCCAGACCGTAAAGGCGTTTGCGGAGTTTTGTTTTTGCCCTGTCACGTATCAGCGCGAAGTCAGGCATAAGGCCAGAATACCAGAACAACAGAGACACAGTGAAGTAAGTAGATATCGCGAACACGTCCCAAAGGAGGGGAGAGTCGAAGTTAGGCCACAGCGGACCACGTGTGTTTGGCAAAGGAAGTACCCAGAAACCGTCCCATACACGACCCATGTGCCAGATAGGGAACTGACCCGCGCACATTACCGCGAATATGGTCATCGCTTCCGCGGCACGGTTCACACCTGTACGCCATCCCTGACGGAACAGCAGGAGGATCGCGGAGATCAGCGTTCCCGCGTGACCGATACCGATCCACCATACGAAGTTGGTGATATCCCAACCCCAACCGATGGTACGGTTAACACCCCACGTACCGAGACCCCAATAAACCGACCAGCTAACGGAGAAAATACCGAAACACAGCAGGATAACGGAGAAGAAAAAACCTATGTACCACATACGTCCCGGCTTACGCTCAATAGGACTGATGATATCTTCCGATACCTGGTGGTAATCCTTGTTGCCATCAACGAGTGGTTCCCTTACAAACGATTCGTACTTAATATGCATAGCACGTAATTAGTATTTTTAAACATTGCTACTGTCAGGCTTCCGGTTCCGGCATTTTGCCTTTCAGCATTTTAAACTATTATCTATTCAACTACTCTGTCCTGTTCTTCTTAGATGTGTTCTGTGTACATCGCATCCAGTTTCTCGTTGCCTGCAACTACCTCGGCCGTGTTACGGATCCTTGACAGATAGTTGATGTTTGGCAGCGTGTGGATGTGCTCCAGTACATAGAAAGTACGCTCTACCTGCTCTTCTTTACGCAGCTTGTGAATTGCACTTTCTTTGTCGTTCACGTTTCCGAAAGTGATCGCGTCGGTAGGACATGCCTGCTGACATGCTGTCTTCACAGCACCATCTTTCAGCGGGTTGCCAGCCTTCTTAGCGGCAAGTTTACCTTCCTGCAGACGCTGAACACAGAATGAACATTTTTCCATCACACCGCGGCTACGTACTGTAACGTCTGGGTTCAATACCATGCGTGTGAGGTCGTCGTTGATGTCATCGCGGCGGCCATCTTCAAAAATGTTGTCTTCAAAGCAGTCAGCACCGTTCCAATCCATCCAATTGAAGTGACGTACTTTGTATGGACAGTTGTTAGCGCAATACTTAGTACCGATACAGCGGTTATACGCCATTTGGTTCAGACCCTCAGTGCTGTGGTTAGTAGCCGATACCGGACAAACGTTCTCACAAGGTGCAGCATCACAATGCTGGCACAGCATAGGCTGGAAAACTGTTTGGATAGTATCCGGATCATCCGGCATGCCGCTGTAGTAACGGTCAATACGGATCCAGTGCATTTCATGACCCCTCAGTACGTGGTATTTACCCACAACTGAAACGTTATTTTCTGCCATACAGCCTACCACACATGCACCGCAACCGGTACAAGTAGTAAGGTCGATAGACATACCCCATTTCACACCTTCATAAGGGTGATTAGGATAGAGTGTACCGTTCTTACGGTAGTTCTCTTCCATTTCAGGGTTAGCGAGCGCCTCTCCTTCGTGCTCATGTTTTTCCCATGGCAGACCGGAGTAGTGACCTATTTCTTCAGCACGTTCTTTCTGAAGCGCCTGTGGATCTTTCTTGAATTCTTCCAGTGTGAACTCGTGCAACACGGGACGATTTTCATAGCTATTGTGCGTTTGCGTGATAGCTACCTCATACTTGTCCTCTGTCTTGGTAACGGTTACACCAGAGTAGTACTCAACGTTTGTTCCGTTGAATGAAGTGAACGGATAAGCGTTCTTGCCACCTTTTGTAGCATCGCTTGCCGCCGCACGACCTACGTTCTTGTCGCGGCCGAAACCGGTTGCGATCGCAACAACGTCATTGTGCATACCTGGCACCACCACTATCGGAAGTGTGATCGTATATCCGTTAGCACCTGCAATTTTTGCCACGCGCTTGTTGTAGTCAACTTCTGTAAAGCCTGTAAGTTCAGCATCCAGTGCTTTAGCACGCTTAGGAGATACACACAGGTAGTTATCCCATGTAGCCCTTGTGATCGGATCAGGCATTTCCAGCAACCACGGATTATTACTCCATGCACCACCATGACCGATACCTACTTTCTGGTAGACAACGACTTCGGTACCTGTACCCGGCTTCTTAGCCTGGATAGCTGCTACCGCACCTGCAACATTGCCTGCATATACAGCACCACCGTTAGCCATTTCACCGGCCGGCTCAATAACACCATCCTGCAGCGCCTGGTCAAAGTTTGCCTGTCCGCTGAGACGAGTTGTCCAGTAGAGTTTCCAATAATCTGCGTATGTCTGACCGGCGTCCATCCACGCCATCAGTGAATCCTGGAAAGCCCGTGTTTTGAACAGAGGAGAGATACCAGGCTGCTGCAGGCTGTAGTAGTTAGCTTTTGGCTCTGCGTCACCCCAGTTCTCGAGGTAGTTATGGTCAGGGATAATGTATTTACACTTCTGTGCAGTTTCGTCAAGGCGCTCAGCGAAAGAAACCGTTGTAGCTACTTTTGCAAGAGCCGCAGTGAATTTCTTTCCGTCGAGGTAATCGTATGCAGGGTTCACACCTTGCAGCATCACCACGCCTACCTGACCTGCTTCCATAGCCGCAACCATGTCAGCGAAATCTTTATCGATACCTTGTTTGTAATTGCTTGTTGTTACCCAGTTTACAGTAGTACCATTAGCGCCTATCTTGTCGTTGATAGCGTTGATAACGGTCTGTACGTTCACATCGTTGGTACCGCATACTACCATGCCGTTTCCTTTTTTCAGGTCAGCGGCAGCAGCAGTAACCAGTTTGTTGAGTGCAGGGCTTGAAAGAGATGGCTGTGTGCCGTTTGCAACCGCGTTATACAGCGCAACAGCTACCATACCCATTTCTGAAGGACGGCATGTAGCACGCTCGTCAGCCGCAGCACCTGTGATGGTGTGCATAGCCTCTACCTGATAGTGCTTGGACAGCTTCGGGTTCTTGGCACTGATCTTGCGACCCTGTGCGTAACCTTTAGAGAACTCAACCGGAGAAAGCCATGTACCGAGGAAATCAGCATCAAGGCTCACAATTGTATTTGCTTTTTCGAAGTGGAATGTAGGCAGTGTGCGCTTGCCGTAACATGCTTCATTCGCCTGCAACATTCCTGAGTAAGAGATAGCGTCATACACTACATGCTTAACAGTAGGGTATTTAGCAATGAACTGAGAGATCACTTCTTTTGTAGAAGGGCTCATCAGTGATGGTGTTACCAGGAAACCTGCCTTACCTGCCAGACCTTCCTTTACGGCGCGGTCAATGGCCTCGAATGTAGCTTCTTTCCCGTCTGCCATAGGGTGAGTAAGGCGGGCTTTGTCATAAAGGCCCAGCACAGATGCCTGTACCCTTGCAGAAGTACCTCCTTTAGTGATGGAGGACATGTCGTTACCTTCTATCTTGATCGGGCGACCTTCCCTTGTTTTGATCACTATCGCGCAATATTCACCACCATCGGCAAATGTAGACGCATAGTAATTAGGAACACCCGGTGTTATATCTTCAGGCTTTATCGCGTATGGTATCGCCTTACGTACCGGCATTTCGCAACTCGATACGATTGTGGCAGCCAACGTGCTGAAGCCAAGGAACTTCAGAAAGTCGCGGCGTGGAGTAGTAGCACCCAACACACTGTCGCTCAGATCGAATGGCAACTCTTCTTTAAACTCATTCTCCGCTCCCTCTTTTTTGGTAGCGATGTTATTGAGATCCTGCAGGTCCGACCAATATTGTTTTTGACTCATATTGTAAGTTCATTTTTCAGCCGATGTTACTCATCAGAACTTTGTCTGACTTTATCTACGGCTAAATTGTTTTTTATTCAAAAAAACTATTTTTTCCTTTTTCGTGTTTGTTTCCAACGGGAGGGTGCCCGGCCTTAGTAGTGACACTTCTGACACTCAAGACCACCCAACTCAGCTTCAGTCACTTTCGTGCGCTTACCTGATTTCAGCTCTTCATGATACCTTGTGAAAATGCTGTAGTAGTTGTTGTTGGTGAACTGCACCTCTGTCTGACGGTGACAGTTGATACACCAGCCCATTGACAACGGAGCGAACTGGAATACTTCGTCCATTTCTTCGATGTTGCCGTGACACTGCTGACACTGTACTTTACCAACAGCTACGTGCTGCGCGTGGTTAAAGTAAACGTGGTCTGGCAGGTTGTGTATTTTCACCCATTTGATCGGCGTTGCGAGAATGTTGCCATTTGCATCGCGGTTGTAGTCTTTCTTCGAAGGATCCCAGCCTGCGTATTTGTACAGCAACTGGATCTGCTCGGTACCGTTGATCTTCTTGCCTTCAGCTGTTACAAGCGGATGCTCTGCTTCGCCTGTGTATTCGTTGATCTGCTTGTGACAGTTCATACACACGTTTGAAGAAGGGATCATTGCCTGGCGGCTCTTCTCGGCACCTGCGTGACAATACAGACAGTTGATCTGGTTGATACCGGCGTGCACCTTGTGAGAGTAGTACAAAGGCTGCAAAGGCTGATAGTTCTGTTGGCGACCTTCGTTCACCGCTCCGTTCACCAGCCAGTAGCCTGCGAGAATGAAAAGAACGATGGCAGTCATTGCTATCATCACCTTACTACGGTACAGCGGAACTTCCTTTTCGTTAGGAATGTCCTGCTTTTCGTTAGCCGCGCGGCGAAGGCTATTGTTAGCGCGCCACAGGATAACTACCAGCAACAACAAAGACAGTGTGATAACTGTGTACAGCCAGCTGTGGCTTTCAGCAGTTTCAGCACCTGCAGCAGGCGCACCATCTTTCGGCGCAGCTGATGGTGCCTTGTATTCGTCGGCATACTTCAGGATCGCGTCAATTTCCTCATTCGTAAGACCAGGGAACGCGGTCATCTGCGTTTTGTTGTACTTGTTGTAGATGTCAACGGCTGTCTTATCGCCTGCGGCAATAAGAGCAGCTGAGTTGCGCACCCACTTGTACCCCCATTCCTTGTTAGGGAACGTCTTGGAGATGTTCTGCAGCGCAGGACCCGTAGATTCCTTGATCGGGTTGTGGCATGACGCACAATTAGACATGAATAGCGCCTTCCCGTCCGGGGCAGCTATCGCAGGAACGTTGCATAGGAGCAGTACTACGAAGAACGACAGTACGCTACGGAAGCAGATTCTGAACATTGGCTTTATTGATTCTGGCACTGGATTAAATATTGAAATTAACTTTCCTTTATATAAAAGCGTGGCAAAACTACGACACAATCGGCAAAATTTACACACATTTACGAAAAAATGTTCTTCAAGCCAGGCGCGGGTTTCAGCCACTTTTTTGTTATCATTTTTTTTATAATGTCATTTCATTGTCACGAAAAAAACGCTGATTTTCTTTGGGCAAACCTACACTTTTCCGTTTCCTGACCCGAAACTAAGAAACCCTACTGAAAATTCCTTTTTTCGTTAAAAATTTTTCCTTTTCTGGAAGAAAAAAGTGTCTATGGGCCCTGAATTTGTCTAAAATCATCAAATAGTTTGTTTTCCGTACGCGTAATTGTGCTGGTAATGTGAAGTATCGAATCAAATGCATCCGGTCCTGCCTCCATCTACGGGGATAGACGTTCCATTCACATATGCAGCAGCCGGCGACGCCAGAAATGCCACTACCGAAGCAATTTCTTCCGGCTTGCCAAAACGACCTGCCGGGATCTCAGCCATCATTTCGTTAGCCACTTCCTCCTCACTTTTGCCTGTCTTCGCCGATTTATTGCCTACAATCGATGTCAGGCGCTCTGTTGATGTAGCACCGGGCAACACATTGTTTACTGTAACACCAAATTTCCCAAGCTCATTGGCCATCGTCTTGGCCCACGATGCCACGGCACCGCGAATGGTATTGGAAACACCTAGTCCATGCAGCGGGATCTTAACAGAAGTTGAAACAATATTGATGATGCGGCCATATCCGGCCTCTTTCATGCCTTCTGCAACAAGGGTGGCCATTATGTGGTTACAGATAAGATGCTGATTGAAAGCGCTCAGAAAATCTTCAGTGCGCGCCTGTGTGATCGGTCCACCTGCGGGACCACCGGTATTGTTCACCACTATATGTACCTTGTTTGTTGTCAGAAATGCGGCCACAGCTTTCCGCAACCCTTCGGGGTCGCTGTAGTCGGCCACTAAGTAACTATGTTGCTGCCCCGCACTGGCGGCGAGTGTTGCAACTGCTGCTTTCAGCTTGTCTTCGTTGCGCGACACGAGCACACAACGTGCACCCATCTCCGCCATCGCCTGCGCCGACGCAAGCCCTATACCCTGTGTGCTGCCGCCTATCAACGCGGTCTTACCAGTGAGATCTGTAGATAACATTCCCCAAAAATAACACACGCCTTCCACATCTGTGCTCATTTTCTACGTAGGGTACCGACCACAAAAGAAAACGCCCCTCCTTGCGGAAGGGCAGTTCTCTTTGCTCACACTCAAAACACACACTAACTGACAACCCACCGTGAAGACGGTCGTTGTCCCACACTTAAAACTTTAGCTGCTATGCGCAGTAACCTGTGCGACGCACATGGTCGCGTATCTTACGCACATAGTCGAAATATCCTCTTTGCATACGCACCCAGAAAACGCTGAACACGAATGTGCTGATGCTGAGCATTGCGTATATCTCCATCCTTTCCCGCCCTACCATAAACAGTACAGTAGAAGCACCAACAAGAAACAGGCAGAAAAGAATGATCAGCTGCGGACCACCCAGATCCAGCTTGCGGATCTTGGAGGTGACCACTACTTCCGTTGCATCTCCGGTAGGGCGCAACTCTACATC
>JBIKSN010000125.1:0-8543 GCA_044348585.1 Flavipsychrobacter sp.
TGGGCGATAATTACTGTGTGGGTTTTGCTTGCAGGGTGTAAGAAAGACCCTGAGTATGATGAGACGGTGGTGGACGGCATCACCTTTGGTACCTATTATGGCAATTGCCTGAAAAACTGTGTGAAGGTGTATGACGTGAGCCTGGCAGTGCTGCAAATAGACGACAGTGTAACCAATGCCAAACTTACGTGGAACTATGTGTTCAACAGTACCCGCACATTGGATAAAGCCAAGCAGAACATGGCGATCCCGCTGCTGAAACAGGTGCCTGCCGAACTGATGAAGAACAGTACCACTACTTTTGGCAGTCCGGATAGCCATGACCAGGGCGGGGTGTACATAATAATCAAGACCATTCCGGCTATATACCGGTTCCGTATAGATATGGACGATACGCCGGACCAGTCGGCCGAGGTGAGGACATTTAAGCAACGGGTGCTGGAAGTGATGAAACAGATAAAGTGACCCTGCAGAAACAATTGAAAAAATAGATACTCTGAAAAAGATACTATTCCCGGCGCTGCTACTGATGGCTGCACAACAAATGCAGGCACAGGAACCTGTAGAGATAGATAAGCTTGTATTTGGTGCGTATTACAGTATGTGCAAGGGCAATTGCGTGCGGGTATATGAACTGGACAATGCGGGATTGCGCAGAGATGACAGCGCCCATTACGGATCGCTGAACTGGGCGTACTACTTTACCGGCACCACTAAAATGTCGGCTGAACAGCACAAGGCTGCCTTACAACTGCTGAAAAAGGTGCCGTTGGAGTTGTGCAACAAAAACAGGGTGATAATTGGCAGCCCCGACAGTCACGACCAGGGCGGGATATATCTTGAGATTTTTAGCGGTCCGGCAGATGTGCGGATGAAGCTGGACATAGATGATACACCCGATCAGTCGGCCGAGGTGAGGGCATTTAAGCGGCAGCTACTGGGGTTGATGGACAAACTGAAATAAAGAACAACAATGAACAGGAAGGACTTTATCATAAAAGCATCGCTGGCAGGAGGAGCGCTGATGTTATCGCGCTACACACAATTGATGGGTATGCCGGCAGGTTTTCCGGTGGTGCGTGTAGCCCCGGAGAAGCGAAAATTCAATAGTGCTGCCGTGGAGGCAACCATTGCCGAGGTGAAACAAAAGATAGGTAACAAGGAATTGGCCTGGATGTTTGAGAACTGTTTCCCGAACACGCTGGACACGACGGTGGAGTTTGAGGTAATTGACGGCAAGCCGGACACCTATGTGATAACGGGCGACATAGACGCCATGTGGCTGCGCGATTCATCGGCACAAGTGTGGCCGTATCTGCAGCTATGCAGCAAGGACGAACCACTGAAACAACTGATAGCGGGCGTCATCAACAGGCAGGCAAGGTGTATACTGAAAGACCCCTATGCCAATGCCTTTTATAAAGACCCGAACAAGGTGAGCGAATGGAAGGATGATAATACCAAGATGCAACCGGGTATACACGAGCGCAAATGGGAGATAGACAGTCTTTGCTACCCCATAAGGCTGGCACATGGCTACTGGAAGGCCACGGGCGACACAAGTGTGTTTGACGAGCAATGGCAGGCAGCTATGAAGCTGGTAGTTAAAACCTTCAGGGAGCAACAACGCAAGGAGGGTAAGGGGCCTTATAGCTTTATGCGCCGCACGGAATATGCTACAGACAGTCTGCCGCTGGGCGGATATGGCTACCCGGTGAAGCCGAACGGGCTGATCTGCTCTATGTTCCGCCCGAGTGACGATGCTACAGTATTTCCATACCTGATCCCATCGAACCTGTTTGCGCTGGAAAGTCTGAAGCAACTGAAAGCTATATACAGGGCGAAGGGCATAAAGGATGATGCAGATACTGACGGGCTGATTGATGACCTGATAAAGGGGCTCAATGCCTGTGCCACCCATATAGACAATGAACTGGGTGAGATATATGCCTACGAAACAAACGGTATGGGCAGTGTGAACCTGATGGATGACGCCAATGTGCCGTCACTGTTATCGCTGGCCTACCTGGTGCCCGGCATGGAGAATAATGTGGTGTATAAAAACACCCGAAAGTTTGTGCTATCACAAAAGAACCCGTTCTACTTCAAGGGCACAGCGGGCGAGGGTATAGGTGGCCCGCATGTGGGGGTAGACTATATATGGCCGCTCAGCATCATAATGCGGGGCATTACCAGCAAGGACGAGCAGGAAATAAGAAGCTGCCTGCTGTCGCTGCAAAAGACACATGCAGGCACGGGCTTTATGCACGAGGCATTCCACAAGGACGATGCTGCCAAATTCAGCCGGCCATGGTTTGCCTGGGCCAATACCTTGTTTGGCGAATTTGTACTTAAAGTTTACCGGGAACGCCCCGCATTGCTGGGGTAAACCTATGCAATACGTGTCACCTTCAGCATGTTGGTGGGCATGTGCGCCTGTATAGGAATGCTACCTGTATTTACCACCACATCGCCTGGTTTCAGCAGTCCTTTTTCTATGAGGATCTGGTGCTGATCGGCAATAACCTGGTCAATGCCTTCTTCCTTGTCGTAGTAGAAGGCCTGTACACCCCAGCTGAGACTGAGCTGATTGATGAGGCTCTGCGTTTTGGTGAATACAAACAGATCGGAGTGAGGCCTGTAGCTCGATAACATGAAACCTGTATAGCCAGACTGTGTCATGCCTATGAGTGCATTTGCCTTGATGTCGCGGGCCATTTCGCAGGCATTGTAGCAGAGTGCATCGCTGAGGAATGACGGAGAATGTGGCTGAGGCGTAAGGTTGCGGTTGTAGACCATTTCCTCTTTCTCTACCTCGTTGATGATATTGACCATGGTCTTTACCACCTGAACAGGATATTGGCCCATAGCGGTCTCTCCGCTCAGCATTACCGCATCGGCACCTTCCATTACAGCGTTGGCTACGTCTGTGACCTCGCTGCGGTTTGGACGTGGACGGTCCATCATGCTTTCCATCATCTGGGTGGCTATGATAACCGGCTTGGCCCTGTGGATGCACTTACGCACAATGTTCTTCTGGATCATGGGTATCTGCTCCAACGGCAGTTCCACACCCAGGTCGCCACGTGCCACCATTACGGCATCAGACGCAAGTATGATCTCGCGAAGGTGCTGCAATGCCTCGGGCTTTTCTATCTTGGAAATGATCTTGGCATTACTGTTTCGGCTGCGGATACGTTCACGGAGCTGCTTTACATCATCAGGTGTTCGCACAAACGAGAGTGCAACCCAGTCTATATCCTGACTGATAATGAAGTCGAGGTCCTCAAGGTCTTTTTCGCAAAGCGATGGAAGCGAGATCTTAGTATCAGGGAGGTTGATGCCTTTGTTGGATGAGAGTACACCCGGTGAGACAACCTCTACGAGAACACGGAGTGTATTATGGTCTATCTCCTTCACCACCACCTCTATTTTACCGTCGTCAAGCAATATCTTCTCGTCTACCTTGACATCGTTGTGGAAGTTGGGGTAAGACAGATAGACCTGTTCGGCATTGCCGATACATTTCTCGTTGGTAAAGTAGAAACGGTCGCCGGTCTTGAGATCGAGAGCGTTGTCCTGAATGGTACCTACACGCAGTTTGGGGCCCTGCAGGTCGGCAAGTATGGCGATATTGAAAGGGTAAGTACTATTGATCTCTTTAATGCGGTCTATGACCTCTTTATGTTGCTGGTGAGTGCCGTGAGAAAAGTTGAGCCTGAAAACATTGACACCGGCCTGAACGAGAGCCAGTAGTTTTTCGGAGGTATTGCAGGCAGGGCCAACTGTGGCGATGATTTTGGTCTTATGAAGCATAGGTCGAGATTTTCCTGATTGCAAATATTCGGTATTCTGTTGAAAATACCATCGGCATCAGGTTTATGTTATTGCTAAAAATGTGTGTTGTAGCGTGAAACCCAAAGATAACGATAAAAGAGGTGTGGCGCTTGACGGTGTGATAATAGAGAATGGATGTAATGGATTTTGAATAAATTTGCGTGAATGCCTAACGAACAAATAAGCCTGAATAAATATATCAGCTCTACGGGGTTCTGCTCGAGAAGAGAAGCTGACAAACTGATAGAACAGGCCCGTGTGACGGTGAATGACGAACTGGTGCTGCCAGGTGCACGCGTGTCTCCGGGTGATAAAGTGGCTATAGACGGAGAACCGATAAAGAGCGCATTCAAAGCTACACGCCCTATATATATTGCATTCAATAAGCCGGTCGGTGTTACATCAACCACCGATCTGAAAGACAGGACCAACATCATCTCCTTTATCAACCACCCGAAGCGGATATTTCCTATAGGCAGGCTGGATAAAGATTCTGACGGGCTTATCTTCCTGACCAATGACGGAGATATAGTTAACAAGATATTGCGGGCATCCAACCACCACGAGAAGGAATATATAGTGACGGTGGACAAAGCCATAACGCCGGAGTTCGTGCAGAAGATGAGTAACGGCATACCCATGCTGGGCACAGTGACCAAGAAGTGTTTTGTGCGACAGGAAGGAGGCAGGCGTTTCAGGATCATACTGACGCAGGGGCTGAACCGACAGATAAGACGTATGTGCGAGTACCTTGACTACAAAGTTGTGACCCTGACAAGGGTGCGCATCATGAATGTGCAACTGGGCAAACTACCGGTTGGCCACTGGCGCTACTTCACACCCGAAGAGATAGACACCATGCTATCAATGGTGGCAGAATCGGCCAAGACCGATGAAAAGAAACCACCCAAAGAGAAAGCGAAACGCTGATCTGAAAGCAAACCCAAGGAGGAGGTGAGCAGGAAGATATCCACAAATTGAGGCGGAAATATCTAAGTGAATGAACAGCAGGATAAATTTGTTCTGAAGTTCATAATACCCCCTGTATGGAACCGCTGTTGAAGAAAGAAGATATTGTGAAAGCGCTGCAAAAAGAGGTTCTTTCTATGCAGCGTAGTGGCTCTGTAGCACTGAATGAACAAAGTGCAACAGGGCTTGGAGCCATAGAGGAGGCATTTCCGGGTAAAGAATTTCCGAGGGCGGCAGTACACGAGTTCGTGAGTTATGATGCCGGTGCAGCGGCTGCTACCAATGGTTTTATGATGGGTGTTGCCGGTAAGCTGATGCCTGCATCGGGAGTATGTGTGTGGGTAGGTGCAAAACGCACTGTGTACCCGGTGGCTTTGGCACAGTTCGGCATAGCACCCGACAGGGTCATTTTCATAGATCCGCTGAGAAAGAAAGATGTATTGTGGACAATAGAGGAAGCACTGAAATGCGACGCGCTGCAACTGGTGGTAGGTGAGGTAGGAGAGCTTAGTTTTATGGAATCGAGAAGGCTGCAACTGGCAGTAGAGCGAAGCTGTGTGACCGGATTCATTCACCGGAAGAATCCAAGGATGGAGAACACAGTAGCATGTGTGTCGAAATGGAAGATAACCCCTGTAACGAGTATGGCAGATGATGGTATGCCGGGTCTGGGATTTCCCCGCTGGCACGTGCAACTGCTGAAAGTGCGCAATGGCAAGCCGGGTAGCTGGATGGTGGAATGGCGAAACGGAACACTATGCTATTTGCCGAAAACGATCATTGCACTTCCCGAGATGCACACCCGAAAAACAGGATAATATGCCGAGGCGATTTGTAGTGATATGGTTCCGCTTTCTGGAAGCGGACAGGGTGATCCGTCGGCGGGCAGAACTGAAGGAGGTGCCTTTTGTGCTGGCATTGCCACAAAAGGGGCGTGTAGTAGTAAAAGCTGTGAGTGCTCACGCTTATAAGCATGGAGTGCGTGCCGGAATGGTAGTTGCCGATTGCAGGGCTATTCTGCCATCGTTGCAGGTGCTGGACCATGATGATGATCTTGTGGCAACCACACTACATGCATTGGGCGAATGGTGCATCAGGTACACGCCGGTAGTGGCTACCGATGAGCCAGACGGGCTGATACTGGACATAAGCGGTTGCGCGCACCTGTGGGGTGGAGAAGCACCTTACTTGATGGAGTTATTATCAAGACTGCGGGCATTCGGGTATCATGCAAGCGTGGGTATGGCAGATACTGTGGGGGTGGCATGGGCCTTGGCTCATTTTGTGCCGGGTGATGTGATCGTAGCAACCGGACGGCTGACAGAGGCACTGATGCCGTTGCCGCCAGAAGCTTTACGATTGCCGCCGGATGTACTGAGTAAGTTGCATAGGCTGGGGCTACATGAGGTAAGGAACTTTATGACCATGCCACGACGGGCACTGGCAAGGCGCTTTGGCGAGGTGCTGCTGATGAGGTTGGATCAGGCATTGGGGCAGGTTATAGAACCATTACAGCCTATAAAGCCTGTAGTGCCTCACCAGGTAAGGAAACCGTGCATGGATCCTGTGAAGACGGCAGCAGGTATAGAGCACGTATTGAGAAGTATGCTGGAGGAATTGTGCAAGAGACTGGCAAATGAAGATGCAGGACTGCGCTATTGTGTGCTCACATGCTACAGGGTGGACACAGATGTGCAGCAGGTGAAGATAGGAACAAGCAGACCATCGAGGGATGTGGCACATCTGTATAAACTGTTTGAACAAGAGATCAGCAACATTGAGCCTGACCTGGGCATAGAACTGTTTTTGCTTGAAGCGACAATAGTTGAAGCACTATCGCCGGAGCAGGAAGCACTGTGGAATACTAAGGCAAACACCGATAAGGAATTGAGTGAACTGATTGACAGGGTGGCAGGAAAGGTGGGTGGAGATACTATAAGACGATATCTGCCTGATCAACATTACTGGCCGGAACGGTCGGTGAGAATAGCAGATGGCCTGAGTGAAAAGCCGGTAACAATATGGCGAAAGGACATCCCCAGACCTGTGTGCCTGTTGCCTGTGCCGGAGGTAATAGATGTGACTGTGCCTATTCCGGACTATCCGCCTATGTTGTTTCGGTATAAGGATGTATTGCACCAGGTAGTAAAGGCTGACGGACCTGAGCGAATAGAACAGGAATGGTGGATAGCTGACGGACTGCAGCGTGACTACTATTGCGTGGAAGATGAAAAAGGTTCAAGGTTCTGGTTGTTCCGGTCGGGGCATTACGGAAGTATAGAACCCAAATGGTTTATACACGGATTTTTTGCCTGATAAAGTGGATGAGAAATGGGATATGTAGAATTGCAGGTGACCACTAATTTCAGTTTTCTGAGAGGCGCATCGCACCCCGAGGAGATGGTGGAACATGCGGCAATGCTGGGTTATAAGAAGATCGCAATAACCGACCGGAATACACTGGCAGGCATAGTGCGGGGACATGTTGCTGCCAAGGCCAAGGAGATAGGTTTCATTCCGGCTTGCAGACTGGATCTGCAGGATGGAGTAGGTTTGCTTGCATACCCCACAGACAGTAAAGCATATGCAAGGCTATCGGGCATACTGACAACCGGAAATATGCGTGCACCCAAGGGCGATTGTTTCCTCTCTAAGAAAGATGTATTTGCGGCGTCTGAAGGGATCATATTTATAGTGATCCCACCGTATGAGTTGACAGATAGTTACACCTTCACCAGGGAGTTCGATGCCGATGTAACTGAGTACAAAGAGCACTTCGGAGATAGGTTGTATGTTGCAGCGTCGAGGTCGTATATGGCTAATGACAATAAAAGGCTTTATCGGATCTGGCAGTTATCTCAGAGAACCAATGTGCCAATGGTTGCTGTAAACGATGTGCACTACCATAATGCCGAACGAAGGCAATTGCAGGATGTGGTGACCTGTGTACGGGAAAAATGCACCATACATAATGCGGGTTATAAACTACATCAGAATGCGGAAAGATACCTGAAGCCTGAGCAGGAAATGAAGCGGTTGTTTGCGCAATATAAAGATGCTATTGCCAGGACTATGGAGATTGCCGACGCCTGCAATTTTTCGCTGGACGAGTTGAAGTATGTGTATCCTGAAGAGATAACATCGGATGGAAGGACGCCGCAGGAAGAGCTGGAACTACATACCCGGAATGGGGCAAGGGCACACTTCGGAGAGCAGTTGCCGGCACAAATTGAGACTACTATTAATTATGAGCTCGACTTCATAAAAAAGAAAGACTATGCGGCCTATTTCCTTACTGTATTCGACTTTGTGCGTTATGCAAGAGAGAAAGGTATCCTCTGTCAGGGGCGCGGATCGGCGGCCAATTCTGTGGTGTGTTATTGTCTGGGTATAACGTCGGTAGACCCGTCTAAGTTCAAGTTGTTGTTTGCCAGGTTCATGTCTGATGCAAGAGATGAACCACCCGATATAGATGTAGATTTTGAGCATGAAAGACGGGAGGAAGTGATACAATATATCTATGACAAATATGGCAGAGACAGAGCAGCTATTGTAGCAACCGTGACACAACTGCACATGAAGGGGGCTATAAGAGATGTGGCAAAGGCCATGGGCATGTCGGTAGATGCGATCAACAGACTATCTAAATCAACGTGGGAGCTTACGGATGATTGGGTTGCAGGGAAGCGTATCTCAGCCGAGGGGTTTGATCCTAATGACCCTCTGCTGCGCAAAGT
>JBIKSN010000126.1:0-8497 GCA_044348585.1 Flavipsychrobacter sp.
ACCGTTTTGTAGCCGGTGCCATCGGGCCCATGAACAAAACACTGTCTCTGTCGCCCGATGTAAACAACCCGGGCTACCGTGCCATCACTTTCGATGAAGTAGCCGATGCCTACTACGAGCAGATACAGGCGCTGGTAGAGAACGGTTCCGACATTTTGCTCATAGAGACCATATTCGACACACTGAACGCAAAGGCCGCTATCTATGCGGTGAACAAATACTTCCGCGATACGAACCGCGAGAAACTTCCGGTTATGATCTCCGGCACCATCACTGATGCCTCCGGTCGCACCCTCAGCGGACAAACACTCGAAGCGTTCTATATTTCCGTTATGCACGCCAACCCCATCAGCATAGGGCTCAACTGCGCGCTGGGTGCTGCCGAAATGCGCCCGCACGTAGAAGAACTGTCTGACCTGGCAGCATGCTACGTAAGTGCCTACCCTAATGCCGGCCTGCCAAATGCCATGGGCGAATATGACGAAACCCCCGAACAGACCGCCGCCATCGTGGCCGAGTGGGCTAAAGAAGGTTGGGTGAATATGCTGGGTGGCTGCTGCGGCACTACTCCGCCGCACATTGCCGCCATCGCCAAAGCTGTGAAAGGTATCGCGCCTCGTCCGCTTCCTGTACTTGCCGAAATGTAATTCCGTTGCTGTTATGTTGTTCCGCCCGTCTCTGCAAACCCTGTTCTTTCTGTGCGCCGCGCTTTTGGGTGCGCCGCGCAGCACATGGGCCACAGTGAAACTCAGCGGCAGCATTACCAACAAGGTAAGCGACAGTATTTCGGTATCGTTCAGCAGCAACAAGCTGGCCTACTACCCGCAAGACCATTTTGCCCGCCCCGATGGGAATGGCCAGTTCGCAATGGAATTTCCGTTTCCCGCCTGCATTTACATTCAGGCCGAAATCAGGCACGGCCGCCATATATGCGAGGTCATGCTGCACGATGGCGACAGCCTGGTGTTGCAGGTAGATACAAAACACTTCGACAGCAGTATACGCTACTCAGGTCGTGGGGCTACCATTCAGAATTTTGTGGCAAAGCACACCTTGGCACGGGGCCGCATCAACCAATACAATACGCGCCTGCGCAATCATGTGGGTCTCGCGCCCGATGCCTACCTGGCCGCTATAGAAAAAGAGAAAAAGGACGAGTTCGATTTCACCAACAACCACCGGAACGGACTGCCTGAAAATTTCATCTCGTTCTGGAATGCGCACTTCACGTATTTCAATTATTTCTTCCTGCAGCAATACCCGCAAATGCACGAGATTTTTGTGAAGAACCGATACACCGATACAATACCCGATGCGAACTACGCGGTGATCAAAGACCTGCCCGTCAGCTTCGACGACAAGCTCATTCATGTTCCGGCATATCTGTTATATCTGTCGGGTATCTTCGAAAGTAAACTGAAGGCTGCCGGATATGCACAACCACTGAACGCCGGCAACAACGCTACTCTGTTCCTCGATAGTGTGAACAGCCTCGCGGCGCAGCAGATGCCGCCAAAGAGTGCCGAGTATTTTTTTGCGCAAAGCCTGTATGGCCGTGCCCGCAACCAACCCATTGAACGTACACGCGCGCAACACGCCGCATTCAGCAAACGCTGGCCGGGCAGCGAGTATGCTGAAATGGTGAATAAGCAAGTGACACTTGCAGAGCACCTTTCACCCGGTCAGCCCGCACCCGACCTCGATATCAACATGGCCGACGGCACGCGCAAAAAACTCAGCGACCTCAAGGGCAAGGTGGTTTACCTCAGCTTCTGGTCGGCCAGGGTGAAGCAGACTGTTGGCCTCATGCGCGCCGACAAAAAGATACGTGAGGTGTTTGTGAACAAGCCCGTTGAGTTTGTGTACGTATGTATAGACGATGACTCCGTGGCTGCAAAAGGTGTATTGGAACAACTGAAGCTGGAAGGCAACTACGTATGGACCACCGGCAACTGGTATGCCCCCGAAGCACAGGCCTATGGCGTACAGGGTCTTCCGGCCCACTACCTCATAGACACCAACGGCAACTTTGCGGTGCAGAACCCACCCAATGCCATGCAGAAGACGGAGCTGATAGTGGCCATCTCAAAACTGTACTGATCTGTTTATCAGGCCAGTTGCTTCACAGCACTCAGGAAAGCTTCGATGTCTTTTTCGGCTGTGTCCCAGGCACACATCAGGCGCACCTCGTGGGTACTTTCTTTCCACACATAGAACGGAAAGTGCTCCTGCAGCGGATCGTACCAGTGGCGGGGTATCTCGGCAAATATCGCATTGGCCTGTGTCGGTTTGGTGATGGTCACACCTGGTATCGCCGCCAGTCCGGCATGCAGCTTCTGTGCCATGGCGTTGGCATGACCTGCTGTCGTCTTCCAAAGTTCTGTTCGCAACATGGCATCAAACTGTGCGGCTATGAACCGGGTCTTCGATGCAAGCTGCATTACTTGCTTGTGTTTGAAGGCTATGTGTTTCGCGAGGTCTTTATTGAAGACCACTACCGCCTCGCCAAACATCATGCCGGCCTTGGTGCCACCCAGCGATAGTATGTCCACGCCGGCCGCAGAGCTTATTTCGGCAAGGCTGCAACCCAGCGATGCTGCAGCGTTGAAGAACCTCGAGCCGTCCATATGAAGGTACAGTCCATGCTCGCGACACAATGCCGAGATGGCTTTGATCTCATCAGGTGTGTATAAGGTGCCATACTCTGTGGTTTGTGTTATGGATAGCAGTGTGGCTTGTGCATAGTGCACATCACCCTTGCGAATGAGACGGGTATTGATCGTCTCTATATCCAGTTTGCCGTGGTCGTTGGCGGTGAGCGGGAAAAAGCGGCAGCCGGTAAAGGTTTCGGGTGCAGAGGACTCATCGCAGTAGATATGTGATGTGTCGGCGCAGAGTATCGCGTTGTACGATTGTGTAGCGCTGCTGATGCTGAGCACATTTGCCCCCGTGCCGTTGAACACAAAGAACACCTGTGCCTCGGCACCAAACAACTCGCGGAACAGTTGAGTGGCGCGGGCGGTCACTTCATCGGCACCGTATGAACGGGCATGAGCAGTGTTGGCTGCGGCCAGTGCTTCCATGACCTGTGGCAATACTCCTGCATAATTGTCGCTTGCGAAACTCTTCATCGGTTGGTTATTTGCGGCTAAAATTAGTTGATTTCCGTACTTTAGTGTGGATAACAAAAATAAGCCACATTATGACCCGGATACTGTTGCCTGCATTGTTATTACTATCGGTCTGCTGCAGCGGCCAGCGCACCGTTACTATGAACAGGTTGTGGGAGGAACCGCAGGTACATGTCGCTTTTCAGGGATATGTGATCTCCTTCCGCATCAAGGATATAGATAAGGCACTGTTGTTACTTGCGGAGACGGGCGACTCTACTTATGGTCTCAGTTCCAGCCTCGATACCTCGGGCAGGTATGAGTTGGAGCTATATCCGGCGATAAAAAACCAATACCGCTCACGGCTGGAACCCTTGCTGCAAAGGGGTGTAGGTGCTTTTCTTATTTTGTCGGGCCGGGCAGAGATAAGGAATCCCAAACATAAAAAGGTCCCTACCGTCACGGCCGACATAACCGATGGTACCCGCGATGAGCCCACCATGCTGGTAAACTTCTACGACCCCAAAAACAACCGCCTGCTATTTATGGGTCGCATGGCTACAGAGATGTATAACAAAGACCTGGGGTTGGATTGAGTATTACAATATAAGTCAACCAATTTTAGAAATGGTAGTAAAATAGAATGAGCGAAAGTCACATCGCTGTTCGCTTTGTTTCTTTCGCTCTTATTAGAGTGCGGGTGGAGGGACTCGAACCCCCAAGCCTCGCAGCACCAGATCCTAAGTCTGGCGTGTCTACCAATTTCACCACACCCGCATTTGGGACTGCAAATGTAATTAAATGAATGAGAAAACACCGATTTTTTGGTTTTTGTTAGTTACCGGGTGTTTGCCAACCAGTTATTCACAATTATCTTTTGCTTTTTCAACAAACATCCGGTGACAACTTAAAAAGTTACATTACCATTATCTTATTGTTAGATAACCCTTAATTGCTGTTGGTAAGTGCCTACTTTGAACAGAGTAACTAACTACCAAAAAGGAGTAACTAGTTTTCAGTGATTGAGGGCAGGAAAATTTTTTAGCTTATTAGACCTAATCCACACATTGCTACGATATACACTTACTTGTTTTTTCCAACAGCGATGTTTATTCACAATCCACATCAATACTGTGAGATAGGCTATTTTACTGCATTCTACGGTGTTGAAAACCATAGAGTGCTATGTGTATAAACTCAACTTCTGATAATAGCAATAGGGATAACCCTCATTATTCCCCTAATTCACCATCCTAATAGTAATAGTCCTTTTTTTATAAAAATTTTGATTTACTATTATTACAGGTGTGGAAATTGTGAAGTGGTACGGAATTTGTGTTCTAATTTTGTTGTTATTTCATTCTTTAGAATTGTAGCATGAATCAGACGTTGGAAGACTTGGGTTATCTGGATATTGAAGTCGATCCGTCTCTGGATCTGTTTGCTGAGATAGAAAAACTAAAGAAGGAAAAGAACGCTGTTATCCTTGCACACTATTATCAGGAGCCCGATATTCAGGATATAGCAGATTACATTGGTGATAGTCTGGGATTGGCGAGAAATGCCGCCAAGACCGATGCTGACATTATAGTTTTTGCAGGTGTTCACTTTATGGCGGAGACTGCTAAAATCCTTAATCCGACTAAAAAGGTTTTGATCCCGGATCTGAAGGCTGGCTGTTCCTTGAGTGATAGTTGTCCGCCAGATCTTTTCAGGAAGTTCAAAGAACAGCATCCCGACCATACTGTTATTTCATATATCAACTGTTCTGCCGGCATCAAGGCATTGAGCGATATTATCTGCACTTCTTCTAATGCTAAGGCAATTGTAGATAGTTTACCTATTGATGAAAAGATAATATTCGCTCCTGATAAGAATCTCGGGGCATATATCAACAAGGTTACCGGTCGAGATATGCTATTATGGAACGGTACTTGTATGGTTCATGAGTTGTTCTCTCTTGAAAAGATAACCAAACTGAAAACCAGGCATCCCGAGGCAAAATTGATCGCGCACCCGGAATGTGAAGAGGCCGTGTTGAGAATTGCGGATTTTGTAGGTAGTACTACAGCGTTGCTTGAATATAGCCAGAGTGATAGTTGTGATACTTTTATAGTAGCTACTGAGTCGGGCATACTACATAAAATGATTCAGGGTGCTCCGTTCAAGACTTTTATAGCAGCACCACCTGATAATGCATGTGCATGTAATGATTGTCCCCATATGAAGCGTAATACTTTAGAGAAGATATATATATGTCTTAAGTATGAACGACCTGAAATTCTGATGGAAGAGTCGCTGAGGTTGTCAGCTAAGAAGCCTATGGACAGAATGCTGGAGATAAGTAAATAATTCTCAAAGAAGTAGGAAAGATAAAAGATAGGTTTTGATTATAGCCCCTATTGCGTTAATTTTTGTTTATTTTATAAAATAGTCCTAAATTGTCGAACTAAAATAATAAAAATATCTTTTTATGAAGCAAATGATTACACTGAAAAATCTATTACTTGCATCGTGCCTTGTTGGTGCTGGTGTCGCTAATGGCCAGATCCAACCGTTGGCATTTGGTTCCAGGACACTTATCAGCGGCGCTACTGCTGAGTCGAACTGGTACGCTGATTATGTGGGTTTGAGGTTTGTGGTAAACAGTCCGGCTGCTGTTGCAGGTCCGAAAGTGTATACACATCCGGGAGTAGGTACAACACCTTGGGGTGCTACTGTTACCACTCCTATTATCAACACACAGATCGTTATGCCACCACTTGGTGGTGACTCACTTGCCGGTTCATCTATGGTTGCCGGTTCTATGGCCGGTAAGATCGGTTATGTTTATCGTGGTGGTGGTATTGAGTTTGTTTGTAAAGCACTCAATGTTCAGGCTGGTGGTGCAGTAGCATGTGTTATCGTGAACAACCAGAACGGTGGTCCTATTGGTATGGGTGCTGGTTCTGTTTGCTCTGCTCCCGGTGTTACTATCCCTGTGTTCATGATCTCTAAAGAAGAGGGTGATGTGATAACAGGTATGTATCGTGCAGGCGACACAGCACGTTTCACTATAACTCCATGGGGTCTCGGTATGGCTAACGATCTGGGTTTTGTTCCGGGTGGTGTTGCTAACTGGCACAATTATGCAGTTCCTTCTAATCAGCTTGGTGCAACAGGCAATCCTTTTGCTTACAAAATGGTAGATGGTTCGTTCATAGCTAACTATGGTACAAATGATGTGAGCGGTGTTAATGTAACTGCTTCTACATCTTTCACTCCAAGTGGTTCTTCTACTCCATCTGTGCAGCACACAAGCACAGTAACGCTTTCTTCATTCCCTCAGCTCGACTCGATCTATGCTATGTACCCTTCAACAGGTGAGTACGATCTTGCAGCTTCAGGAACAGGTAGGTTTGATGTGACGTATAACATTACGCACTCAGTTGCTGACGCTTATCCGGCAGATAACAGTGTTACCAGTTCGTTCTACGTAACTGATAGCCTTTATTCAAAAGGTCGCTACGACTTCGCGAAGAATATTCCGGTGCGTACAATAGGTCTTTCTTACAGCAGCACTGATCCTTTCATTTGGGGTCCTATGTACTTCGTGAAGAATACTGGTACTTCAATTTCACGTGTTCAGTATTCATTGTCTACAAATGCTGGTGGTGTTCTTGGTACTCCAACAAATATCTATCTGTTCAAATGGGTTGACGGATCAAACAGCCAGCCTGCAGACAGCGTTATGCAGAATGGTGAATTGGAGTTGGTATCTCTCGGCAGTCATGCTTATGATGGTGTGAACGACACATCTGGTGCTACGCTCAACTTCAGCAAAATGGGTGACCCGACAACAGGTAACCCTAAGACAATTATGCTCGAGGGTAATACCTGGTACTATCTTGCTGTTGAAGTTCCGGTAAGCCACTTCCTCGGTACTGATGGTATCATGCACCCACTTCCACGTATCTATGGCCGCGCTCTGAGTTCAGGTTCAGGAATCCTCGATTATTCGAACATGGTTCAGACTTCAGTAGATGATATCTCTGCTAATCCAACACAGGGTAACATTCCTGTTCCTAACACATTCAGCAACTATATTGGTACAGTTGACTCTTTCAACTTCGCTAATACAAGGGGTATCATACCTGCAGTAGCGATGATCGCTAACAACAACCCATCTGTTGACGCGGTTTATGAAACCGGCAAGGTTGATACTAAAGTTGAGTTGTTCCCTAACCCAGCGAAAGAATACGTTCACGTAAATCTGTCAATGGAAGAAACATCTAAGACGGTTACTTATACTATCATTGATGGTTTGGGTCGTTATGTAAGCAAAGAAGTTCACAACAACGTTAAGAACGAAGATTTCAATCTGAATACCAGCAAGCTTGCTGCAGGTAATTATTTCCTCGTGATCAACACTGATACGAAAGCGCTTTCAAGGAAGTTCGTTATCGTTAAGTAATCAATACTTGATTTAAAGTAAGGGCTCAGTCATCTGACTGAGCCCTTTTTGTTTGTAGCTGCGATCGCTGTCCTTTTATATTTTATTTAATATATATATATATTACGTTGTTTTTTGGTGTAGTTGTGTTGTTGAAGATTGTTACAATATGACGCGTTGGTCGTCACTTAGGTTTGATTATCCTGCTTATTTCGTGACTGATAGAGAGATGTTCCACAGGAAACAGCAATCATATTTCTCCGGGACCCCAGGCAATTTTTTCTGTTCTGTCTGCTGCTTTGAGGTTTCCGCACTGGGTTTTTATATCTGCGTTGGTAGCCGAGTTGTAGTGTCTGTTAAGCTAAGCGATGTAGTGAATATGGTTTGGTACTTATCCATCTCATTCTTTGATTTGCCAATGTACATCTCCGGTAGTTATGAATGGTGTTGGAAGCAGAAAAACCGAGACGCGGCAATGCGAAACCTTTAAAGTGTTTTCGTCGATACATCAGTAATGTTGGAGATGGTATTCTTATTATTTGATACGGTAACCTATACCCAGATTAATACCAATTGGCTTGATGCCATTCTCGGGCAGGATGTGGATGGACTGAGTGATCTGCAGGTCAGGTGTTACATCGTAGATCAACCCTTGCGTAAAGATGATGTTCAGGTATTTGACATCATTTGAAAGTAGTGGGTTGTTGATGGCGTCTCTGTCGGTTATTTTAGATAAGCTGTTATTGTTGATGTTGTATTGCACACCGGCACCGAAGTATGGACGCAACCTCGAACGCTCGCTCAGTAGTTGGTATTGTATCGTAAGCGGTATACTCATTTTGCATGGTTCATTCATATTGAAGCATGCTACCTTGCCGTTGTTGTTCAGTATCCTGTCAATGTCTTTAAAGCTCAGGCCTGTCTCCATTCTGAATCTTGAAGTCAGTCTCATCCG
>JBIKSN010000127.1:0-8479 GCA_044348585.1 Flavipsychrobacter sp.
TGTTTCGTTTTGCTGCTATTGGCTGTGCTGCCTGTGCTGGTGTATGCCGGCGACGGAGGTGGTGCGGTGCCCAATGGCATGGTGGCAAAACAAAGGAATTACCAAACGTTTCGGGAGGATGTGAGGCACCTGTCTGACGAAGCTAAAAAGGCGAATGCGCGTACCCCGAACCATCCGGAGGTGGGTAGGCTGTTTGCTGACGCACCCTGTGCCGATTGTTATGAGGTGATAGCGGAGCGCACCGAGAAGAGCAAGAAGTTTGTGCTGGAAGGGACCGGCGGACGAGAGGTGGCTCTGCAGACATCTACAGAAGCTATGCACTACAGGGACGCTGATGGTATCTGGCGCACCATTGATACCAGGATCAGCGCCCATGACCATAACATTTATGGCGCGTTCAATCAGCCGGAGCCGGTCTCGATCAATACGAGGAGGAAGGGAGTAGAGATCGCTCATCCGAAAGGATGGTTGCGATTCAATCACCGGTTGGAGCTTGTGTACAGGGACGGTGCAGGGAATGAAGAGCCTTTGGGACAGGCAAACTGGAAACAGGCTACGATTGGCAACGACGGCATGTATGTGACGGATGTGTGGCCGGGCATAGATATGGAAGTGTATGTTGGCAGGGGATCGGCAAAGACCAACTTTTTTGTGAAACACGCCATGTCGGCCTATGCGGGTGGCCAATTGCTGATAAGGGACCATATGGAAATGGCCGACGGACTGCGCATGCTTGCCGGCGATACTACGGATGTGCACGATAATCTGCAGGTGACAGACGCGAATGGTGAAGCGCTCTACAATATAGGCGCCGCAACAGTTTACGAATCGCAAAGACCTGAGCAAACGCTGCAGTTCATAGGGTATGATGTGCATGCAGCATCGTTGGATATAGTAGTGCCGGGTACTGTGTTTGATAAGCCTGCCTCTTCTTATCCGGTGGTGATAGATCCTTTGGTGTCTACAGCCACATCGTCAACAGTTGGCGGGTCTTCTTATAGCCCGACAAAGACCATTAGCTGCAATTACCTGAATGCTGCCACAGTGCCGGCTGCTGTTACTGTAACAGATGTACGCTGGTCGTTCAATTATGCAGCCAGTGGCGGAGCTTTTCTGTTGCATGGTGCGGTTGACTTTACATTGGGCAGTTGCAGGAGCCCGGGTGCGGGCGGGTTCTTCTGGTACTGCAATCTGGCAAGTGGCGGGACCTGCACCGGAATTAATGTAAGCATTATATCAGACATTGGGCCCTGTATATTGCCGCCACAGTGTCTGCCTTATAACATGAACCTGAACATGAGGTTCTATCAGAATTTTGCCGCCACAACGCCATGTGCCACGACCTATATTACAGCTGCCACACCGCTTACTGTTACGGTGTTTGGCAGAACTGTGGAGACATCGGCGATCTCTTCGGCAGGAGGTGTGACAGCGGTGTGCCTTGGTCAGTCGGTGTCGTTGAGTACTGCTCCGTCGTTCGGGGTTCCGCCTTATACGTTTCTGTGGGATCCCGGCAGTGTACCGGGATCACCATTGGTTGCAACGCCGGCATCGACCACTGTCTACACTGTGACTGTATCAGACGCCTGTACCAATACCGCGCAGGCTACACAAACGATAACTGTGACGCCGATAACATCTAACACCGGTAACGCGGTGGTGTGTGTGGGTGGAACAACAACATTGTCCAATCCGTCGGGTGCGGGCACATGGAGCAGTAGCACAGGTGCGGTGGCCGTAGTGGGGCCGGCGACAGGTATAGTGACAGGTATATCGCCGGGAACTGCGGTGATCACGTTTACTAATTCAGTGGGCTGTTATGCAACTACAATTGTCACGGTGGTGCCTATGCCGGGGTCTATAACGGGTACGGCAACGGTGTGCGTGGGTAATAGTACAACACTCAGCAATCCGCTGGCGGCGGGTACATGGACCAGCGGGGCAACTGCGATAGCCGTAGTGGGGGCAGGAACCGGTGTGGTGACAGGTGTAGCCGCAGGAACAGCAACCATCACTTATACTACAACGGGTGGATGCACTGCCACTAAGGTGGTAACGGTTTATCCGAATCCGGTAGTAACATCGGTGACATTTACGAACCCAACCACGTGTGGCGCCGCAGACGGAACGATCACTATAGGAGGTTTGATCGCAGGTGTGATCTATACGGTGGGTTATCTGCACAGCAGTGTGCCGGTGACGCTAACGGATACTGCCAACAGCGGCGGTGCTATTGTTTTAACGGGATTGACAGCGGGGGTTTATACAAGCATACAAGTGAAATCGCCGGAGGGATGCACGGGTGTGTGGACCGGAACGGTGACGCTTACTGACATGGGTACGCCTCCTATGCCGGTGGCCGGAAGTAATTCGCCGGTGTGTGAGGGTTGGATATTGAAGCTGACCGCGACGAGTGCACCGGGTGTGACCTATAACTGGACAGGACCGGGCGGATTTACATCAACCCTGCAGAACCCGCAGATAGACCCCGCAACACTTGCCAATGCCGGTGTGTACTCGGTGACTGCGTCCTTGCTGAGCTGCACTACACTGCCCACTACGGTGACGGTGACGGTGAACGCATTGCCACGCATCAGCAATGTGAAAAGCAGCAATCCAATAACGTGCGGTGGCAGCGAGGGTACTATCATTTTGGAGGGGCTGTCGCCGGGTGTGGGTTACACTATAGGTCTTACCTACAATGGTGTGCCTGCTACTTTTACCGCCACGGCTGATGCAGTGGGTAATGTTACCCTTTACGGCAGACCAGCCGGCACCTATACGGGCATTTTTGTGCAGACAATGTTGTGCGCATCAAATGTGGTGGGGCCTGTGGTGCTGACCGACCCCGCCGCGCCGCCACCGCCTGTGATCACCAGCAATGCGCCTATATGTGTGGGCGGAACGCTGCTGTTGTTTGGCGCCAATGACAAACCCGATGGTACCTACAAATGGGAGGGCCCTAACGGATTTTACAGTACTGAACAGAACCCGACCATAGAAGGTGTAACGGCAGCCGCGCAGGGCGTATATACGCTCACGTACACACGGTGGAACTGTAGTAGCAACACAACTGCTGAGATAAAACTGCAGCCGGTTATAGAGTTATCGGACATCAAGGCGAACAAGTATATACTGAACTATGGCGACAGTGTGCAACTGCATGTGGAAGGAGCGATCTATTATAACTGGACGCCTCGCAACGGCACCATGAGCAACTACTACATACCTGACCCGTTTGTGAAGCCGAGGGATTCTGTGAACGAGTATACAGTGCGTGGAATGAACGAATGGGGATGCTATGACTCGACGAGTGTGGTGATAAGGGTGATATTTGACGAGGAGGAATATCTGCCTAATGCCTTTACGCCGAACGGTGACGGTAAGAATGATGTGTTCAGGATAGGAAAGATGAAGTATAAAAAGGTAGTACAGTTCAACATCTACAACCGGTGGGGGCAGGAGATCTACAACAATCCGTGGGACCCTAACGGCGGATGGGACGGCACCTACAACGGCAAAGAGCAAGACATGGGGGTATATTTTTACAGCATCATTATAGAATCGGCCAGCGGGAAACTGAGGTACTATAAGGGGGATGTGACGCTGATACGCTAGTCTCTATGCGTAAACGTGATGGAAAAATATCAACTGAAAAATGAGTTTGCAAACCTGTTCAGAAATCTTACTTTTGCACCCTTGTTTGGTCGTTGAGGCCACAGGAATGGTTGCGTAGTTCAATGGATAGAATAGAAGTTTCCTAAACTTTTGATACAGGTTCGATTCCTGTCGCGACTACAAAGAAAGAGCGAGAGCGGGGCGCGGATAGCGCTCCGCTTTTGTTTTGCAGGCGGGTGATGCAGGTTGCTATTAAAGTACTGCCGCCACAAACACATTTATAATGAAAAAGATAATAGGCTACAGAAAATTGCTGGGTGTGAACGAGCAGGCCACACTGCAGACATTGAAGACTGTGTACAGGAACCTGATGAAGGAATGGCACCCTGATAAGTTTACGAACCAGGAGGAGAAGGACCTGTGTGAAGCAAAAAGCAGGCACATTATTGAGGCCTATCACTTTCTGGTGAGTATTGCCCCTGAGACAAGGGCGCTGACACTGGATGCGTTTAACCTGACGATCGCTTCTGCGGGCATTACAGATTTTGAGTATAAGGACGAGACGTTGCTGATCAACTTTGTTGACAAGAGTAGTTATGAGTGGTTTGGCATACCCAAGGCGCTGTATGTGAAGATGGTGAATGCCCCTGCGCTTGGCCGCTTTGCCCGCAGGCATATCTATCATTCTTTCCCTTATCGGGTTGCCGGTAAGGCGTAGTTGTTACCAGGGGTCTATTCCTGTCGTAAATACAATGACGAGAGCGGGAGTTTAAGGAACCGGCTACTTTCCTGGTGATGCTATTTTTGACCACACTTATAGTGTATATCATAGGGCTGAAGATGGTGTCACATTAGCCATTTGAAATAGTGGTGCCTCTCTGCCTGAAGTCGGGCGCTATTTTGAAACGAAAATCAGTTTCTTGCCCTTGTAGAGTTTCAGTTGTTTTCGGGCAACGAGGCGATAGGGTGTGCCGGTGAATGTATCGGAACTCTTGCCAGTGCGTTTCAGTACGGTGTGCGTGGTGTTTGCCCATATTTCGGCCCTGGTCCTGTCGGGCGCTATGATGACAAACGCATCGGTGGTGGCGGTGCTGTCGGTAGCCTGCAGCCGGGTGCCGGTTTCCCAAACACGGATACATTCTGCCCGCAGGACGGACCATGTGTAGCCTGCTGAGGCGCGGCATCCATGTTTGTCGGCATCACCACCGACTACGGTCTGTGCCTGCGTGTGCGTGCAGACGGCTACAAGTAGTAATGAGAAAAATGATCGTTTCATTGTATTGTTCTATTATGTTTCAAAGATACCTATGCTGTGATCGGTGGGTGTGGTGCGCTGCCGATTCGTTTCATTTTTCTAAATTTATGTACAAACGCCGGCAATAATACAAACAGCGGACCGAAAACGAATGATCAAGGAGCGAATCTACAGGCTGGTTTTTGCGAGTGTTTATCCGCTATACCTAAAGAAGGCGGAGGCAAAGGGCCGCGCCAAGGAAGAGGTGGACGCGGTTATCTTTTGGTTGACGGGATATAATGAAGGGACGCTGAAAGACCAGATAGAGCGGAAGACTGACTTTGAGACTTTCTTTGCAGAGGCGCCCATGCTGAACCCGAACGTGGATAAGATAACCGGTGTGATATGCGGGTACAGGGTGGAGGAGATAGAAGATGAGCTGATACGCAAAATGCGTTATCTCGATAAGCTAATAGATGAGCTGGCCAAGGGAAAGGCGATGGAAAAGATATTGAGGAAGTAGGGTGGGGCAGGTCCGGTGTCCGGGTGGCTATTTGCGAAGTGCTGTTTGCTGACACAAAAACTATAAGCGAGGCTGTCTGATACCAGACAGCCTCGCTTATCAAGTTGTTGTCACTTATAAATGTCCTTATTGTTTCACGATGCTGTAAACAGAAGCTACTCCTTCGTTGTTTACTGCATGGAGTATGTATGTGCCGTTAGCAAGAGGAGCGGTGTCGAACGAGCCGCGAGCTACGTCGCTAATTTCAGCAACTACTGCGCCGGTTACAGAAATAAGGGTTACTTTCTTCAAGGTTTCACCTGCTTTGCTAACAAAGTTGAGTGTGCCGTTGGTAGGGTTGGGGAATACCTGAAGATCTTTGTTGGCAGAAATTCCGGTTACAGACGCTGTGCTTGTTGGTAATGGCACCATTGCGCCACCTGATGCCAGTGCTACCCACAGGCCGAATGCAGGACCGTTGCTGTTGGCAGCGGGTGACAGGAAGCCTGAAGCCACTACTGTGATCGCATCGCCATCCAGACCAAGTGTAGTGAGTGGCGCGCTGTACCTCTTTAGAATAGTAGTTGCAGCCGCATTGAGCAGGTCGAGCGTGTAATTGGCTGTTTTTACCTTCACGTATCCGCCACTTGCAAAGTTGCCAAACGTAATGTCGTTCACAAGGGTAGCAGAACCTGCATTCACGTCAACGGCAGGGGCATCGGTGCTGCCATGTACAACCAGCAGGTCTGTGCTGTCAGACACTGATGTAGAGATCTCGCGTCCCTGATCGTATATGCTGAGGCGGAAAGGGGCTGCTGCAGCAGATGGTGTATAGCCAGTAGGGCTTACCAGACCATTTGCTACAATGATGTAGCGCTTATCTGAAGAGAGCGTAGTTGTGAGGCTGTAGATAGAATCTGCTACACTTGTGCTGTTTTTAGGAGCTACACTAAGCGTTACGGGTACGCCAACCGGGGCATTCTGAAAATCTGAGGCAGTGCGGAACGCGAAATTGTTGAGCAGCAGTGTACTGTTCAGATAAACATCTACGCTATCAGCAATGGCATCAGCACAGTTGTGGATCACTTGTACACGCGCAGTTTCATCGAGCGGAATGAGCGCGCCACCTCCTGACGGAGCCGCCCACAAGCCGAATGCCGGACCGCTGCTGTTTACGGCAGGGTTCAGGAATCCTGACGCCACTATTGTTGCAGAAGCGCCTGTAAGGCTGAGTGTGGAGAGAGGTGCTGAATACCTTTTTACTACTGTGCCGGTAGCGGTTGTTACATCGATGACGTAATTAGCTGTTGGGAGCGATAAATAGCCGGTGCTATTGAAGTTGCCGAACGGGATGTCGTTTACGAGTACTGAGTTGCCGGCGCGCACGTCTACCACAGGCGCATCGGTAGAGCCATGTACTACAAGCAGGTCAGTGTTGGTAGCTACTGAAGCCGATTCACGGGCAGCGTCGTAAACAGACAGGCGGAATGGAACTGAAGAAGCTGCAGGGCTGTATCCTGAGGTGCTTTCGATACCATTTGCTACAAGGATGTATTTTTTAGCGGGATCGAGTGTTACAGATATGCTGTAGAATGTGTCTGCAACACTTGTGCTGTTTTTTGGAGCAACTGACAGCCTTATGGGCGTTCCTGCGGCAGGGGCGTCAATAAAGTTTGTTGCGGTGCGGAAAGCGAAGTTGTTGAGCAGTATCCCGTTGTCAAGATACACATCCACTGAGTCTGCTGCCATATCGGCGCAATTATGAATGACCTGCACGCGTGCAGTTTGTGCGTTGGCTGCAAAAGTTGCCATGAGGGCTGATGCGAATAAAAGTTGTTTTTTCATTGTGTTTATGTTTTTGACAAAAATATTGAACAAAAGTGTCGCATATATTGCCTGTTATTTTGTTTAACAAATGTTTGTGAATATTGAACATAAAATATTAATCGGAGATTAATTAAAGTGCTGTTTTCGACACGAAATGTGTTGTCGTGATGTTGTGGATGGGGGCCAATCTAAAAATATAAGCCATAAATAAAACAGTATTTCTGCTGTTTTTTGGCTGATAGTGGCAGGGTACATTTGTTCAGCCGGTTATGATAATTGTACCCATGACCGGAGCTGGTTTATCAAAAACAATATTTCATCACCAATAAAAACAAGTTCCCGTAAACATGAAAAGTAAAAACGAAAAGGCAGCAGCGTCAGGGCCTGATTGCAGCACAGATCCGATAGGGTCGCTGAAGCAGATGTTCATCAACACCACGATGGGCACAAGGGTGAAAGCAGGTCAATGCCCCGTAAGGAGGGCAGTGTTCCTGAAGCCACATGGAGTGGTAAAGGCTGAGTTTATTGTATTGCCCGGTCTGCCGGCGAAGTATCGTGTGGGTATTTTCGCTCACGAGAAGTTTGATGCGTGGATGCGCTTTTCAAGCGATACCGTGCCGGGCAATCCTGACATGAAGACGACAGTTGGAGTTGGCATCAAATTGTTTGGTGTACCCGGCAAGAAACTGCTGTCGCAGGATGAGGATGCAACGACAGCAGATTTTTTATTGCAGAACATGAATGTGTTTTTTGTGGATACTGCAAAGGACATGTGCGAGTTTACAAAGGCGGGTGTCGTGGATCATGATTATGACACGTACCTGAAAGCCCATCCTGTAACAAAGAAGATCCTTGACGAAATGCAGAAGGTGGTGCCGAGTTGCCTCACTACGCCCTATTGGAGCGGGTTGCCCTATTCGTTCGGGAAGGAGTATGTGAAATATAAGCTGCTGCCTGTGGCTCCTCCGTTTGGTGCGCCCGCTCAGCAAAATGGACCCGACTATATGGCAGCAGATATGCAGGCGCGGCTGAGCATGGGCGAGGCACAGTTTCAGTTTATGGTGCAGTTCAGGACACATCCTGACAAGATGCCGCTTGACAAAGCCACCGTGGCCTGGGATGAACAATTATCGCCTCCCGTGCAATTAGCGACCATTGTCATCAGGCAGCAGGATATCAACGCGCAGGGGCAGGCGTCTTATGGCGAGAACCTTTCTTTCAATCCGTGGCGGACCTTGCAAGAGCATATGCCGCAGGGCAGTATAAGTGAGGCGCGCAAGGTGGTGTACCAGGCAGGT
>JBIKSN010000128.1:0-8467 GCA_044348585.1 Flavipsychrobacter sp.
GGCACTGTAGTAGCTGCCGGCCCGGGTAAAAAGGATGAGCCAATGACCGTAAAATCGGGAGACACTATTCTGTATGGTAAATATGCCGGAACCGAAGTGAGCTTCGAAGGTGAAGACTACCTGATCATGCGCGAAAGCGATATCCTTGCGGTTATCTAATTTGGGTTAATAGGTTAAAAAGTTAATAGGGTAAGAGGTTAATAGGTTGGTGTACTGAGTGAGTTTAACCCTTTGGCTTTGCGGCCTGCCTGCCCCAGGTAAATGAAAGCAAACAAGTGAAACGTATCAAATCTTAAAAACAAAAAAATCATAATAAAATGGCAAAACAACTTTTCTTCAATATCGATGCCCGCAACAGGATGAAACGCGGTGTGGATATACTGGCTGATGCAGTAAAAGTGACACTGGGTCCTAAAGGACGTAACGTAGTGATCGAAAAGAAATTCGGTGCACCGGGCATCACTAAAGACGGTGTGTCTGTGGCTAAAGAAATAGAGCTGGAAGACGCTATCGAAAATCTGGGTGCGCAGATGGTGAAAGAAGTAGCCTCTAAAACTGCCGACATTGCAGGTGATGGTACTACAACAGCTACAGTGCTGGCTCAGTCTATCATAGGCGAAGGTTTGAAGAACGTAGCTGCAGGCGCCAACCCTATGGACCTGAAGCGTGGTATAGACAAGGCGGTTCGTGCCGTGGTTGAAAACCTGCGCTCACAGTCGGAAAAAGTAGGTAACGACAACAAAAAAATAGAGCAGGTTGCTTCTATATCTGCCAACAACGATAACTACATCGGTTCGCTGATAGCACAGGCAATGGCTAAAGTGGGTAACGAAGGTGTGATCACCGTAGAAGAAGCAAAAGGTACTGAAACTACTGTAGACGTAGTAGAAGGTATGCAGTTCGACCGTGGTTACCTGAGCGCGTACTTTGTGACCAACACAGAGAAAATGCACGTAGAAATGCAGAACCCTTACATTCTGATCTATGAGAAGAAAGTAAGCACACTGAAAGACATTCTTCCTATTCTGGAAAGCGTGGTACAGAGCGGTCGTTCGCTGCTGATCATTGCTGAAGATGTGGACGGCGAAGCACTGTCTACCCTGGTAGTGAACAAGCTGCGCGGCTCTCTGAAGATCGCTGCAGTGAAGGCTCCGGGCTTTGGTGACCGCCGCAAGGAAATGCTGCAGGACATTGCTGCCCTCACAGGTGGTACTGTGATCAGCGAAGATCAGGGTTACAAACTGGAGAACGCAACTCTGGCGCACCTGGGTCAGGCTGAAAGCATCACTATAGATAAAGACAACACTACCGTTGTAGGTGGTAAGGGTGATAAAGAAGTGATCCTGGGTCGTGTGAACCAGATCAAATCTCAGATCGAAACAACTACCAGCGATTACGACCGCGAGAAACTGCAGGAGCGTCTGGCTAAGCTGAGCGGCGGTGTTGCGGTATTGTACATAGGTGCTGCTACCGAAGTGGAAATGAAAGAGAAGAAAGACCGCGTAGACGACGCGCTGCACGCAACACGTGCCGCTGTGGAAGAAGGTATAGTACCGGGCGGTGGTGTAGCTTACATCCGCGCTATTGAGTCTCTGGCTAATGTTGCTACTGACAATGCTGACGAGAAAACAGGTATCGCTATCGTGCGCCGTGCACTGGAAGAGCCGCTGCGTCAGATAGTTGCGAATGCAGGTCTGGAAGGTTCTATCATCGTTCAGAAAGTGCGTGAAGGCAAAGCTGACTTCGGCTTCAACGCCCGCACCGAGACTTATGAGAACATGCTGGCAGCAGGCGTAATAGACCCTACAAAGGTGAGCCGTATCGCTCTGGAGAATGCAGCGTCTATCGCCGCTATGCTCCTGACCACAGAGTGTGTTATCGCTGACAAACCAGAACCAAAATCTGCATCTCCTGCACCGGGTGGTATGCCGGGTGGCATGGGTATGGATTATTAATAGTACCCTGCAGCAACACTGCAACAAACAATACAAAGGAAGCCCCGCAAACGCGGGGCTTCCCCTATTATAGGGCGGTTTGTTTCCTCATTCCCGCTGTAGCCATTACCTTTGGGCCTGCAATCGCATCTCATCACCCATCGGCACAATATGACCTACGTATTCTGGCAAGGCATTATCAGCATCCATCAGAAGTCATTTCTGGAGGCAGTTGCAGCCTATGCCCCGGGCAACGAGGTGCTGCTGGTGGTGGAACATGACATAACCCCCTACCGCAAGAACATGGGTTGGGAGGTGCCGCAGATGCAGGGAGTGACCGTCGTAGTGGGCCCCGACAGGGCACGCATAACCGAACTTGTGCACACTCACAAAGACGCTATACACGTAATAGGTGGGATAAAGGTGGGGGCAATGCTATCGGCAGCGTTTGATGAGTGTATCCGTCATAAATGCCGTGTAGGTGTAATGACCGAGCCCTACAACCACGAAGGCTGGAAGGGTATGCTGCGCACCATGAAGTATCGCTACCTGGGTGTTCGTTACTTCAGGCACATACAGTTTGTGCTGGCCATAGGCAAGTTGGGAGTAGCGCAATACGCAAGCCTCGGCTTTCCGCAAGAGCGGCTATTTCCGTGGGCCTACTTCATTACAGTGCCAACGGCAAACAAGCAACCTGCCAACGACGATGAGGTGCGCATCATCTATGCAGGCCGTATAGAAGCGCCAAAGGGCATCAGCAGGTTTGTGCAGCAACTGATGGCCACTGCAGGCAACAAGCGTTTCCGCTTTGACATATATGGCACCGGCAGTGAAGAGGCTGCGCTGAAAGAAAGCATAGCCACTGCAGGGTTTGCAGACAGAATAACCATACACCCCTTTCTGAAGTATGATGAGTTGCTGGCACAGTATGGCCGCTATGACTGGGTGGTACTGCCCAGCGCAGGCAAGGACGGATGGGGTGTGATAGTGAGTGAGGGACTGCTGAACGGACTGAAGGCAGTGTGCAGCAATATATGCGGAGTGAGCCGGGTGATAACCAATGGCCGCAACGGCATGGTGTTTGACTGGCAAGACAATTCAGGCCGCGCCAACACGATACAGGCTATGCTGGGCAACAACGGATTTGCCACTGAAGAGGCCATTGCAAAATGGGCGCAGGCGGGTATAAGCGCCGAAGCAGGTGCCCGTTACTTCTTTGCCATCATACACAACGTTTACAATGATAAAACACGCCCGGGCCTGCCCTGGGAACAGACCAGAATATGACACTGATAGACGGACTTTTTGTGAACAAAGGCGGAGGCGCGGTGCTCTTCAGGTACCTTATTGAGACCATGATGAAACGGCCGGATAAGGACAAGTTCTTTTTCCTGCTCGATCCGCGGTTCGGGATACCGGCATCGCTTACCGGCAACTATCTGGTGATACACAATAACACATCTGAAAGGAAGAAGTTCTATAAGAAACATCACCACAGCTACCGCAAGGTGCTGTGTTTTGCCAACACACCGCCACCGGTTAAGATGAAGGCCGAAGTGTATACCTATTTCCACAATCAGAAATTGCTGGAGGCACCGGGCAAGAAGTTTCAGAAGATGTTCTGGTCGCAATACATCAAGTACCTGTATGTGAAGGTGAATGCCGCCAACACCAACTACTTTATAGTGCAGACACAACACATGGTGGACGGGCTGGTGGAAGTGGGCCTGAAAGACCGCAAACATTGCCTTACCATTCCGTTCTATGACGACACCAAGTATGTGACACCGGATTTGCCGTTTGAGAAAAGGCGCAAAGACGAATTTGTATTCATAAGCACCCCTACACCACAGAAGAACTACCCCGCCCTGCTGGATGCCTGGGAAGAACTGCATGCACGCGGCCTGACGCCTACCCTGCATGTGACGATAGACGAAACGGCACCTGCATTCACGGAACGAGTGAAGCGGATGAATGAGCGCGGCATGCACATAGTGAACCACACCTATATAGACCCGAGGGAATTGTACTATACGTGTCCGTATCTGATATTCCCGTCGTTGATGGAGAGCTTCGGGCTGCCACTGATAGAAGCGGCAGAAAGCGGCATGAAGATACTGGCATCGGACCTGCCGTTTACTTATGATGTGGTGACCCCCAGTCTCGTATTCGACCAAAGCAAACCATCGGCGATAGCTGACGCAGTGGTGAAAGCGATGAACACACCGGACCTACCATTCCCTACTGTTGTGACTACCAATCATGTGCATGAACTGATAGATCTGCTGGCAAAAGGGAGCTGATCAGTACCGGTAAAAAAGCAGGTCCTATTTAATCATGTGTCAAAGGCGCTCGCCGCCCATAAGCCGGACAATCATGTTTCCGGCAATGGCAAAAAGACCGAGAATGAGGCCCGCAAACAATGCGGCAACCGGTGACATAAGCTCCATGGACTGCACCATGGAGGCACCCGATTCGCGGCTCATCTTTGCAAAAAGTTCGGCTTCTTTGGGATTGGCAGCGAAGAAGGTTGTTGCATAAGTGGCTCGAACAGCGGTGATGATAGCAGAAGAGATGACCCCGGTGATGAACCCATGCAGGAAGTGGCGTTTCTCGACGTAGCGGCCTATGAGCCAGCCGCACAACATGTACAGCGGCATACCAACGGCGGCCTCGAACCGAACCGGGACATAAAATACGGTAAGGAAACCTGTAATGAGGCCGGACAGTGAGAGCAGCAAAATGATCTTCCAACGCATAGAGGGGTAATTGAAGTCAAAGTTGGCGAAAATATCTGTCGTATCCTATAACCGAAGTCATCGTAGCTTTGACGCAAAGAACGGCTATGTCTGAGATACTGAGCAAAGAACTGACCCGAGAATGCGTGCTAGTGATGAAGGAGAATGTGAAGCGTATAGGCATCTGTCTGGCGGAGCTGAGCTATGAAGAGATATGGCAGCGACCAAACAGCCAACTTTCTTCGATAGGTAATCTGGTACTGCACCTGCGCGGCAACATAGGTCAGTATGTACTGTCGTCGCTGGGCGGAAACCCGGACCAGCGAAAAAGGGATGAGGAATTTGCCGCTACCGGTGGCTACAATGCCGATGAACTGCTGGCGCTGATAGACGACACAGTGAACCGTGCCGCAACAGTAATGCAGGGGCTGCCCGAAGCAGAGTTGCTACGCAAGCGGATGGTACAGGGATTCAACCTGTCGGGGGTGGGCATAGTTGTGCATGTGACCGAACATCTCTCTTACCACACCGCGCAGATAGCACTGCACACCAAGCTGTTGAAGGGGAAAGACCTTGGCTTTTATGCAGGCCTGAACCTGAACATACCCAACGAATAACGCATTGCGGGCAAATAGCATTTGACCGATAAACTGTGGCGGGAGCCCATCCGTTGCAATTTATGGTCAATGTGCTACCTTTGTCTGTTCAAAACATATATTATGTTGTTTCTTGATTTTGAAAAGCCACTTGAGGATCTGTATAATCAAATAACGAAGCTGAAAGAGATATCTGCTAAAAGCAAGGTAGATGTCACCAACAGCATAAAGGAGTTGGAGGCAGCCATAGAAACAACCCGAGGACGCATTTACCAGAACCTAACCCCCTGGCAGCGTGTGCAACTGAGCCGCCACCCCGAGCGTCCGTATACCTTGTTCTACATTGAGAAGATATTCGACAACTTTACTGAGCTGTTTGGCGACAGGCAGGTGAAGGACGACAAAGCCATGGTGGGCGGTATGGCCGAACTGAACGGAATGCCGGTAATGGTAATGGGCCAACAAAAAGGAACCAATACAAAAACAAGGCAGCTGCGCAACTTTGGTATGGCAAACCCAGAGGGCTACCGGAAGGCGCTGAGGCTGATGAAAATGGCGGAAAAATTTAACAGGCCGGTGATCACGTTCATAGATACTCCGGGTGCCTTCCCGGGTCTGGAGGCTGAAGAGCGCGGACAGGCTGAGGCAATAGCCCGCAACCTGTTTGAGATGGTGAACATGAAAGTGCCCGTGATCTGTGTGATCATAGGCGAAGGTGCATCGGGTGGCGCATTGGGCATAGGCATGGGAGATAAAGTGGTGATGCTGGAAAATACCTGGTACACAGTAATCTCGCCGGAGTCTTGTTCCTCTATCCTGTGGCGTAGCTGGAACTTTAAAGAGAAAGCGGCAGAACAACTGCGTCTTACATCAGAAGACATGAGCGGCTTCGGACTGGTGGATGATGTGGTACCTGAGCCATTCGGTGGTGCTCATGCCAATCCGGATGAAATGGCAGAAATACTGAGGAAATATCTCGTTAAGACAGTTACGGAACTAAGTAAAATAGACGCTGAAGAACGCATACAGCAGCGTATAGACAAATTCTCGAAAATGGGCTTCTATGAGGAAACTGAATAGTGCATAGGGCGCTGCAAGCCACAACGACCGAAAGGCATGAAAAATAATGTCCCCGCAAACCGATCGCGGGGACATTATTTTTTTTTATTTATTTATCATTTTTGTGTTCCATTGCGAATTATAGTATTTTTACATCCTGTTACGAACATCCCCTTGCTGAAAAACCTACAAACCTATAATCAAATGCCCCTTGTCATAATTGCAAACGGATCGCCGGATACTTATCGTATTTAGCACATCATGTTGTATAATTTTCTATAATAAATACCACAAAATGGCATATCAGCACTTAAAGGGAACGGGTGTCGCATTGGTGACACCATTCCAATCAAACGGGGCAGTCGACTATCCTGCACTCGAGAACCTAATAACCCACGTCATAAAAGGAGGGGTAGATTTTGTAGTAGCACTCGGCACAACGGCCGAAACACCAACCTTATCGAAGAAAGAGAAACAGGAAGTACTTGCAGCAGTTGTGAAAGCGTGCGATGGTAAGCTACCTGTGGTGTGTGGATTGGGAGGCAATAACACTGAAGAATTACTGGAACAGCTTAGTGAAATGGATCTGCATGGTGTGGACGCGATACTTAGCGTGACACCGTACTACAACAAACCTTCGCAGGAGGGGCTTTACCAGCACTACAAGGCTGTGGCGAACGCTACCAACAAACCGATCATTCTTTACAACGTACCGGGCAGAACAGGTTGCAACATTCTTCCTGCTACAGTGATCAGGCTGGCAAACGACTTCAAGAACATAATTGCGATCAAAGAAGCCAGCGGCAACCTGGTGCAGTGTATGGAACTGATCCAGAACAAACCGGACAACTTCACAGTATTGTCGGGCGATGACAATCTGGCTGTAGCACAGATGGCGATAGGTATGGAGGGTATTATCTCTGTAGCGGCTAACTGCTTCACTAAGGAAATGACAGACGTAATCAATCTGGCTATTGTGGGTAAGTTTGACAAAGCGCGTAAGACCTTCTATAAAATATTGCCGGGCATAGATCTGCTGTTTGCAGAAGGAAACCCTGCAGGTGTGAAGAATGTACTGGCACAGATGGGCATATGTGAGCAACACTTGAGGTTGCCACTAGTACCTGTGAGCGAACCAACCGCGAATAAAATAGCGGAGTTCATGAAAACGATGTAAATCAAGTCGAAATAACAGTGTCTTTTGCAATCCCGCATTTTTGAATGCGGGATTGCTATTTGAAGCAGGCGAGGTGACACCTGATGAACAGACGTACGCAACGGATGCAACTAAATAAAGCCGGGCTACACAAAGCACTGAAAGCGCTTTTCCAAAATGACACTGAAGGGGGTCAGGTAACTATAGTGATAGTGAACCTAAGATAGGGTTTGATAAGGGCTGTATCTGACCAAACTATAACAATATCTATGCCAACTTTTGCATTTCGTTGGCATTAACCACATTTTGCGGGAGACATTCCGAAGAGATAAAGCCTGAAGTGCGTTAGATGGTTGAGAATATCAACTATTGATTAATTGTGCACTTAAAAAGAAAACGGAGACCAGTAAACTGATCCCCGTTCCCTATCATCACCCTAAACCTGACTCATCATGCAGGTACTGCCTCGTTCCTTATCGCGACAACTCCATCAAACACATCTATCAGTACCGGCTTGCTCTTATCTATATCTCCGGCGATTATCTTTTTACTCAGTAAGTTGATTATATCCTTTTGTATCACACGCTTCAAAGGACGGGCACCGTACTGAGGATCGAAGCCACGCTGCACCATGTAATCGAGTGCGTAGTCGGTGAAGCGGAGATCGATGCCCTGCGAGAGGAGCTGCTTCTGCAGACCTTCCAACTGGATGCGTATGATACCCTTGATCTCTTTGCGCATGAGCGGATGGAACATGATGATATCATCGATCCTGTTGAGGAACTCGGGCCTTAGTGTCTGGCGCAACAGTTCCATAACCTGCTCACGGGTGGCGTCTACCACCTGGTCGATATCCTTATTTTCTATATCAGCAAAATTCTCTTGTATGATGTGACTACCCATGTTGCTGGTCATGATGAGGATGGTGTTCTTGAAGTTGACCACCCTACCCTTGTTGTCGGTGAGGCGACCGTCATCCAGGAC
>JBIKSN010000129.1:0-8448 GCA_044348585.1 Flavipsychrobacter sp.
TGGTGCAAGATGTCTTCATGCAGGGGGAACGGAAAATAGAAAGCCCTGTTGACCAGGAAAGGATCTTTGTGCCTGTATATGCGGTAGCGATAGCTGCGTATGCGGGCATCAAAACGGGCATTAAATTCTGGTGATGCCGCCTTGCAGATACGCTTCACCGCCATGGACTGAGGCAGGATGGCATTGCACTTATAGAGAAAGTCGGGGCGCAGTTCGGTATCGTGATCGAAATGATAGTAGTTGCACAGGGCATGGACACCTTCGTCGGTGCGGCTGGCGCCAAACGAAACGACCTCTGTACGCAAAAGCGTGGTCAAGACCTTGTTTACAGCCAACTGAACGGTGGGCAGATCGCCCTGCACCTGTGAACCATGAAAACATGTACCATCGTACATGACCTCCATTACATATCGAAACATATACCTAAAACACTGCAAACCACTGCAGCGGGCACAAAGGTAATGATAGCATTACGAGCCGGGCGACTTTTTTGCGGCTGCGCGGTTCTTGCGTTCCAGCCAGCGCCCCAGCAGGCCGAAGGTAACGGCGAGGATGAGGAAAAAGACACCCTTGTTCATGGCATCCCAGAAATACTCGAAATAACGGGTGTAGAGATTGATAAGCAGGAAGAGCACACCAAAGTCGCGGGCGGCGGCATCGCTATACTTGATGCCAAAGAAAAACGAAATGCCTGCAGCTATGGCCAGAAAAACGGAGTAGATGACGATCTGCAACTGCCGGGCGTGCTGCCAGCGTTCGAAAGAATTGAAGTTGCCGAAGATGGACACCGCCCACAAGGCGAGGAAAAACAAAGCAAGACCCGAAACATAGGTAAGCCTGTGGGCGAATGAAAGGCTATTGACACGCCTGATAGCAAACGAAGCCCCCAACACCAACGCACCAAATACTACATACCTGACAGGATAATTCATGCCGAGGAAAAGATAGCCTGTCTCGTACACGGACGTAAAGGCGCCAAACCAGAATGTAACCGCTACCAGGCCTGCCAGCCACAATACCCGCGAGGCGGTGGCAGCAGCAATAACCAAGAGCGACGGGAATGCCAGCGACAGGAAGGTAGTATAATAGGTGGTATCGGCATTGAGCCATTTACAGAGGTAAACCAGAGACGTGAGCACCGACAGACCGCCCAATGCCATATAGATCTCGTAGGCCGAACTGCGGGTATGCTGCCGCCTGCGACCGATGTACCAAAACCACACGCCCGACAAAACTGCTGTAAGCCCCGAGATAACAAGATCGTTCCAGGAGAAATAGGCTTTGATGCGTTCCAGCAGCTTTTCGCTGAGAAAGATAGCCCCAAAAGCAAGAAGGATGCAAAACAGGGCAATGAAGAAGAAGTACTGTGCGATCTGTTGGCGGTCGGAGGTGCGGAGATGTATCGACTGCTCCATATCACGCGCCTGATCGTTGTTGATGACGCCATCGGCCTGCCACTGCGAAATTGCAGATCGTAATAGTTGCTGTCCTTCTTTATCTACCTCCATAGTATAGTGTTACTGACACAAACTTAATGAATAAACAGAATGAGGCAGTAAAACAAAATGGCCGCCCGGGAACGGGCAGCCACTGTTCTATATTACGAAGCAAAACTCTTTTAGTCGTTGATGTAGATGCTGAGATCGCCCTTAATGCCCTTGATCTTCACCTCTTTGGCAGAAAGGTACTTGCCATACTGTTTCATCACTGCCGCCGGCTGCTTTGCGCCATTGATGAACAACTGATCTCCTGACTTCTCGATGCGGAATCGGCCACTCTTGTCTATCAAACCTCCTTTATCCATCTTATTGAGCATCTCGTGCATATCGGGGCCATGCACCACATCCATATCAGCATCGCTATCGGCGGGAGCAGCACCACGCTTCTCTACAGTCATCTGCTTCCGAATTCTCTCGTTAGCCTCGGCATTCTCACGTCCCTTGATGTGCCTGTCAACTTCCGCCGTCGCCTCCTTCAGCGCTCTCTTGCTATTCTCAAGGTTGCGTTGAATGTCGGCCTTCGCCAGCTCATTATCTTTCCTGTACCTTTCTACCTGAACCGAAGCCTCCTTGAGCGCCTTCTTGCTGTTCTCCAGTTCGCGCTTGATCTCTACGTTGATCTCTTTGGCCAGCGCGTCCAGGTTCAGCTCCCGGTCCAGTTCTTTGAAGGCATCAACTATCTCGGCCTTTACCTGATCCCAATCCACCTTTTCCAATTCGCGCTTAGCCTTGGCAAGCTCGGCATCGAGATTGGCATCAGCAGGATCGCCCTGTATGTCGATGGTCTTTATGACCTTCTTTTTTGCGGTACCGCTACCCTGCTCATCGCCGGCCACCACACGTACACGCGTGACGCTGCGTCTATTTTTGTCTTCGCCCGAAACAGAAATATTGATGTCTACATCCTCGGCATCATCGGCAGTGGACGCAACGGTAGTAGTCTTGGTTTTAGTGACCACATTCTTCTTACCAGTACTATCGACAGTGAGTGTTTTGGTACTCACCTTTTTCTTCACGGTCTTTGCGCCTTCGGCCTTTTGTGCGAAAGAGGGTGTGAAGGAGACCATTGCGGCGATGAGCGCCGCGGCAAACACGCTGAAAACTACCGCAGTTGTGCGGCCCTGAACTACATCTTGCTGTTTCATTGTCATGATACGTTTTATTCTGTTTAATAATTCAAGTTGATCACTATTGGCAGCAAGCGACAAACCGCCTGCTTCTACCCTGCCCTCTTCGAGCGCGGCCAGCGCTCGGGCATAACAAAGACTGTCGCCGGTGGCGGCCATCACCATGTCGTCGCAGCACAACTCGCGCTCGCGCCTGATGCGGGCCGAAACAAGCCAAACAAAGGGATTGAAGAATAGAATAGTTTCTGTGGTGACCTGTATGAGATTGTGCAGGTAATCGTTGCGGCGGATATGCGCAAGCTCGTGCAGCAGAATCGTCTGCAATTCGGCAGTAGTGAGATCATTGACCGCAGCAACAGGAAGTAATATGACCGGCTTCAACACGCCGCTGACAACAGGTACCATCACTCGCTGAGACACAAAAAGGCGAACACCGCGAGAGATGTTTAAAACAGCCGCCTGCGCATTGACAAACGCAATGAGCTGCGGCGGCGCGGGCACAATATCCCGCGACCTGAAATGATGCAACCTGCGCAGATTTACCACAAACCTCACCAGCATCACCATCAGCCCAGCCGCATAAAGAGAGAGGATAAGTGACATATTGGAAACGATAGAGCTAAAAAAACCACCGAATAATGTGCGGCCAGCGCCTGCAGCCGAGAGATAGGTTGTGTAGACATGTTTGGCACCCGGTGTGGCCGACGATGATGCAGCAACATGGACCACGGATGATAGCGCATAGTATTGTGTGATGAACGTATGGGCAAACCATACCACCAATGCCACCAGCGATGCAAATGACAAGACATACCTGTTTTGCGCACATAAGTTCTTAAACACCCTTAATGAAAGGAAAAGAACGCCGGCCAGCAACGCGCCCTGCCACAATGACGACAAGAGCGCAAAAGAGAATGCCTGCGCAAAGGTGACGGCTGAAGATGATAGTGTATTCATGTTACGAGCGATTTAAGGCAGGTGGTTAACGGTTCTTCATTTTCTTTTCCATTTCGGCGAGCAGTTGTTTTATCTCGTCGAGCTCCTGACGGTTGGCCTTGTGATTGCCGAGGGCCTGCAGCACCAGCTGCGATGCCGAGCCGTTGAAGACATTGTCTATAAACTTCTTGACGAGCTGGCCCTGAGTCTTTTGCTGAGAGATGTTTGCGGTATAGATGTGGCTGCGGCTGGCCTCGTCGCGGGTGAGTAGCTTTTTGTCGTGCATGATCTGCATCAGCTTCAGCGTTGTGGTATAGCCGGCCTCCTTGCTGCGCTCCAAAACCTCGTGCACATCACGAACAGTGCTGGGGCCCTTCTCCCATAATATATTCAGTATCTCCAGTTCGCTATCGGTTGGTTTGAGCTCCATTTGTTTTTCGAAACCGCTTTATACGAACAGTTTCGTAGGCAAACATACGAATGATTTCGTAAAACAAAACATACAGGTCTGTTTTTCGAAAATCTTAACAAATGCTATTGTCCGAAAAACCTGCGTGCAAAGAAATCGAGCAGGGTGATATCTACCTGCTCTATGGGGTGTGCGGTGCCGGGCAGAACGGCCATCTGCGCATTGGGCAGGCTCTTATAAACGGCAACTGTCTCTTCCAGTAAAACCATCTTATCCCTGTCGCCCAGCAGCAACATGCACGGAGCGGCAATGCGGGCATATACTTCTTCTGTAAGCACGGGCATCTCGCCCAGATCGCGCATCATGGCGGCAGTGGCGTGCAGTACATCCTTCCAATTGAGGGGCGCATGCCTTTGCGACAGCGTGGCAGCGAATGCGGGTAGCTTCTCTTCTATTTTCTCGGGCACCAGCATCTTCACTTCTTTGGCGGCGATCTCTTCCGTCCACTGAAACTTGGTAGCGAGGGTCATTACACTATCTATCTTTTCGGGGCAATGGGCTGCCAGATATAATGCCACATATCCACCCATGCTGTAGCCAAGAATGGAGGCCTGCTCCAGCCCGTTCAGCTGCATGTAGTCGAGCACATCGTTGGCGAACACACGAATGGAATAACCCTCGGCATGCGGCGCCACACCACCATGACCCGAAAAACTGAGGGTATGCACATTGTAATGCGCGGCCAAAACCTGAGCCAGCGGTTGCAACTGATCGGCGGCACCAATAGCGCCATGTAGGAGAAGGAGCGTTTTCATAGAGGATGAAGTTAGGCAATTTTGGTGTGCCGTGAAAACGCACGGATTGTGGTCAGACAATTTTCATCATCTGCATTAGTCTGAATCGCAGATGATCTTGATTTACTGATAGCGCAGATTGTGGGGCGAATGGGTATGGATTGAGGGTGTTACAAACGCCAAACCGTGGAAACCAGACAACAAAAAATGATCTGATAAAGTAAGATAAACTTTCTTGTACTAACTCCAACGAAAATACTCATCGTTATATTCTATCTGGAATCTTTCGGGCAACATCTTATTGATTTCAGCAATCAAATTAAAAACAGAATCGACCTTAACCTTGTAAATATGAAATTTCTTTCGCACTTCATTGATTGTAAGAACAAAATCGAACTCACCCCCACAATCTCCGGCATGTTCATTAGTATAGTCTTCTTTCAGACTTGAGAGATCAATCTTCCTCAATTTACTTTTTATCCTACGCCTTTCTTGCTCGCTCAATAGCCTAGTGTATGTTTCTACACTATCAAATAGAGTTCTGGAATAGGTAATTTTAATTGAATCGTCGGTAATCACCGCAAAAGTACCGCCATCAGCAATTCTCCCCCACGGCTCTACTTTAATCTCAAAATGGCGGATGTCGCTAGAACGGCAAAATCCACAAATCGGCAAAAGAAAAAAGATAGCCAAAAAAATACGTCCCATAGAATACTATCTTGATTACAAAAGTAAGCCTTAGAAAGATACTGAATTAAATAATATTTCTTAGCCACGTCGACTGAAGACAGAAATTGTCGCGCAAAAAATCAGGACTACACAAAATTTAAAAGGCAAAAGACTCTATCAAAAATCCTCCACCACCTCAAAACTCATCACCTGCCTGGTAACCGGGTGTGTGAATGATAGTGCGGCGGCGTGCAGATAGAGGCGTTCGGCGGCGGTGCCATAGATGTCATCGCCGAGGATGGGTGCATTGAGGCCGAGCGCGTGTGCTGCGTGCATGCGCAACTGATGTGTGCGCCCCGTGAGCGGCCAGAAGTGTATGCGCACCACTCCCCCATCGCGGCTCACCACCTTCCAACGTGTGATACTGGGTTTGCCGGTTTCGTAGCACACCATCTGCGCCGGACGGTTGTAGGGATCGGCGGCAAGGGGAAGGTCGATCTCTCCTTCGTCGCCGGAAATGTCTTTTGCCAGCAAGGCAGTGTAGCGCTTGCTGAGCGACCGCCGCAGGAACTGCTGCTGTATGTGCTTGTGCACCTTTGCCGACTTGGCCACTACCAACAAGCCGGAGGTGCCCATATCGAGGCGGTGGATCATGAGGGGTTCAAACGTGGTATTGGTATCGCGCAACCTGCTGTAGACCGAATCTTCGATGGCCACACCGGGCACTGACCTCAGTCCGGCGGGTTTGTTCACTACCAGCAGGTGTTCGTCTTCATACACTATACGCAGACGTGCTTCTTCGCTGGCAGGCTCCAGCATGGGGTTCTCATCAACCGGAATATCCTGGAGCATGTGGGCCAGTATGGGCTTGCACTTGCCTGCACAGGCGGGATAGAACTGACCATGCATGCGGACCTCGGACCGTGGCGCAGCACCCCACCAGAATTCGGCCATTGCCAGCGGACGAAGCCCGTGCAAAAATGCATATTGCAACAACTTGGGTGTGGCACATTCACCGGCGCCGGCGGGTGGTCTGCCAAAAGCTGTATCAGCAAAAATGCTGCCTACACTGCGGCTTTCACCGGCTATGTTGAGAAAAGAATACTCGTTGAACAACCGCTGCTGCAAGGCCCCGGACCGTTCGCGACGTTCGGTGCGCAATGCCTCTATGCGCGCCTCTAACGGCTGCAGCAATGCCTGCACTTCAGCTATTTTTGCATCCCACGCCTCGGCCATCTGCTTTTGCACATATTGGTCGTAGTGGCTCAGGCGAATCATCTCGGCATCAAACGCAGCATAGTCTTGGGGAGAAAGCACTGCCTTCTGCTCTTCGCGGCGCAGGCGGCGTTGGTCGCGGTTGGTCCTCATCTGCTGCCTGAATGCGTTCTTCTCGTCGTTGGCCTGTGCCACAAGGACGACCAACTGCTGCTGCAGGCGGGGTATCTCTTCATTGGCCAACTCGCGTTCCAGGGCTTCGTTCACAGCACTTATGTTCTCCTGCTCCACCAGAAAGAAACTATCACGCGTGAGCATATCAAACACCGGAGGCACAAAGCGCGGATGATCGTTGGAGTTGGCAAGTTTGCCGGAGACCGCCCATAAGTTGCCCACCCTGCCGTCGGGCGACTGAACGACAAGCACACCAAACATCTTACCGATGGGCATCTGTCCTGTATCGCCATTGAAGCCAAACTCATGCTCGAAATCGGACTGGGTATCAAGGTACTGTTGCAGGCCTTCGGCCGCCAGGCGGGCCAGCGGGTGTGGTTCGTAGTAAAACGGAAAGGTGAATTTTTCGGGCAGGGTCATTCCTTCCAAAACCTCCTCAGTAAACCAATTGATCCTGCTTTGCGCTGTGCTATCCACCTGCCCGTATAATTTTAAATTCCGGCACGAAAATAGTGCATCTTCGGCTATCGGCTCCCCCACTCCCACAATCCATAAAGCACTTTGGCGTCTATCTTGTATCCGGCCTGCTTCAGGCTTTGGGTGATCTGGCCACGGTGGTGGCTCTCGTGCGATATCATGTAGCCGATAAAAGCGGCAGGATGAGGCTTAAAACCTTTCAGCTTGCCCGCAGCAAGCGCCGCCTCCAGCATAGCGGCAATAGCCGCTCCACTCTCGTTGAGGCGTTGCGTCAGCAACTCCCCCGTGAGGTTATCGCCCTTCTCTATCTTCGTTTGTCCGGCAAACAATGCCGGTGCCGACGCCTTCAACCACATGAGGCGCACGTTGTGCATGTGAGCTTACTGTTCGGCTGCATTGCGACCGCGGCCGATACCCAACTGCAGGGCTTCTTCGGTGATGGCGGCCAGCAGGTAGGTGTTGATGCGGTTGTGGATATGCCAGGTGTCTATAAGGTCATTCATGACATAAAATTAGGAGGTTTTATATAAAGGCAAATACCTATCACAAACTGACCACCGTCGCCCCCCTGCCCTTCACAAAATCACCTTTGCCCGATTTTTTCGAGCAAATATGATGAGAAAGGAAGCAATGCCCCCGATGGTTAGTTCGGAGAGTCTTGCAGCGGCTATACAGGCAAGCGCTAACAAGAAGGTGCAAGCGTACTGACCGATCTAGAACAATCGTCTGCGAAAAACAATAAGTATCGCGCCAAGCGCTGCCAATGACACCAGATACCACACCAACATTATTTGCAACAGACGAGGGGCAAAGTGATAGACCACAGTATGACTGCCTGCCGGTATGCGCACTACCGGATAACAATAGTTGCCCGTAAGGTGCATTACACGATGTCCATCCACCTCAACATGCCAGCCCGGAAAGTTCACCTGTTGCAATACCAGCAGCGCATCGCGTGCCACCTGCACACTTGCCGAGATGTGACCAGGACGGAACGCCGTGAGCAGCAGAGCATCATTTGCATCGTAGCCGAACGGTATACTCTGAAAAGTCTTTGAGTCGACCGCCACATGCCTGCGCGATGGCAGCGCCACACCCGGCACCTCGGGCACAGCACCATAAGCCAGATACAGCACCGGATTCACCCA
>JBIKSN010000130.1:0-8444 GCA_044348585.1 Flavipsychrobacter sp.
TTTCCGATCTCGCGGCTAAAATGTTCTTTCCGCTTAAATGAAGAAATGGCTGCTTGCTATATTGTTGACGGGCGCTTTTGGGGGGCTGAGCTTTACCAATAGAAAGACTGCATTCTTCCGTGTGCCTGAAAGATGGCCGACGCCCACATACAACTTCAACAACAATAGACTGACCCGTGAAGGTGTTTTGTTGGGAAGGGCCTTATTTTACGATCCTATCCTCTCGGCAGATAGTACGATCTCTTGTGCAAGTTGCCACCTTCAGTACACCGCCTTTACCCATGTAGATCACAACATCAGTCATGGCATTTATGGCCGCATAGGTACCCGCAATTCCCCCGCGTTGGCGAATCTGGCATGGTCCAGACTGCTCATGTGGGATGGTGCTGTCAATCACCTTGACGTTCAGCCATTGGCACCAATTGCAAACAAAGATGAGATGGATTTCTCTCTTGACAGTTCATTGATCCGCTTAAGAAGGTCCGCACTTTATTCTTCCCTTTTCCGGAAGGCATTCGGGGATACTTCCATTACCGGTGAGCGGTTCCTGAAATCACTGTCGCAGTTTATGCTTACAATAGTGAGCGCCAATTCCAAATACGACCGCTTATTGCGTCACGAAAAGGGTGTTGAATTCACCCGGCAAGAGCAAAATGGACTCAGACTTTTCAGACAACACTGCGAAAACTGTCACAAAGAACCGCTATTTACAACGGGCGAATTTGCCAATAACGGACTAAGTATAGACACCCTGCTCAGGGATCCGGGCAGAATGCGCGTCACCGGCAGTCGTTCAGACTCACTTCATTTTAAGATACCGTCTTTACGAAATGTAGAATTTTCTTACCCCTACATGCACGATGGTCGATTTGACAGGTTACAACAGGTGATCGAACACTACACTTCAGGCATACGCAATTCTGATTTTTTAAGTCCGGAACTTCGCGAGCCTATCATTCTGTCGGCAAACGAGAAAGTGGATATGATCGCCTTTTTGCTAACACTCACCGATAAGGAATTCTTGTACGACACTTCTTTTTCCTACCCTCGATTCCTTTTTACCCGGCAACCGAAGGAATAACAAACTAATATCGTCAAACTGAAATACTATAATCATTCAAAATGAAACTACAGATCTTACTATCCGCGTTCTTGTGCACAGGCGTTGCTGCAGAAGCGCAAACAAATCCGGTCATTACGAAATGGCTGAGGAACACAACCGGCTTATTGGGCCGTCATTACAACTCAGGTAGCTCCACCCCCATCAATGATGCTGATTCTGCTAATGTTCAGACAGTGCTTTATTCCGGCACGTCTGCATATATCCGTACAAAAGGGATTCCCGGCTACGCGACAGGACCATTTCTGGATGGCAATCCTTCAATTGCAACTAACCAGAACGCAATTTTCAAATTCCCGTTAAACCCTACTCCTAAAACAGGTACCCCCACTCCAACCACCGGGGGTAACATTGGAGTATTCATCAATGGCGTTGCCCTATTTGATTATCGCGATGGCGTATCATGGAGGAACAGCACGGGCGCTTTGGCGGGCGGTCCTATACCGGGCGGTCCCGGCGATGGTATCTGGAACCGAGACGCAGTAGTTGCCGAAAAAGGAGGCTTCGACTGCTCTAAAGGCCACCCTGCAATGGGCAACTACCACCACCACCAGAATCCGAGTGCTTTCAAACTTGACAGGACAGTGATCTCTACCATCTGCAATCTCTATGACGCCGACGGTTTGTACGCGATAGACAGCACACAACACTCGCCACTACTTGGTTTCGCTTATGATGGATATCCGATATACGGTGCATATGGTTACAAGAATGCTGATGGCACCGGCGGTATTGTCCGAATGAAATCGAGCTACAGCCTTAGAGCAATAACTACACGAACAACCTATGCCGATGGCAGCACAGTTACTCCCGGTCCGGCAGTAAGCACCACCTACCCATTGGGCCTGTTCAGGGAAGACTACCAATACAATGCGACTTCCGCTGCTACTCCCGACTATCTCGACGAACACAATGGTCGTTTTAGTGTAACTCCTGAATATCCATCAGGAACCTACGCATACTTCTGCACGGTTGATGCTAACTGGAACTCAGCCTACCCCTATGCGGTAGGACCTACTTTCTACGGAAATGTTGTTGTCACAAAGGTTACATCGATCACAGAGACAGTTACGGTATACAACCCGTCTACATCAGGTTTAACAGCTCAGATAGAAGGTTCGATACTCCTGAACGCATTCCCTAATCCTACTGCCGATTTCGTTGCAGTGCAGGTTGGCCAGTTGGTATCGTCAGACCTTGCAGTTGACGTTTTTGATATGACAGGTCGTCTTGTTCAGCGTTCAAAAATTGCACAGGGTAGCACCATTACCTACGTCGATACACGCACACTCTATAACGGCGATTATGTGATCAAGGTTTATAACGGATCAATATCGCTGAGCCAAAAAATAACGATAGCGCGTTAACTAATTATCTGAATTGGTCATCCTCTGGAATGCCCGCCTTTTCTTCCACTTCTTTGGTAGGATCGGCGGGCATTAACGTTGGATCGGTAGCCGCGCCCTCCGGCTCACAATCAATGAACCCTTCAGGAGCCTGGAATACTTTATTCGGGTTGATACCTGTCTTCGGATCAGCATACACCCGTTTCATGAAGTAAGCCCAAATAGGTAGCGCAGCAGCAGCACCCTGGCCAAGTCGCTCACTACGGAACCTGAATTCGCGGTCATCGCAACCCACCCATGCACCGGCAAGTAACTGTGGTGTATACCCAATGAACCAGGCATCAGCCTGATTGTTTGTCGTTCCCGTTTTTCCGGCAACATCGTTATGAATGCCATACAGGTAACGCAGGCGTCCGCCGGTACCGGCATTCACTACCCCGCGCATCATCTTCACCATTTTGAACGCTGTGTTGTGGTTGATCAGCTCTTTTTGTTTTGCAGCAAAATTTTTCACCGGCATTCCATTCTTGTCCTCGATCTTCACCAGAAAGTATGGCTCTGTATGCATTCCGCCATTGGGGAACATACTGTATGCACCGAGCATCTCATACAGTGAGATATCAGACACACCCAATGCTACAGAAGGAACCGCGTCTATCCTGCTGGAGATACCGCATTTGTGCACAAAATCTACAAACGGCTCTATGCCCACTTGTTTCAATATGTACAATGCCGCATTGTTTATTGATTTAGCAAGTGCGGTCATCATCATAATGTCACCTTCGTCTGAACCACCTGCATCGTAAGGGGTCTCAAGCGAAGGAAATTCCTGCGGCGCTGTTGACACAATGCCACACGGCGAGAAACCATTATCGATAGCGAAACAATATAGAAGTGGCTTAATGGTAGAGCCCACCTGACGCTTAGTATTTATGTTCACGTGGTCATACATGAAGAACTTGTGTTCTATTCCTCCTACCCAGGCCTTTACCTCTCCTGTAAACGGATCCATAGCCATAAAGCCCGCCTGAAGGAACAATTTCATGTACTTGATCGAGTCGATAGGGCTCATCACCGTATCCATGCTCCTGGTCTTACTCCACGCGAAAACTTTCATGCGGATAGGCTTCTTCATTTCCTCAATCGCCTGTTCCTCGGTCATGTCTTGTCCGCGCAGCATCTGATATCGGTCCGATGATTTTATCGCGTTCATCAGTATGTTCTGAACATTACCTTTTCTTTTCCAAACAGCGCCATCAACGTAACCCGGTTGTGCAAAAAACTTCTTCTGATGCTCGGTAAGATGCTCCTGAACCGCTTCTTCCGCATACCGTTGCATGCGCATATCAATGGTGGTATAGATCTTCAGGCCATCTTTGTAGATATCGAAAGGTGTACCGTCATTTTTCTTCAGGTCCTTGATTGCCGCTTTAACATACTGCTCTACTACCTGACGGAAATATGGCGCCAGACCATCATGATAATCGATCTTATGATAGTCAAGTGGCGTTTCTTTCGCTTTCAGGCTATCAAACTGGGGTTGGGTGATGTAGTCGTACTTTAACATTTGCTCCAGCACAACATTTCTGCGCTCTTTTGCCCGTTTAGGGCGCGTACGGGGGTTATAGATGGTATTCCCTTTCAGCATTCCAACAAGAACAGCAGCTTCGTCTACAGTTACTTTGTCAGGCGTCTTGTTGTAGAAAGTCAGAGAGGCGTTCTTGATACCGTATACGTTATCACTGAACGGCACAGTATTTAAGTACAGGGTAATGATCTCGCGTTTGGTAAGATTCCTCTCAAGTTTTACGGCCAAAACCCACTCCTTCAGCTTCATGAAAGGTAGCGTCACAATGCTGGCACTTTTCCTGGGAAACAGATTTTTTGCCAACTGCTGGGTGATGGTGGACGAACCACGTTTCTTCTGTAGCAGAACGTATATAGGGATGGCTACAGTCGCCACCGGGTCTATTCCCGCATGGTCATAAAAACGAGCGTCTTCTGTTGCAAGAAGTGCATTAACGATATTGGGCGAGATGTCAGAATATTTACTATTAGACCTATCCTGAACATAATAACGCCCTAACACGGTGCCGTCAGCCGCCAGTACCTCAGAAGAAACAGCACTCTGAGGATTCTCAAGTTCCGCCAACGACGGCATATAACCCACAAGGCCATTTTCAATCCCGATGACCAAAAGGATAAATGCTACAAGAGCAACAATGAATGTGGTCCATAACCGGCGTATCCTACGCCTGGTGTTATCGGAAGTGGGGCTGGTATTTTTATGATCGGTTCTCAACTTACGCAAATGTAATCTAATTACAGTTTTGGTAAAATGCACCGGGCCAATACAAGGCATTTTTAACGAATGTAATCGCATCTATGCTGGTAGAACTACGACCATTCTTCCAAAAATCGGGCAGCAATTACACCACTATTCAGCAGCAATTGTTACTTTAGCCGCTGTAAAATAAGATTGAAAATGAAATTACTTGACAACAAAGTGGCCCTGATCACCGGTGCCAGCAGGGGTATTGGAGAGGCTATCGCAATTAAATTTGCTGAACACGGTGCCCATATCGCATTCACGTACCTTTCTTCCGAAGAAAAGGCCAAAGCTCTTGAAGATAAATTGTCGGCAATGGGTGTAACAGCCAAAGGGTATAAAAGTGATGCCGGAGACTACAAAGCGGCTGAAGAGCTTGCTAGCAATGTCGCAAAGGACTTTAACACATTAGATATATGCGTAAATAACGCCGGAATCAGCCGCGATAACCTGTTACTTCGCCTCACCCCGGAGCAGTGGGACGAGGTAATGCAGGCAAACCTGAAAAGCGTATTCAACCTCACCAAGCAGGTGATCAGGCCAATGATGAAGAGTCGTTCAGGCAGTATAATCAATATGAGCTCCATAGTTGGTGTAAAAGGTAATGCAGGTCAGGCTGCATACGCCGCAAGTAAAGCCGGCATTATTGGTTTTACAAAAAGTATCGCTGCCGAGGTGGGTAGTCGCAATATTCGTTGCAATGTCATCGCTCCGGGTTTTGTTGAAACAGATATGACCCACTACTTAAAAGACGGTGGTGCGGAAAAGTGGTTTGAAAAAATTCCGCTGGGTCGCTTTGGTAAAACTGACGATATAGCTGATGCAGCACTTTTTCTGGCTTCAGACATGAGCCGTTACATCACCGGACAGGTGTTGAGTGTGTGTGGTGGAATGAGTATGTAAGATCACAATAGATCATATAACAACGGCCGTAGCGAATGCTATGGCCGTTTCTTATTTAGGAAGTGCACAGAAAGTGATGATCTCATTTCCGGCGACCTTCGCTTTTACTTCAAAATGCCTGCCTTTGCCAAATGGGCCCGCATCATTTAGTAGAATTACTGATAAGTTGTCTCCTTGCTCCGGCAACATCTCTACATCATGAAAATCCAGATACATCCCGGTGATCGGATATTGCATCTTATAAAAAGCCTCCTTGGCTGAGAAATATTTTGTCGCTGTCAGGACCTGACCTTCTGCAGAAAGGGAATGAAGAAATGCTGACTCCTCTTCGCTGAACAACAAATGCCACATATCCCGGTTGATCCGGCCATTACTCTCAATATCCAAGCCTACTGACAGAAAATCACTTGCCGAAGCCGCCACTGCACCGCTCAACACCTTGGAATGACTCACTGTACCAACAATGCCCGGCGGCAAAACAGGCATACCTCTCTCCCCTATCATTATCTCTCCACTAAAACCAAGAATGTTGGTACAACTGCGCAAACAATACCTGCCGGTACAAAAATCTGCCAGCCTTTTCGACCCGTAACCAGCTGCTATCTCACTTTCGCCCGGCAACAGCACCTCTACTCCTCTACGGTGTTGTGTAAAGAACGGCACTGTGCCTTCAGGGAATAAACCCTGAAAATCTAATGAGGGTAATGGAAGCATCTCCGGTCAAAATTACCATTTTTCGTGCTTTGTACTATTTCATAGACAGACGATAATACATGTCGATACAATTTTTATAACACCTTCCCTCCGGGGTGCCGAAATAACGATTAAATTTGTGTCACTTCAAATGACGAATTTCAAACCTGTTTTTGTTGGATCGGCCATTTCCATCAGCATTTTGCTGATCGTTTATGCTGTCTTAGTCTTCCCTTTACCTGGCACAGATTCATTCGTCTTTATGCCTCCGGCTTTGTCATTTGCTAAGGATCAAGGAATGACCAATCACTTGTATTACGTTGCCGATTTCACCGACCCTACGCATAACAACCGATTCAACTACTATGTGCCGTTCTTCCCTATGATGCTTGGCTGGCTGAGTCGGATGAAACCTGACATCCGAACCATCTTTCTGATATGTTCTCTTTTCAGTGTCACGGGTATTGCGTTGTTCACAGCAACTATAAAGGGCTATCTGACGGACAAACTCACCCCGCAGACCAAGCTTGGTCTCATACTTACGTTCACTTTCCTAAGTATATACCTGTTGCCTACCGTCGGGCGGCCCGAAAATTTTTCAGGATTATTCATATTCCTCATCTTCCTGTTATACCGCATCCGAACACAGATAAAGCCTGTATTATACTTTCCAGTCATTATCATTTTGTTCTCAGTGTTGTTCTCAACGCAGATAATAGGTTTGTTCTTTTCATTTCTTTTTTATGCACTTTTTGAAGTGTTGAATTCAAAGAACGTCCTTCTGAAGTGCGTGGAATTGGTCGCTGTCTTTGCTGCAGTGGTTGGTGGTTTTTGCCTCATCCTTGCTTTATCGCCTCACGGTTTGTCCGAAACTGTAAATGCAATAGGTTGGCATATAGCTCTGGCGTTGAATCGAGCGGATAGCACATTCCGAATGCTGGTGTATTATTGGACATATGCCCCATTAAGTTTCGGGTTCGTTTTTATTTTCACTAGTTGTCTTTTTTTCTTCCTCGCCGATATCAGATCTAGATGGGTTTCTGTATCTAAGTTCACCATTATAGTTTCTTTGATTCCGCTTACTCTACTTTTCGTTGGTCTTTATAAATATGTATTGAGCGCAGCGCCTACCATTTACAATGCCACACAATTTATCTTCCCTATGATGACTTATCTGTGGCTGCAGCTACTTTCGCCCATACAGAATAAGAGTACCAAATTGGCTTCTTCTGTTGTTTTGGTCACTGTGATCGCCGGGGTGTTTCTATTCTTGCGAACATTTTTACTATTTGCAGATACAATGATCTCAGGCAAGGACTTCGCGTCAGCAAGAGCGCTGGCGGAGTCTTATACCCGTAACAACAGAAAAGTGATCACTTCCAACGGTATCTGGCCTATATTCTCTGATATCAAAAAGCCATATGTCATCATCACCGACAAATTCGACAAAGGTGACACCATCATCATGCAGGAAGCCTATTTCTCTCTTCCTCCCGAATTTTCGGATAAGTGCGATGTGATATATGACTGGCGCAGACATAAACCAGCAACTGTATTCGGCATTAAGTTGACAAACAATCCTAACGGATACGGATTTGTGGTACTAAAAGCGAGGGAAAGTAATAAATAGAATCTGATCCGGGCACTATTGCGCGCCGCGCGGAGTATTTGGAGTGCGGTACCGTCTCACACTTGTCTTGATGTAATTATAGAACGCGTAGTCACTCATGCCGCGCAGCTGCTCATACGATGGGCGGAAACGTGCCATGTATCGGGTAAGACTGTCACCTTTAAGTCCGGTCACTCGTGTTACGATATCTCGGTTGAACGTAAAGTCAACATATTTTTCCTTCTGAAACCTGTCGTAATCTTCCTGAAACTGCCACGTCATACGGTTCTTTTTTGATAATGCCGAAAACGGACTCTTGATTTTTTCCACCGTCGACAGCCTCGGGAAGTCAAGTTGCTGTTTGAACATGTCACGAAAACGAAGACTATCAGTTTTGGGATCGTACCTGTTAGATTTTGCAGCATCATCTCCTATTGGCAGTTT
>JBIKSN010000131.1:0-8425 GCA_044348585.1 Flavipsychrobacter sp.
AAAGAGGTACAGCTGATCATGAGTGATTATGTGGGCATTGTGCGCAACGATGTGCGCCTGCAACGCGCTATGAACAGAATAGACCTGCTGCACAACGAAACAGAGGAACTGTACAGGTCGGCAACACTTTCGCCGCAGTTATGCGAACTGCGCAACCTTATTACGATAGGATACCTTATCATAAAAGGTGCGCAGTTCAGAAAAGAGAGCAGGGGGTTACATTTCAATACTGACTACCCCGAGAAGAGTGCTTTGCTGCAGCAGGTGGTGCTTTAACGAATCATCAGAACGCACTTGCTATGGCGAATATTAGCAATGCATAAACTAAGATAGTTACAACGCCCAGGATCAGTCCGGCAAGTGAGAGTCCCTGATTTTTCTTGCCACGTCCCATTCCTAATGCTCCAAAAATAATTGCCGGAATTGACGTGATCCCTAACGTGAAGATGCCCAGAACACCGCATACCAGCGATACAATGCCTTCCCAGCCTGAGGTGTCTTTTGCTTGTCTTTTTTCTTTTTCTTCCCAAGAACTCAGGTACGTGGATCTTACGGTCTCAGCAGGAGAACCGACCCTTTCTACCGGAAGCGGTGTTGAAGAAATGGTTGCTTCGTCAACAAAGGTTGTTTTGCGAATAATGTGCCCCGCGTAGGTGTCGGCATTTGAGCAGCCAACCAGCAGCAATAGAAATAGTACTAGTTTTTTGGGTGTCATATCTATAAGATGAGTGTGTTGACGAATATTAGATGATCCAGCTGAAGAACGCGAGAGCCAGGATAATTGCCAGGAGCAAGATGATTGTGACGATGAGGCCCAACACAAATCCGGCTACCGCCATGCCGTGATGCCTTTTATTGCGCCCCATCCCCATTGCACCAAATATTACCGCGAGTATTGCAGGGAAGCCGAGAAATAATCCCAGTATGCCGCACACAAGCGCAACTATCCCTTCCCAACCACTGCTGCTGCCCGGACGTTGAAGCAGGCTTTTATGTTCGGACCTGTAATCGTGAAGTGTATTTACAAGCCCCTTTGTTTGTATGAGCTGCATTGTTTCTTTCACGGCAGTGGCAGTAGACGAGTCGGCTACCCGTGCGTTGTGTTTCATAATGAAGCCCGCATGTGCCGGAGTGATACAAGTGAATGACAGGATAACGATGAGTGAGAAGAGAATGCGATGTTTCATTTTGATGGTTTTTTTGCTAAATGTAAATTATAATTTCGATATGAAGAAAATACTGCTTGATTATAGGAGTTATCTGCAGTTATTGTTCCAAAAAAAAGCACACCGTCGCGGGTGTGCTTCTTAACGATAGTGTGGTGTATTTTATTTTACGATCACCAGTTTTTGTGTGCTGAGAATGCCGTTAGCTTTCACTGAAACGAAATAAACGCCTGCAGACAAACTGTTGATGTCAGTACCAATGTTCTGCGCGCCTGCCTGTAATTCAACAGTGCGAGTGAGCAGCGTCTTACCGGTCATGTCGGTGAGTTGCATTTCAGCGTTCATGTTTTTGTCAGAGCTGATGGCGATATAGAATACTGTATTAGCCGGGTTAGGATAAACAGTGAAGCCAGCAGTTTTTCCTGAAGGGTTGTTGTTGGTAACTACAACCGGGCCTGCGGTGCCAATGGTGTTGATCGTTGTGTTTGTAACAATAGGTGCATTGTAGTCGAAATAGATCGAAGCCCTGTTCTTGAACTGTGTTCCGATGGCAAGTCCCGGTTTCGTTTTTATTGAGTAGGTGAACATGCCATTGCTACGATAGTCATCAAACATCTGCGGTGGCAGGTTGATGTTATCGAAGCTTAACCTGGCAACCTTTACAGAGCCGCTCTGAGACAATGACACACGGCATGGCGCAGATTCGTAGATCGGATGCAGAGAAGTCCATTCAAGGTCGTTATCCAGTGTGTCGATAACGACAATGTTCTGTGCATACCAGCTACCTGTATTCTGGAAGTGTACCGTGTATTCAAGTACAGTGTCATTCACGGTGATGATACCGTTTGCACCGGTGCCGCGAGGTGTTACTTCTTTGTAGTTAGGATCGTAAGAAGCAACTACAGCGCTGTGGTGCTGGCACACATTGTTAGAAGGTGTATTGTCTGTAAGCCATGTGCCGGTAACAGTATCATGAGCCGTGGTGTCGCGCCAAACAACATCAGTTCCGATCGGGATATTTGTCGGAACGCTGTAGGTGCTAACAATAGTTTTTGACTGCCCGGGTGCGAGGATATCCGGTATCTGTGCGTGATAGAAATTCGAACCTCCGGTGAACAACCCTGAAGGCACGAAAGAAGGAGTCAACAGTTGACCATCAGTCTTTACAGATCCGTAAGTAGAGTCTTCTGTTATGGTGCCTTCATTCACTATTACTATCTGCTGCCAGTAGGTGTTTCCGGGTACAGGTGGGATAGGGCTGGAAACGCTGATACGCATATCGTGTGTAGGCACAACAGCGTTTGCAAAGTTGATCGTATTAACACAACCTGCAGCTGCTGTAACGGATACTGTGATGCCATTAAGTTGGCATGGAGAAAGCGGATAGCCTGCACGAACAGTTTCAGTAATAGTATATGTACCGGAAGGAACTTTGAATGAATAATGTCCTGTGCCGTCGGTATAAGTGTAGCCTATGCCTGAACAATATACCTGCGTATGTGCTATGCCTGCCTCGCCTGTCTCCTGCGAACAGTTGCCGTTAGCATCAGCGTAGATAATTCCTTCTATGGTGCAGAAGCAACTTGTGCCTGCAGTGTCGTAGCCAAGGTAGGCGTGTCTGCTTGCTGCGCATCCGGAAGCATCTGTTGCATTGATCCAGTAGTGACCATATCCCAGGCCGCTGATAGTTGCCGTAGTGCCTCCTGTGCTCCAGCCGTAGCTGTAGGGCGCAGTGCCGCCAAACGCAGTAGCGGTAAGACTTCCGTCGTTAGCGAATATGCAAGAGGCGTCTGTTGATGAAACACCGATGCCGACAGGCGAGTATGAGCTCAGCGCGAATGATCTATTGACCTTGCAACCCATTGCATCGGTGACGCGGACCGTGTACGATCCCTTTGGAACACTTGCGATAGCACTAGTTGTTGCGCCCGTATTCCATAGATAAGAGTATGGGGTTGCACCGCCTGTAGGAGTGAACCCGATACTACCATTTGATAATGTACACAGAGGGCTGGTTGACGTGAAGGTACCAGTGATGATGTTGATCGGGTTGATGATCGCAGAACCGGTCCTGATGCAGCCGGCAGCATCTGTTACCTTAACGTTGTATGTACCGGCGTTCATGCCGGTAATTGTTGCTGTAGTGTGTACAGGAGTGGTATACCATAAATAACTGTACGGCGGAGTGCCACCAGACGCTATCACAGACGCATTGCCTGATGGGCTTGTGCAAAGACTTGGTGAGCTTGTGTATGTGAGCGTGATGGGTGTAGATTCACTTACATAGTAAGAGCTTGTGCCTGTGCATCCGTTCGCGTCCGTTACAGTTACGTTGTACATGCCTGCACTAAGTCCGGTAATTGCTGCTGTGCTTGCACCGGTGCTCCATGAGTAAGAGTAAGGTGCTGTGCCTCCTGCAGGGAATACGCTGATCGCTCCGTCTGCAGCGATACATGTAGCAGGAGTTGTTGTTGAAGGTAAAGAGAAAGTGATCGCCTGCGGTACATTGACACTGGTAGGTCCACCCGGTGCAAAGGCGCTATCAGCTTGTGCTACACAGCCAAGTGCATCCGTAATGGTAACGTTGTACGTACCTTTTGCAAGGCCTGATATGCCTGCGGTTGTTGCGCCTGTAGACCACAAATAACTGATAGGAGCTACGGCACCTGTACCTATCGCCGAAACAGTTGCTGTTCCGTTCAGACAGTTTGCGGGTGTTGCTGTCAGTGTCGCGGTGAAGGATACATAGTCGATCAATCCTCCGCCATCGTCTGAGACACGTGATCCGTAAACGCAACCTGCGGCATCTGTGATCACCACACCATAGTTCGCGGCAGGTAATGACGCCGGATTGCCTGACGCTATGATCGAACCCGTGGTTCTATTATACCATTGGTATGTGTAAGGCGCTGTTCCACCGGATACACTTGCAGAAATGGAGCCTGGTGCGGGACAAACTGCAGGACTTGCAGAAAGAGAGTATGACATGGGAGGGGTGCCTGCGAATGAAGTAAATGCTGACCCGGTGCCGTCAGTTACGGTAACGTACACAGGGCCGCCACTGTATGATGTAAGCGCATCGGTGGTGCCTGTAACGGTATGCGTGATGGTTGTTCCCAGGGTGCCGGTAGTGTTCCAGGACACAGTGAGTGGTGGTGTAAGACCGGTAACATTTGCAGTAATGACACCATCGTTGTTACATGGTGTGACAGGGACACTTACTGTAACTGACTGCGCAGTGCCTGTTATGTTGAATAACAACATCACTAAGGCGAGCGGAAATAGTTTTTTCATAATCGTGTTTTTTGATGATTGAATCTACCGTAAATGACGACAACACGCGTGCATGTGTGAGTACAAAACTCAGAACTAATACCCGGTAGTATGATGTAAATGTAATAAATGTCTTTGACAGGCGGGAGTAAGGAGCGGAAAGACAGGAGGAAAGTATCATAAAAGTGAGGACGAGCTTCGGGTGCTAAATAACACCAGGCTTGCCGCATATACACGAGTAAGCGATGCGACGTTAGAGGAAGAATTACTACACATTGTAATGTTGCATGTATGTCTGAATGTTGTCGCCGTCAATACCAGCACATCCTGGCGCAATATGTACTTAATGGGGAGTTGAAGGGTGTTTTTCAGCCCGAAAATTGCTGTTTGTTAATGGGAGGAGATACTATATTATTTTTTGGACAGGTAGTATTTCAATTATTGAAAATCAAGGTGATGTACGACAAATTAAAATTGTTCAGCGAAAAAATAGCTGAAATAATTTGGTAATTCAAAAGAAAACGTTAAGTTTACTTTCTCTGTTATCCGACTGTTCTGTAGGTCGGCCTGTTTTTGTTGTGCATGAAGGCGGATGAAAAAGGTCCATCGATGGCTGAAAAGCAGATACAGAGAGACTTTTAGCGAAATAAATTAACACGGAAATACAAATACAAAGCTTATGAACAAAAACCTATTCTTCTATCTGGTAGCCTTTGTAGGCTTCCTGACGGCCGGAAAAGTGGTTGCGCAGTCCACCACTTTCAATTATACCGGAAGTATGCAAACGTACACTGTACCCACCGGGTGTACGTCGATCCTTGTCGATGTAGCCGGTGCTCAGGGCGGAAACTACACTAGTCCGGTGCAGACCGGAGGTAAGGGTGGTCGCGCCCAAGGTACTGTTGCGGTGACGCCAGGTGAGATAATCTACATTTATGTAGGTCAGCAGCCGCCCTCAGGTTCTTGCGGCTCTACTGCGGTAGTTGGCGGGTCCAATAGCGGTGGTGGTGCTCAGGGCGGCGCTGGTTCAGTAGCGGGTGGCTGCGGTGGTGCCGGTGGTGGCGGTTCTTCAGATATCCGTACCATTTCAGGCACGACAACTGCTGCGCTTGCCAGCCGTTTGCTGGTTGGCGCCGGTGGTGGTGGTTCAGGCTACAACTGCGGTGAGAATGGCGGTGATGGCGGTGGTCTGACCGGTGCAAACGGTAATAGTTGCGGTAGTTATAACGCATCTAACTGTGGTGGTCCTGGTACACAGACAGCCGGCGGTGCCGCCGGAAGCTTATCAAGTGCAGGTACTTTTGGTGCAGGCGGTAACGCTTATCCCAGTTACTATGGCGGCGGCGGCGGCGGCGGCTGGTATGGTGCTGGTGGTGCTTACGCGGGCAGTGGCTGCGGTGGTTCATCATTCACTGGGGGTACGGGCGTAACCGGTGCTTCAATGACTGCGGGTTTCCGTACAGGTAACGGATATGTTGTGATCACCAACCTTACTCCATCTATCTTCACTTCAAGTAGTACGCTTTCATTAGGTGGTGTGACAACAGGCTCATGCGGAGGCGATATTTCATTTACGGTTTCGGGTGCAAACCTTACAGGAGCGCCCGGCACGCTCACTATGACCGCTCCGGCTAATTTCCAGGTGTCTATAGATGGTACATTATGGTTTTCTTCTTTAACACTTGCCTATACATCTTCAGCTCTTGCAGCACAAACTGTTTTCGTGCGTGCCTGCCCTACGGCTTTGGGTGCTTTGTCCGGTAACATTACAATATCAGGAGGCGGTGCTTCTTCAACAACTGTTGCCGTTAGTGCCACAGGCGTAAACGTATGTTCTGCTGCTCCAACCGCTGGTACTTCAGCGTCGGTGCCAACAAGTGGTGGCCCTTCAACTTCTTTTACACTCAGCCTTTCAGGTACTTCAGTAGCAGGTGGTCTTACCTATCAGTGGCGTTCATCGCCTACAGGGATTGCCGGTTCATTTACTGACATTGCCGGTGCCACCAATTCTACTCATACATTTTCAGGTTTGAGTGGTACTACGTATTTCCAGTGCAATGTTACCTGTCCATCATTCGGAACAGTGACATCGACCAACACAATGGTAACGTTCGTGTCACCAACATATTGTACTCCTACATACGGTACCACATGTGGTGGTCTGGCAATGCCAACAAGTATTGCCTCATTGACAGGCATATCCAGTACCTCAATCAGCGATCCATCCTCATCTTGTGGCGCATCGGGAGCGAACTATACTGACCGGTATGCAACTATGTCCGTTACGCTCTTGTCCGGAACGACTTATACTGCCTCTATTGGAGGTAACTCCTATGCCGGTAACTACTCGGCTCAGATATGGATCGATTTTAACGATGACGGCGTGTTTACTTCTCCGGGCGAAACAATTGGTGGTGGTATAGTTAGTTCTACTTCAACGTCTGGTGCCAACTCGATGACACTCACAATCCCTGTCGGGGCTAATCCCGGCACACACAGAATGAGGATAGTAGGAAATTACTCTTCTTGTTGTGGTGGCGTTACTTTCCCCGGTATCCCCTCGTGCCCTACGTCAAGTACAGGGTATGGTGAGACCCGTGACTATAAAGTTATTATTCAGGCACCGTGCTCAACACCTGCGGCTATTACCGGTACCAACTACGCATGTGTTGGCGGAACAACCAATCTGGCGAGTGCTACATCGGGCGGAACATGGTCGAGCAGTAACACTGCGGTAGCTACTGTGAACGCATCGGGTGTAGTGAGTGGTGTTTCTGCTGGTGCGGTTCGTGTCACCTACACAGTTACCGGCGGCTGTTTTGTAACCCGCATTGTTGGTGTTTACGCAACGCCATCGGTTGCTTCAATGGCAACGTCAGCAACTACGATCTGTGCAAATTCAACACTTACATTCACTGCCGGTAGTACTTCAGGCGGTGTTGTGTCATATACTTGGAGTGGACCTTCATCTTATTCAGCAACTACAACTGGTAACTCTACTACACATGTTCCGGCATCTGTTGCATCATCGGGTGCTTACAGTGTTCGTGTGACATCTGTTGCAGGTTGTATCAGTAATCCGGCCTCCACTTCGGCAATCACTGTTCTTCAGTCGCCGGCTCCGTTCTCAGGCCCGCACTCAGTATGTGAGGCTGCATCGGTTACACTGGGCAACTCAGTTGCAGGTGGAACATGGACTTCCGGCCTGACAGGTATTGCAACAGTTGCCTCAACAACAGGTGTTGTTTCGGGTGTGTCTTCAGGACTTGCAAATATCACTTATACGCTTCCGAACACTTGCTTTTTATCTGAGGTAGTGACTGTCAACCCTCTTCCTGTTGTGTCAGTATCGCCTTCAGGTACAACTACTATATGTATGGGCGAGTCAGTTCCATTCGTGGCTACTTCGCCTGATCCTGTATTCTCTCTTGTAAACCAGGATTTCAACAGCGGCCTTAGCGGCTGGGTAATTACGGGTAGTGCAGCACCCGCGAACATGTGGCAGATAGTAACATCTGCTACTTCTGCTGACGGTACTCCCGGTGACGGTTCAAACATGTTGCAGTCGGCTGCTCAGGGTACGCTGACGAACAGCACGATCACCTCTACATCATTCAATACAATGGGCTATGGATCTGCTACGTTGAAGTTCGATCAGTACCTGTTGTCAGCATCACCCGATGCTGCAGCAACTATACAGTACTCTACGGATGGCGGCAGTTCATGGACGACTCTTGTAGAGCAGGCGGGTACGATAGTAGGTAGCCCTTCATTTACACCGGGCACACCGAACACGAGCATCACCTTGCCTGCGGGCGCCTTGGGTCAGTCAGACGTTCGTCTGCGCTGGGTGTATGACGCGTCACAATACTATTGGTTCCTTGATAATATTAAAGTGGATGCTCAGCTTCCTCCATCTACGTTTGCGTGGACAGGCGCACTGGGTCTTTCGTGCACAACATGTACGAGTCCTACGATCACCCCTA
>JBIKSN010000132.1:0-8359 GCA_044348585.1 Flavipsychrobacter sp.
TTACCGACCGCAGGTCTTTCATGAAGGCGCAAAGGTCGGGGATTTGCGCAAATGAACAGTTATGCCTCGATAGAGGTACAAAAAGAAAAATGGCAGCCTTGTAGCCGCCATTTCAATGTAAATATTGTCTGTAGAGATTATTCTGATTCTGCAACCACTTCTTTTACTTCCGGTATCATTCGCTTCATCATACCTTCAATACCTGTTTTCAGCGTTATCATTGATGAAGGACAACCCGAGCAGGAACCCTGCATCATCAGTTTCACAGTGCCGGTTGCAGGCTCAAATCCTTTGAAGCTGATAGCACCGCCATCCATTTCCACAGCCGGTTTCACATAGTTCTCCAACAGTTCCTTGATGCGCACAACTACGTCTGTATCATCGGCAGCAGCTACATTAGCCTCCTTCTTTGCCTGCACCATCTCTTCGTTGATCACCACACGGCCTTCTTCCAGATACTCTTTCAGAAACTGGCGAACAGACGGTATCACATCGTCCCAGTTCGTGTCAATGGTCTTGGCAAGTGTCACAAAGTTGCTTGCTATGAATACGCTCCTGATAAACGGGAACGCGAAAAGTTCTTTTGCCAATGGCGATGGCCCCGCAGCGGCTTCATCGGGGAAGTCGATGCTTTTGCCGGGATACAGCAGTTTGTTCGCCACAAACTTCATTGTTTCCGGGTTAGGGGTCATTTCGGTATAGATGCTCACGATTGTATTTCCTGTCTTCAGCATTTCTTTAATATTTGTCGCAAAAATACTTAATAATCGGCTTTCACTGAATTGTTATAACTGATACGGATAGTGAAATAGCTGATATGGCGAATATATCATTACTCACCTCCATCGGCACTCAACACCCACTTTTTCTCGTTCAGGTGTGTCACATTCACATCAATATTAAAACGTGCCTTCAGGTGCTGTGCCAGTTGGTTGGCCGCATATACCGACCGGTGCTGCCCCCCTGTGCAGCCAAACGATACGCTCAACTGCTCGAAGCCCCGTGCAATATAGTCTTCCACATTTATGGCCACCAGCGCATACACATGGTTCATGAAATCGGGCATCCGGGTCTCGCGCTCCAGAAACTGGCGCACCATCTCATCGTTGCCGGTGAGGTGTTTGTAGGCGGCGTAACGACCCGGGTTCAAAATACCGCGGCAATCGAAAACGTATCCGCCACCGTGCGGGCTCGACGTTTTTGGAATACCCGCTTTATACGAAAAACTGCATATCTGCACCTCCAGCTTTGGCTTTCCGTCAGTAGTAGTGGCCGTATGAAAGCGCTCCTGCATTTCCTTTGACGACAGCTTTTCCAGCAGCGAACGCAACTCGGGGTATGCAGGTGTTTGCGGATGATCAGAAAGGAACATGTCCAGATTCTTCAATGCCGGACCGATGCTGGTGATAAAATGGGCCTTGTGCTGCAGCAAGCCCCTGAAGCCGTAAGAACCAAGCACCTGCAATAAACGCACCAACACAAACTGAACATAGCCACGGCGGAAATGGATCTCATCCATACGCGGCACATGCAGGTCTGCCAGACTTGCTATGTACCCGTTCAGCAGATCTTCTTTCCACGCGTTAGGCAATTGGGCCCTCGCCTGCCACAAAAGAGAAGCGATATCATACTGTGGCGGCCCTTGCATACTGCCTTGGAAGTCTATGAAGAACACTTTGCCCTCGTGTATCATGATGTTGCGGCTCTGAAAATCGCGGAACATCAGTGTCTGTGGCTGCACACGTCCCAGGTCTTTACTCAGCAACTCCATTTCGCTTATCAGCAGCGAACGGTCGTAAGGTACACCCTGAAGATCGGCAAAGTAATATTTGAAGTAAAGCAGATCAGACATGATCGCTTTCTCATCAAATTGCTTGGATGCGAAACACTGTTTGTAATCGGCCTCCCTGCCGGCTATCCACTGCACCTTGGCCAGTTGGGCCAGTGATTTATGGTATAGCTTACGCACGGGCTCAGTGTAGCCATCCTTTATCACCATGTCAAAGAGCGACACCTTACCCAGGTCCTGCTGCAGGTAGGCACGGCGGTCTTTACTTATCTTATGTATTTCCGGCACATTGATCTGGTGCTTTCGGAAAAGTTCGGTAAAGTAGAAATAAGTGTTGTTTTCGGCCACATTAGTATTATAAGTACCTATAGCAGAAATGCCTTCTGCCGTAAGTCTGTAATACCTCCTGTCCGAACCCGAAATGGCCAGAGCCTCTATGTTCTCGGCCTTCTTCTCATAGTGTTCTTCAAAGAGTTTTTCGAGAATGGTGGTAACCTGTACTGTAGTTTTATTCTGCGTCATGTTCATTTTTAGGGTAATCAAACAAAAAAACGTTGCGTTTCGCCTGCGGGAACTGCGACCAACCGGCCGCCTCAAATGTTGCACCCACTATACCGCACGTAGGCATATTGCCGGTTGCAAACCTAGGAGATAACTGATTTACAAAATCGGTAATGCCCGGATTATGGGTCACTATCATCACACAGCTTACACTATCGGGGGCGCCAAATATCACCTCTTCAATAGCTGCAGGCGGTGCATGATACAATTTATCTTCCCACTGTATCCTTTCTGCATCGTAGCCCAGCTCTTCTGCAAGTAAAGTTGCGGTCTGTCGGGTACGCACAGCAGAACTACTTATTATAAGATCAGGAACAAGCCCTGCAGTACTGAGTCGTTTCCCCATTTCAGGCGCATTACGCAGACCTCTCTCATTGAGCGGTCTTTCGAAATCGCTCTGCAGGGGAGATGCCCAGCTCGACTTGGCATGCCGTACCATTAACAATGTGCGCTTCATTGGGGCTGCTTTACTCTGATACACGGGCGATGACCCGCGGGAAGACTCGTCAAAAGTATAAATACAGGGGCAAAAAAAGTGTGACGATACGGCAACAACACACAACATTTATCCACATTCCCTGCCGTTACGGCACAAAAAAGTGCTTAACTTTCTTCGTTGAACAGATCTCGCTCCAGTATCTCCATACTTATTATATCTACCGCTTCTATCATCTTGGGGGCTATGTTCAAGGAGAGATTACTATCATCTTCCTTCAGTGCAGCCATCACATTTGCAGATACACCGGTGAACACCAACGACGTGTCGCCTGAATAACTTTCCTCATGCATCGCCAACATTTGTTCAATGGCATCTGCCATCACAGATGAGCAGTGTTGCAGGTCTATGATGAAGTTCTGACTGCCGCTTTGCCTCATTTCTTCCATGCGGCGTTGCAGTTCACCTGTCAAATTAACCGTTATTTCGGCCGTATCCGGCGTTATTACAGTAAATGTGTCTCTGGTATCAATTTTGAAGTTCATCACCTACGGAAGTTTTTATCTTCCCCAAAAGTAAACAGTAGCAGGGAAAAATTAACCATTTGTATGACACAAGATCAGCATCTCCGTTAACGAAAGGTGAATGAGTTTCGCCACCCGATGGCGAAATATGATTATAACATTTGGCAATAGTTTAAAACCCCTGAAAATCGCTAACTTTAATTTCAAATAGTGTTAAACAACCGCAACAATTTCATGGATTCGAACTTCTCACCAAAAGTAAAAGAGATCATCTCTTACAGCCGCGAGGAAGCCTTGCGCCTTGGGAATGATTTCATAGGCACAGAACATCTGTTGCTGGGTCTTATCCGCGAGGGCGATGGCATGGCACTTAAAGTGCTGCAGAGCATGCAGGTCGATCTTTTCGAACTGCGTAAAGAGCTGGAGGTCGCTATCAAAGACAAGAACAACAAGCCCCTTGCTAATATTAACAGTCTGCCCCTTACCAAGCAAGCCGAAAAGGTGATCCGCATTACCGTGCTGGAGGCAAAAGCGCTGAAAAGCCCAACCGTAGAGACCGAGCACCTGATGCTGTCTATACTGAAGAACAAGGAAAATGTGGCAACACAGATCCTGGGCAATCTGGACGTAGATTACGACCGCTTCAAGGGCGAACTGAGCATTCTGCAGGGAGGCAACCCCACAGCCGACTTCAACGATCCCGGATCGGAAGAATTTGACGATGACGATGAGCGCCGCCAATACCAGCAGCGAAAACCCGCCGCCGGCAACACAAAATCCAAGACTCCGGTACTCGACAACTTCGGCAGGGACATCACCAAGTTTGCCGAGCTGGGCAACCTCGACCCTATTGTGGGCCGAGAAGAAGAAATAGAACGCGTATCGCAGATCCTCTCGCGCCGCAAAAAGAACAACCCGATACTCATTGGCGAACCAGGTGTGGGTAAGACCGCCATCGTGGAAGGGCTGGCACTGCGCATTGTGCAGCGCAAGGTTTCGCGTGTGTTGTTCGACAAGCGTGTTATCAGTCTGGACCTTGCAGCTCTGGTAGCGGGCACCAAATACCGTGGCCAGTTCGAAGAGCGCATGAAGGCGATCATGAATGAACTGGAGAAGAACCGCGACGTGATCCTCTTCATCGATGAGATACATACAATTGTGGGGGCAGGTGGCGCTTCCGGCTCGCTGGACGCTTCCAACATCTTCAAGCCGGCACTGGCCCGCGGAGACCTCCAATGCATCGGCGCATCTACGCTCGACGAGTACCGTATGTATATTGAAAAAGATGGCGCGCTGGACCGCAGGTTCCAGAAAGTGCTGGTGGAACCACCAAGCATCGACGAGACCATCATTATCCTCAATAACATCCGCTCCAAGTACGAAGACTTCCACAATGTGATCTACGACCAGGAAGCGATAGAAGCTTGTGTGAAGCTGAGCGACCGCTACATGACCGACCGCCTGTTGCCCGACAAGGCGATAGACGTAATGGACGAAGCCGGCGCCCGCGTCCACCTGAAGAACATAAACGTTCCGCAGAATATACTGGACCTTGAGAAGAAGATAGAAGACATAAAGCAAGAGAAGAATAAGGTGGTGAAGAGCCAGCGCTTTGAAGAGGCCGCAGCCTTGCGCGACAGGGAAAAACGTCTGGGCGAAGAACTGGACCGCGCCAAAGCGGAGTGGGAGGAAGAAGCCAAACACAGACGTTTCCCGATCAACGAAGAAGCCATTGCAGAGGTGATCTCTATGATGACCGGCATACCGGTGATGCGCATGGTGGAAGCCGAGAGTGCCAAGCTGCGCCGCATGGGCGACGACCTGCAGGGTGCAGTAGTTGGTCAGGACGAGGCTATTGCCAAAGTGGTTAAAGCCATTCAGCGCAACCGTGTGGGTCTTAAAGATCCGCGCAAGCCTATCGGTTCATTCATCTTCCTGGGTCCTACGGGTGTGGGTAAGACAGAACTGGCACGCGCGCTGGCACGCTACATGTTCGATGGAGAGGATGCCCTCATCCGCGTGGACATGAGCGAATACATGGAGAAATTCTCGCTCAGCCGCCTCATCGGCGCGCCTCCCGGATATGTTGGTTATGAAGAAGGTGGACAGCTCACCGAAAAAGTGCGCCGTAAACCATATTCAGTAGTGCTGCTCGATGAGATCGAGAAAGCGCATCCGGATATCTTCAACATCCTGCTGCAGGTGCTGGACGATGGTCAGCTTACCGATGGTCTGGGCCGCAAGGTAGACTTCAAGAACACGCTCATCATCATGACGTCCAACATAGGCGCAAGGCAGCTGAAGGACTTTGGTACGGGTGTCGGTTTTGCCACCACCGCCAAGACATCGAGCGTGGAAGAGAACAGCCGCGGCGTGATAGAAAAAGCCCTGAAACGCTCATTCTCGCCCGAGTTCCTCAACCGTATAGATGATGTGATCATCTTCAACTCGCTTGAGGAGAAACACATCAGCAAGATAATCGACATCATCATGAAGGGTGTGCTGAAACGCCTCAACACACTGGGCTTCGAGCTGGAGATCAAAGACGCGGCACGCAAGTACATTGCCGAGAAAGGATACGACCCGCAATTCGGTGCGCGTCCGCTGCACAGGGCCATCCAGAAATACCTGGAAGATCCGCTGGCCGAAGAGATACTGAACCACCGCATTACTGCCGGCGACACAGTTATCGCCGACTATAATGAGACCGAAGGTAAGATCGTGTTCAGCATCACTCATGCGCCGGCACAACCTGCACAACAGTCTTCTGAAGGAGAATAATTTCAAGTTTCTATCATAAACGCAATAGCCACCTGTATTTCGGGTGGCTATTGTGTTTTGCCACCAAACCCAAGATTCTCTATTCCCACCTCTGCGCCCAAAGACGAACAATACTTTTGAACAGGTGGCAACTACCGCCAGAGCCACCGCCGAATGATGAACCGGGGAAACACTCACGGACAGAAAATGTAATCGGCACACTTTTTGCCGCCTTATTGCAGATAATTGCTCTTATGAACCTCAATACCCGCCCCGTCATTCTGCTAATACTATTGCTGACCAGCTGCCGCAAAACCGATAGCCCCTCCCCGTCTAATACTGCCGGAATCGGCGGTATGCGGAATTGGCATGTGACGTATCGGTCTATAGTTCACCGTAGCATTGCTCCCGATTCCGCGGTGTATTCCGATACCACCTACCCTGCGGTGGATAAGAGTTTTGAACTGATTGTTTACAGCGCAGATACCGTTGTATTTTCCAACGATAAATATGGCTATTCCGAAACTGTAGGGAACAATATCCGCTTCATCATTTGGCATAAACGATATTCAGGCAGCAAAAACTTCATTACCTACAACCGCGACAGCAATACCGTGAAGATCTACACCCACCAACCCGGGGCAAATGCCGAATCTGAAACATGGTATAACTCGTTTTAATACCCCCCACGTACCCACCTTTTTGCAGCACATGTGCCAGCGTGATACTTATTGCTCCCGGCTGCGCCAAAATCGCGAAAGAAACAGTAAGTAACCCTAATTTGGGGCAAAAGCGCATTTTCACCCCTGCCTGTCCTTTGGCGAGGCCGGGAGATGCCCCTACCTTTGCACGTATGACGAACAATACTTTTGAGCAGGTGGCCGCTACTATTAAGAGCCGCCGCAGTGTGAGCTGGGCAAAGATGAACGGGCAGAAGATACCCGACCAAGTGATCAACGACCTGTTGGAACTGGCACACTGGGCCCCCACCCATGGCCGCACCGAACCTTGGTTCTTCCACGTATATGGCGGCGAGGCACTCACCCGCTTTGGCAAAGAACATGCCGAACTGTATTGGAACCACACCGACGAAGACAAACGCCAGGAGGCTACCTACCACAAGCTGGAGCACAACGTGGACAAAGCATCGCATGTGATCGTAGCGGCTATGAAACGTGGCAGCAACCCCAAGATCCCGGTCATTGAGGAAATAGCGGCTGCATCGGCGGCTGTACAGAACATACTGCTGGGAGCGGCTGCCCTGGGCATAGGCGTGCTGTGGAGCACCGGCGGCATGACCCTTCACCCTGCCATGAAGGGCCATCTGGGCCTGGGCGAGGAAGATGTGGTGCTGGGTATGCTCTTCCTGGGCTATACCGACGAACCTGCCCGCGACGGGGTGCGCAACTCGGCCATATCTGAAAAAGTGAAATGGCTATGATTTTTAGCGATATGAGTGTATCTTTCCACTTTAAAATCAAAGTATGAAGAAGCTTGTTCTATTCCTTCTGGCCATCGTTGGTATCGCTGCTGCGTGCAACAAACCCTCAGTGCAGACTCCGTTGTCCTACACTGTAGAAAGCGGACAGAATGCTCCCCTCGGCGATATATACGTTCCCGACAATGGCACCTACACAATGCCGGTACTGGCGAAGTACCTCACAGGTGCGTCTGAAGAGAAAGTGACCCTGAGTATCAAGGGCTTGCCAACAGGCGTAAAGGTGAACAAAGATACCTTCAGCCAGGTGCCTACCTACCGTGCCGATTTCGTCTTCACTTCTACCAATGCAACACACGGTACTTACCCCATCACGGTAACATCGAGCGCACGCGGATCGGAGGCTAAGACGTACAAGTTCAACATGATCGTGCGTTCGGCCGACTGTGCCGCTAACCTGCTGGGCAACTTCAATTGCACCAACGAGTGTACCGGCCGCAACTATCCGTATATAGCTACCGGTGTGGCCACAGGCGTTACCGACGAGCTGTCTGTAAAGAACTTCGGCGGATATGGCAATGGTACTACCACCCGCATTGTGCTGAACTGCAACCTGAACACACTCACCATCCCATCGCAGAACATAGGCAATGGTGTGGTGCTGCAGGGTACAGGTACATTCACCGGCAACTCTATGACCATTTCTTACACGGCATCAGGCACTGTGTCTGAGACCTGCAACGCTAAGTTTGTCCGCTAAACCCGGCAGGCTTTGCTATCCTAATAACAAACAAACCATTTAAAGGCAATGTCAAGTCCTTCATTTTACGCACGCCTGCAGCAAGAACTGC
>JBIKSN010000133.1:0-8272 GCA_044348585.1 Flavipsychrobacter sp.
CTACTTACGGCCGGGCAACTGAGTCACAAAAATCGGGCGTTTCCCATCGTTGCTGATGTCCATAAAAACCTGATGCTGGTCTGCTAACAAGAATGGTATCGAGAGATTAGTCCATTTATCCCGGTCGTATACTTTATTATACACCAACATAGCAGGAAAAAAATTCTTATGATGTTCCTCTGTGGTGTATTTTGACACACCATCATTCTGCCATTCATAAAAGTTGGTAACAACAAACTCCAGCTTACCCCACCCACCACGATACAGCTCATTTGTGTATTGATACAGTATTCTGTCTACGTACCACATCCCTTTCTCTCTTCTGTACCTGATATCCAGACTCGCATCTCTGAGTTCGAGGTAATAGCGGCGTTCGGGCAACACCCAGTTATTACCTCCATTCACGAAATATGTGTAATCTCTGTACCTGTAGGTATTGCGGCGAAAACCAACCAAAGCATAAGTTTCCCTATCAATGATAATTACACCTCTTTCATAGGACTCGCCCCAGAAAGAATTCCCCAAATTAGTAACACCATGCTTTTCAACAGAGAAATCGTTGATCAGGTATTTGATCACGTATACATTGGCATCTTTGTTAGTCGTATCAAAAGCAAACCTGTACTTGGAGAAACGCGTAGGCAATAGACTACTATTCTCAAGATTATGTACAATATTCTCTGCGAGCGGAATCTCAATGGTGTTCAATTCCGGATAACATGGCTCAAAAACCGGCTCCGTCCATCGAACCTTTGTAGCTGCATAGGCAAGTTTGGGAACTAGCCTGCCCCTGTGTGTGGTAACCTTTACCATGATCTCCGGAGTAGCCTCCAGCAAATTCGCATATCTCCCATTTATCTTTTCGTATTGCCGGTAGGATGAACTGCAGAAGTATGCTGTATCGCGATTGTTCACCGGCATCATTTCAACCGCCTTTCTCACGACATTCTCCGCAGACAACCCCTTCATGGTATATCCCTCCAACTCCCGGGGAAGTATCTCTACATAAATTGTATCGAGTGGCTTGTTTGTTCGTTTATGCGTCAAATTCACCCTACACCCTATTGCTGCAATAGAGAAACTCACTATCCGGACAGAATCCGACAACCTGAAAGAAAGCCGGCCGTGGTCGTCAGTAAGGAACTGCGCCCTTATTTCATGTACGTTGACCGATGCATGAGCCAGCACGGACGTATCAACACTATTGATCAGTACAGCGTTAAAGACCTGACCATAAAGCCCTGCCATAGAACTCAGTAGCGTCATCACCAATATTAAAGCCAACCTAACCATACTATCAAGACGAATTAAACCAGGTAAACCTTTGCTGTCCCTAAAGATTGGACAAAAAAAATCGGGAACAACTCAAGTCGTCCCCGATTCTTACAATTTCACTGTCCTAATTCTCTACAGAAAACGGCATAACGTCATGTGTTTTTCCGCTTGTCAAATTGATAAAATAGACTCCAGATGCAATATTCGCTGGAAGTATAACCTCTGAATTCAACGCTCCATTCGCTATTCGCGCTTCGCCGGTATAAATAATCTGACCAAGAATATTTACCACCGAAAAAGACAACACTTCATTTCCTCCTCCTACAATTTGCCCGGTCACCACAAATGTTCCCCGGTTAGGATTTGGGATAATGCTGAACTGTCTTCCACCGTCAACATCTGCTACACCTGTACTACCACCACCGATCTTCATTTCTATCCCGTTGCTCATCACAATATGTGGTGTAGCACAAGGCAAGCTGGTCGTTACTTTACAATGAACATATTGTCCCGGCAATAGCGTATTGGTGGTGAATGTAATATTTGTAGCACCGGCAACAGCAGTCGTATTGATAAACCACTGATAGTCCGGGGTCGCTCCAGCGTTAGTCGTTACTGCGACAAACGTCATTGGAACGCCAGGTACAAACACTGCAGGGCTTGAAGATATTTCAACAGACTGCACAACATTTGGCATAACACGTATCGTATGAGGAGTACTGTTCACAGTTGTCGCTGAAGGACATGTTACGTTAGAGACCATCCTACAGATAACCACATCACCATCAACAGGTGAGGCTAAGCTATATGTAGTTCCCACTCCGGCAAAAACACCGTTCCTGGTCCACCAATAAGCCGGCGCAGCACCTCCGAAGGTAGGTATAGCGGTAAATGAAACCCCATTACCCACACACACAGTATCACTTGGCGTACTCGTCACATTTACAGAAGGCGTCACCAAAGGATTTACAGTCATAGTTACTGATGTTGTCACAATAGAAGGTACTGCACAACTGTTGCTGCTTGTCAGTTGGCAAGAAACAACGTCTCCATTTGCCGGCACATATGAGTAGCTTGAACCGGTTGCGCCGACAAATGTTCCGTTAATGGCCCAACTATATCCCGGTGTAGTTCCACCATTGGTGATAGTTGTCGTGAAATTAACCGGAACACCCGTTGCACAAACATTTGTACCAGGCAATGCATTCACCACAATCGTAGGAACAACAATTGCAGTAGGGCTAAGGGTAAGTATAATGTCTGGTGAATAGCTAAAGCAGCCATCAGCATTTGCGACTCTCACCCTGTAGGTTCCTGCAGCACCGGTCGAATAGGCACCACTTGTTGCTCCGGCAATATCGGCACCTCCAAGTTGCCACTGATACGAATACCCTGGTCCTGTAGGAAGAGAACTGAATGTGGTGACCCCACCTGTACATAACACAAAGGAACCAGTAGGCGTGGTAGCTGCAGTTGGTGTAGCATTTACTGTAACAGTAAGGTCAGCACTTGATACACAACCAAACACATTTGTATGTTCGTAGGTAACCACAGTAGTACCTGATACCAATCCACTCAACACTCCTCCGACGGTTACTGTTGCCACGGATGGAGAACCGCTTATCCAAACACCGGGAGAAACAGCATTAGAGAGCGCAATGGAACTACCTTCGCACACTACCGACGGGCCAGAAATTGGCGGAACCGAAGTAGGGGCATTAACCGTGAGTGCATAGGTAGCAACCGCCGATCCGCAAGGCCCCGTCACTGTATATGAAACAACCACTGTACCGGCACCCACCGAAGTAACAACACCGCCAGCCGACACCGCGGCAACACCAGCATCACTTGTCGACCATACACCTCCCGAGGTTGCGCTCGTAAGCGTAGTCGTCTGACCCAGACAGATCGAAGTAACCGCACCTGTAATCGGGGCTGTAAACGCAGAGTCCAAAACGACCGACAAAGGCGATGACACGCTATCGCACACACTCTGATTTACAATCACAACGTAACTACCTCCAAGCGTAGCAGAAAAAACGTTCGATGTTGCGCCAGGTATACCCACACCATCTTTTTGCCACTGGTAGGTGTATCCGGAGCCGGCTGGCGTAGTTAAAGCCACACTACCTCCAAGGCAGAATGACGTAGGTCCACCTGCAGTGATGTGTGCTACCGGCGTATTACACAATGGTCCGTCAACTAGCATATATCTACCGAAACCAGTGAGCGAAGCCCTGAAACCCACGTAACTACCGCCGTAAACAAGTGCCACAGGTACCACCACAGAATTTGCGGTACTTACAGTCGCATCAGTTGGCGCCGTAGTCTTAAGTAAAAACAGCGTGGTAGGATCAACGCCGGCCAGCTCGGCATTGGTCATATAAAAAGTAACATCTGACGTAGTGATTGACCCGTTGATTGTCGGGTTGATGGTAACTTCCTTACGTGAACGATTTATTGCGGAGAAAACCGCCGGCAGCATTCCTGTTCCCTGCTGTGTAACAGTAGCTGTTACACAACCAAGGTCATTATCAGGATTTTTCAATCCAGCGATAAGTTGCGTATCTGCTGTACTGTAAAAATATACTTCCTGACCGGACCTCACATTCCATATCCTCGTACTCGATGCGACGGTTTCAACAGCAATCGGCGGAACTGTTTGTTTGAACCTCATAACAGGCTTTACGACCACCCGGTTACCCGTCGAGAAACCAAGTGAACATCCGGTTCCGGTTCCTGTATTTGTGACGTTATAATCACCAATAATAAAATCGCTTTGTTGCACACCCTGAACTCTGTCATTAGCACTAAAAGTCGCAGCATTCATCCCGTAACAAAACTGGACAACCACATTACCTGTTCCGTTCCAGGTAAACGTCCCGGTGTTGAAGTCTATCGAATCGACCCCTAAATTCGTAGTGAGATCTCCCAGATAAACCTGCGTCAGACCGGCAGTAACAAAATTAGTATAGAGATCCGCGACGTTAGTATTAGCCATACTCACCGAGAATCCGATAAACGGCGCAGTTGATGCTTTGGTCAACACATTCAAAGCCAGCTGTGTAATTGGTATATTCGGCACTACGCCAGCGGCAACAAGTTCATCCGCGTAAATAATGTATTGTGACCTGGCGCGTCTTTGTGTCCCGTAAAAAGGGGATGTAAAGTTACTGGTCACAGGGATTCCTCTGTTTGCAGTTGAATACCTTACGCCGCCTACGTAAGGAATACTGTCGTTATTGTTGATAACAACTGTCATAGAGTCATTAAACGGAGCAACTGTCGCACCCGTACCTGCCGGAGTCACAGTAAAAGCCAAGTCCACACGCTTGCTGTCATTAACTGCTCCGTTATCAAAAATGGTCATCGTAAAAAACCTGGTCGATGTGTCACCCGGCGGAAATGTAACAGTTGTAGTGCTGAGAGTATAGTCAAGCCCTGACACTGCAGTTGATGTAGGTGCCACAACAATGTTGGCAACCGGACTACCACCGGCAATTGTACCGATTGGCTTCAGACCAATATTCAAGGTCCTAGACGCAGGGCAGGTAACTGACGGCGAAGCCTCCGTCACAGTAGCTTTCGTAACCGAGAATGCTATCTGAGGAGTGCAAACAACAAACGCAGAACCAACACCTACCGCATACCACGCGTTTGTAACGCTTTGCGCTTCAGCGGAACACGGACCATAAAGAATGTTTGCCGCATTTATTGAGGCAGTTCTCATATCAGCATACGTAGCATTGTTTGCTAATACTAACTCTGACTGATACAAAATGATCCCGGATTTCGTCCATCCCAGCGGGTTCACAACATAACTATTACCCAACCCATTGGTACCTGTTCCTCCGTTCACCAGCAGGTAGTACCAATAATTCATCAATCCACTGTTCCTGTGTACTCCACAATAATCATTGCCACCGGTCGGTGTGCACCCCACCACATTTATCCAGTTAGTTCCGCCATACGTATTGGGCTGCCCTTGCAACAGAGGAGAACTCATACTTCGCAATGGCTCCGTACCTATTTCCTCCCCTATTTCCCATGCGTTCTTTGGCATCGCATCAACTTCGTGCGGATCAGACCAATGTTCAATTGTTGCAGCCCAACAATCACTGAACGCCTCATTAAGTGCTCCCGGCTCCTTCTCGTATATCAGGTCACATGTTGCCTGACAAACACCATGCCCGATCTCATGAGCAGTAACGTCCATGCTCATTAGCGGACTAAAACCACCGGCTGCAATCCCCGATCCGTCACCATAGGTCATTGAAAAACCATTCCAGAAAGCATTGTTATAATTGCTACCGTAATGCACATACTGAAGCAACAAACCGTTCACACCATCCCAGCTAAGCCTGCCATGTTCCGTGAAGAAATAATCATACACCTCCGATGCACCCCAATGGGCATCTATCGCTACATTATCTGCGGGAACCGTTGGCCATGTATTGGTAGAACTCGCAAAGTTAGTAGCAGCAGCATAAGACGTTCCGTTACCCATATTCATAGTATGAACACCATCGCCGCGTGTCGAATCAAAAAGGTGATATGTCGTTGGCATCGTGGCAGTTCGAAACGGAACAACGCCGCTGTAACGAGACGCCCCCGTTGCTGCAACGTGTTTTATCAACTGATTGGAGAACAAAATATGCCCGTCATTCGCATCCACATAAACAACCTGACGGCTCAAAGGTTCCTCTGCATATATGTCGAACGAATACGCAAGATGCAACTTTCTATCTTCCTTGTCGTCTCGCATGTCTTCAACCCAAACCAAAAAACCTTTTGGTAAATACGTTGTGTCGGCTTTGTTGTAAAACTTCTTGATATGAGCCTCCTCTGCAGGATTCTGCCATTTATACTTCGTCGCCCCCACATATGCTAACGCACTCGTAAAAGCCTGGCTGTTCGTCTTAACAGGAACTTCAGACAGATCAGTGCTAAAATGGTAGTAATTACCGGTCATATAACTTACCGCACCGTCCCTTCCTGTAAGCGTGTATCCTCCATGGGCGATCTTTATCCCTTTATAATACTCTTCATATCTGTCGGTAGTTACACCAGCCTTTGTCGTGATGCTTTGCTTAAGCTGCATTGACGTTTTACCACTCCTGGGCATACCAAGTACACTAGCAAACACTTCGTCAGCCCGACTCATTCGAAAACCCGATTCCGGTCTAAAGATCACCGATGTCGGTGTGTTGTCGATCGAATTTTTGGTCAAACCTTGTACCCCGTTGTGAGACTGCTGAGCATTTGCAGTCACAGATAATATACTTAACACTGATGCGGCGACAACGCGACGCAAATAACCGGCAGGAAATTTCGCATGACAATTATTCATCTGCATTTCTAAAATTTGGTTAAAGTTAATGTAAAATCATCAACATTAAAACCTCAGTATCAAATAAATAAGGGGACTTTTCAAGACAACTAACTTTGGGTTCCTTTCCTGGACAGCTTTGCCAACTCACTAGGTTTCCCAACCTTAAATTCGTTATCGTCAAGATTTTTATCGATCAACAAACACCTCGGGTCCAACACTAATTTGTATGGGCGCTCCTTCACAGCGATCTTCAACTTATTTAGACCTTCATGAAGTTTATACTTTTTCAAACTGATTAATTCACTCCTGTTCTTATAAACGCCGACTTCTACATAGCTTTCTCCGGTCGCTTTCACTTCCTTACCGGTACTATCCGCATAGTTCTTTTCAAATTGCACGGTTAGGTCCAGATCATACCCTCCATCTGCTGCAGTCCGTTTCGCGTCCGTGATCTTGCTGTTGTAAATAGTTATCTTCTCAAAAAGGTCTGTAATAAAATACTGCAATGAGTCCGGAGTTGATTGTCTGATGCTCGCTATAAGGTCCAGAGTAGTAGGATAAGGAGGCCCTTTAAAGGCATACCTATCTATAAAACGCCTCACAGCGGCATTCATGCTATCCTCTCCAAGGTACTTATTCAATGCATGCATCTGAACTCCGCCCTTCTGATACAGAATGTACGACTGGCCGGCATCCGCATAGGCCCAAGGTTTCTCCTTTTCCGATTCGCCGGAACGGGAGCGCAGATAATTATCCATTTCTATTTTCAGAAATTTCCGCAAACGTTCCTCGCCATATTCACGTTCTAAAACCATGATAGCACCATACTGTGCAAGCGATTCAGACAGAATATTAGAACCCTCAACATCGGCACCTACAACCTGATGAGCAAACCACTGATGCGCCACCTCATGGGCAGTCACATAAAAAGGATAGTCCACATTATCTGACTCCTTGGCATTCACATCGGCAATAAAACCAATTCCCTCCGAGAACGGAATCGTATTCGGGAATGACTGCGCAAATGTTGCGTACCTGGGAAACTCCAGGATCCTCACCTGCTTGTGCTGATAATTCGAGAAAGACGCAGTGTAGTAACTCAACGACTTCTTGATACCGTTCATCATGCGGTCTAGATTGTAATCATGCCCGGGGTGACAGAATATCTCCAGATTCACACCATTCCAAACATCTCTTTTCACCTTGTACCGCGCAGACAAAAAAGAATAGAAATTCAGGATCTTGCTATCCATTTTATAATGAAAGAATTTCCTTCCTTTTTCTTCCCATTCCTTTTGCAAATAACCGGGAGCCACAGCTATCTGATCGCGCTCTGTACTCACGGTAGCATCAAGCGTCACAAAGTCGGCATCATGAATGAACAAGTTGCGCTGCCATGCGGTTGTGTCACTGATCTTATTGGCAGTTGCACGATAGGCAAGTCCGTACTTCTTTCTATCAGCATTATCAGATATTTCATACTGTTCATTGTAACCTATCGAAGGCAGAAAACTCTGATTGTTAATAAAGGTACCATTATACAACGGTGTTGCTAAGCCTGAGAATCCGTTCTCAAAACCGCGATTTACCATCTCGATATCGAAGTCAAGAGTTACACTTGCGCCCGGCATCAACGGTCTATCCAGTTTAAGGATCCTATAGTCA
>JBIKSN010000134.1:0-8186 GCA_044348585.1 Flavipsychrobacter sp.
AACCGGCGGCATATTAGCGCTATGGGCGCGTGGCATGCCATTCAGCATTTCGGCGGGCGTGGGCTTTATTGCACTCTTCGGTGTGGCGGTGCTCAACGGCATCTTGCTGGTTTCCGAGTTCAACCGACTGAAGAAAGAAGGTTGGACGGATGTAAACCGGATCATCATACACGCTACCAAATCAAAACTGCGTGCGGTGCTCATGACTGCGCTCGTTCCATCACTCGGCTTTATACCCATGGCCATTAGCACCGGTGCGGGCGGCGAGGTGCAGAAACCGTTGGCCACAGTGGTCATTGGCGGACTGATCATTTCCACATTCCTAACGCTCTTCCTGCTGCCCGTATTGTACCGGCTTACTGAGGGAGGCTACAAAAAACGAAACAACATGAACAAGTCCATAGCAGCGGTAGTACTGCTTTGCATGACCTCGCTGGCGGCGCGGGCGCAGCAGCCGGTGCGCCTGGCCGACGCGCTGGACAGTGCTGCCCGCAACAACTACTCGTTACAGGCAGCCGCATCGGAGGTAGCCTATTTCAAGACCCTGCGCAAGACCGGTTGGGACCTTGACAAGACCACCGTGCTGGGCGAGTACGGCAGCTACAACAGCTTGGCCCGGGACAACCGCTTTGCCATATCTCAGTCGGTGCAGTTCCCCACTGTATATACCCGCCAGAAACAAGTGCTGGACCTCAGTGCCGCTATCAGCGAGACCGGCCTCGCCCAAAAGAAGATCGAGGTGCGCACCCGCATCAAGCAGGTATTCTCACGGTTGCTGGTACTGCAGCAAAAGAGAACACTGCTGCTGGAGACCGACAGTATCTACAGCAATGTGCTGGACAAATACCAACAGCGCTATCGCCTCGGCGATGTGGACGCCATAGAACTCTCATCGGCCCAGAACCAGCGCTGGCAAATAGCCACACAACTTCAGTCGCTGGAGACCGACTACGACGTTTTGCTCACCCAACTACGTGTGCTCATGAACGCCCGCACGGCTGTAGCTCCGGTATCAGACTCAGTTGCCTACCATCCGCTCAGGATGCCTCTCTCAGCCACCGACTCTGAGAACCCCTACATCAGGGCTTTTCAGCAACGGCTCTTGCTCTCTGAGAAAGAACGCAAACTCGAAAGCGCGCGCCTGCTTCCATCGCTGAGTGCCGGATACAACAACACCTCCATTAAAGGATGGCAGCGCTCCGGCATGGACCCCGAGCAGTATTTCGACTACAGCAAGCGGTTCACCAGCCTGAACATGGGCGTGGGTATACCCATCTTCTACGGCGCACAAAAGGCCCGGATCAATGCTGCTGCACGCGCCATAGATCAGCGCCAACTGGAACTTACCGCGGCTACTCAAGAGCTCTCTGCCTCTCTGCAGAACGCGGTAAAGACCTATACACAACGCAAGGCGGCGGTGGCCACCTACCGCTCCACCCTGCTGCCCAATGCGGCTACCATCATCACCGCGGCCAATAGCAAACTGGCGCTCGGAGAGATCAGCTACCTCAACTGGGCCATACTCATCAACCAGGCAGTAACAGTTCGCAACGAGTACTTTGACATGATAGAACAAATGAACGAAGCGGCTATTGAAATAGAACGCCTTTCTGCCATCAACTAAAACAACAACAATGAACAGATACATCATAATCATATTGTCTATCGCAGCGGGCCTCGTCTCGTCCTGCGATACCAAAGAAGAACCGAAGAAAGAAACACCCGCCGCTGCTGCAACTGCTGCCGAAGCAGCCGATGTGGTGACCCTTACCCCCGCACAGGCCACCAACGCAGGCATAGCCCTGGGGCAGGCCGAAAAACGCAACATCCACACCAACCTCAAGGTGAACGGCACTATTGACGTGGTGCCCGAGAATGTCGTATCAATAAGCATACCACTTGGTGGCTATGTGCGCCGTACCACGCTGATGCCCGGCGAACGGGTAGCAAAAGGAGCCGTGCTCGCCACCATCGAGGATCAGCAATTCATACAGTTGCAGCAAGACTACCTGACCGCCCAGAGCCGCCTCACCTACCTGGAGGCCGAATACAAGCGCCAGCAACAACTGAACAGCACCCGCGCCACCAGCGACAAAGTGTACCAGCAGGCACTGGCCGACTACGAAGGCCAACGCATCCTGTTTGCTGCACTCGCCGAGAAACTCAGGCTCATTGGTATAGACCCTGCGCGCCTTACCGAGAAGTCGCTCACGCGCACGATCAACCTCTACGCCCCCATCAGTGGATACATAACCAAGGTGAATGTGAACCCCGGCAAGTATGCCAGCCCTACAGATGTACTCTTCGAACTGGTGAACACCTCTACACTGCACCTGTCACTTACCGTCTTCGAGAACAATGCCGGAAGCATTAAGGAAGGGCAGATCGTTACGTGCTATTCCAACATCAACCCCACCAAAAAGTACAAGGCCAAGGTGCACCTCATAACGCCCAGCATAGACAAAGACCGCGCCACCGGTGTGCACTGCGACTTTATCGACGCCGATAAGAACCTCATACCCGGCCTGTACATGAATGCCGAGATAGAGATGGAGAATGCCGAGCGCGACTGCCTGCCTGAGGGTGCTGTCGTTACCTGGGAAAACGAAAACTACATCTTCGTAGAGACAGTCAAGGACAGCTACAAAATGACCAAGGTTCAGATAGGCACACCCGATGAGGGCTATGTTCCGGTGATATCAACACTGCCTGCCGGACAGATCGTTACTACCAATGCCTACGCGCTCCTTTCAAAACTGAAGAACAGCACCGAAGAATAAAGCCTCTTTTACAAGGCCAGATAACCCACTACTGCCGCATCGCCGAAAGCGTCTTTTATGCGGTGGTAGTGGGTGTCTGTTAACAGCACCTGCCCCACCCCGTCGCCGCAAATAATGCGCAGCAGCGCCTCCATGCGTTGCTGGTCCAGCTTCTCAAACACATCATCCAGCAACAGTATGGGCATGTGCCCCAGTGCGCGTGTGAGCCATGCATACTGGGCCAGCTTCAGCGCAAAGAGGAAACTCTTCTTCTGTCCCTGCGAGCCGAACTGCTTTAGTACCATTCCGTTCAGCAAGAACTCCCAGTCGTCCTTGTGTATGCCGCGCAGCGTACGCTGGTAGCGCAGGTCATATTGCAGGTTCTGGTCCAGCCAAGTCTTTAGCGGCTTCTCGCCCAGGTCGCTCTGGTAGCGCACATCCAGCGGCTCGTTGCCACCGGACAGGCTATGGTAGTAGTCGCTCAGCAGCGGCAGGAATTCGGCCAGAAAAGCCTTCCTTCGTTCATATATATAGGTGCCGTCGGCATCCATACAATTATTGTAATATTCCAGCTCAGTGCTGTCGGCCGATGGTTTGAAGGCCTGTTGTTTCAGCCACGCATTCCTCTGCTGCAATATGCGTTGGTAGCGCATCAGTCGTTCCAGGTAGCCCCTATCGGCCTGGCCCAGAATGCCGTCCACCCATTTGCGCCGCAGCTCGCTATGTTCGTTGATCAGTTCGGTATCGTCGGGCGCTATCATCACCGCCGAGAAAGCCCCTATGTGATCTGTCACCTTTTCATACTCCACCTCATTGCGGCTTATCTCCTTTTTGCCCTGCAGCCATTTGCAGCTTATGGTCTCCTGCTCGCCATCGCATTCAAACACCCCCGTCACCCTGAAACCATCCTTGCCGTTCTGCACCGTGTTTTGCTGATACGAGCTGAAATAACTCTTGGTATAACACAGGTAGTAGATAGCATCCAGCAGATTGGTCTTGCCACTGCCATTGGCACCCGTGATACAGGTGATCCGGTTCGGGAACGCGAACGTCGCCGATGAATAATTCCTGAACTGTATGATCGATATCTTACTTACTGTCTTCAACCGGCGTCAAAAATAACCTTTGTCCACCATCCGCTATCGCCGATTTATTCACAGCTGCGTGCACCACCCTCGGCTTTTTGCCCTCTGCTGCGTATTTTTTTCTTTTGCGCACCTTTGGCCATTTTCATTGATTATCAACAGCAAGGTGGGAAGTTTTGCTTCCCACTGCTTCCCAAAACTGCGCAAAAACTTCCCACTTCTGCGCACCCCGAGAAGTAACAACATTTTACCATGTGTGCCATTCATCCCCTTTTTATCCGACTTCACTTCAAGTTAATGACGAATACGCTATCGTGCAAAAGAAAATTCTATGGTACTGCGTTTTCTGTAGTGTCATAAAAAATTGGATATAAGCCGGCGAAATGAACGCTAAATACATTTCCTTAATATAACAGAAAACCAAACAGCCTTCCGTGAACTCAAATGATGCGTTATATATTTACACACAATGTGTTTAAAGACACCACAGGAACAAAAATTTTTATAAATTCGCACAAATTTGAAAAATAGTGCAGACTACTTTCGATAAGGACACCTATTTATACTGGTATGAGACCATGCTGCTGTTGCGCCGCTTTGAAGAAAAAGCCGGCCAGCTCTACGGCATGCAGAAGATAAGGGGATTTTGCCACTTGTACATCGGACAAGAGGCTGTGGCTGCCGGAATGATGACCGCTACCCGCCCCGATGACAACCTCATTACTGCCTACCGCGACCACGGTCTGGCAATAGCCAAGGGAATGACATCAAAAGAGTGTATGGCCGAACTGTATGGTAAAGCTACAGGCTGCACCAAGGGCAAGGGCGGCAGCATGCACTTCTTCTCTAAAGAAAAACGCTTTTTCGGCGGACACGGTATTGTGGGTGGCCAGATAGGTCTGGGTGCCGGTATCGCGTTTGCAGAACAATATCATGGCACCGACAGGGCCACCATCTGTATGTTCGGCGATGGCGCTGCCCGTCAGGGTATGCTGCACGAAACGTTCAACATGGCTGTGCTGTGGCAGTTGCCGGTAGTATTCATTTGCGAGAACAACTACTACGCGATGGGGACATCAGTAGAGCGTACCTCAAAGCAGACCGACATCTACCCACTGGCTGACGCCTACGGTATGCCCGGCGACAGCGTGGACGGTATGAGTTGCGAAGAAGTACACAAAGCAATTGACCGTGCCGTGCGCCGCGCCCGTGAAGGTGGCGGACCTACCTTCCTGGAAGTGCGCACGTACCGTTTCCGTGGTCACTCTATGAGCGATCCTGCCAAATACCGCAGCAAGGAAGAAGTAGAAGAATATAAAGAGAAAGATCCGATCAATCAGGTTCTGAAAACGATAATGGACAATGGCTTTGCTACAGCAGAGCAGATTGAACAGATCAACGAGAAAGTGAAGATGGAGGTAGACGAAGCGGTACAATTTGCGGAGGAAAGCCCATGGCCCGATGACAGCGAACTGTACAAAGACATCTATGCCGATGCCGATTATCCGTTCATCACCGACTAATCTCATTCTCAATCATTATTCACCCAAACATTTAAGTATTTTCATTTCATACGATCATGGCAAATTCAGCAAGAAATACCCCGGGAGCAGAACCACAGGAAACCATCGTGTACGACGAATCGAACGCGATGGAGAATGTACAAGGCTTCTATGAAAAGAACAAAAAAACACTCAGCACAGTTACTACAGTGATACTGGTGGTTGTGGTTGGTTACTTTGGCTACATGAAAATGTACAAAGGCCCTAACGATGAAAAAGCAGCCGCAGCGCTCTACTGGCCTCAGCTTTACTTCTCTGCCGATTCTCTGAACCAGGCCCTGAACGGTGACGGCAAGAACCTGGGCTTCACCAAACTGGCTACAAAGTACAGCGGCACGCCGGCAGGCAACATTGCCCGCTACTACGAAGGTGCTTGTTACCTGAAAATGGGCGACTTCCAGAAAGCGATCAAATCTTTTGAAGCGTTCAACGGAAAAGGTACTGCATTGGACAACCAGGCTGCCGGCCTCACCGGTATGGCTTATATGGAAAGCGGCAACACTGCAAAAGCCATAGAGAGCTTCAAAAAAGCTACTTCTGATAAAGAAGATATTCTGGTAACGCCAATGTACCTGTACCAGCTCGGTCTGGCATACCAGACTGCAGGTCAGAACAACGAAGCTAAAGACGCCTTCAAGCGCCTGCGCGATGAATACCCACGCAGCCTTCAGGCAAAAGACGTTGATAAAGAACTGGCTCGCCTCGGCGAACTGAACTAATAACGTTCTGAATACTACTTGTAAAAGCGCCGCAATTGCGGCGCTTTTTTATTGAAAGCACGCCCTTCATACTACAATATCTGCAAATACGTTATCTTAGTTACAAATATCCACCTTATGAGAAACCTCCTTATCGTTGCGTTTGCGGTACTGATGTCGGTGCCCTGCATAGCCCAGCCACCGGTCAAGTTCCTTTGCGAATACCAGTTGGATGAACGCCCCTTCACCGAGACGGACCACCACCTGCAGGGAATATGGAAGCTGAAAGAGGATACCAATACGAACAACTACTTTGTAGTAGAGCGTGACGGAAGTTACCGCCTGAACATCACCTATATGAACCGGGGCGGCGACAACCGCGGACTGGAACATACCACTGCGTTCTTCTCTGAGATAGACGGGGTCAAGTTCCTGAATGCCCCCTACAGCAGCTTCATAGGAGAACCATCGTTCCGTGGCACTGTGCTGCTGCGTGTAGATGAAGTGGACGAACCTCGCTGCTGGAACGTGACCTTTACGCTGGTCACCGACCCGAACCTGTATAAAATGAAGAGCAGCGCGGAACTGCGCACCTACATTCGCCAGCACCTGAAGGATCCCGCTATATATGGCAAACAACTGCACTTCCGCAAGAAGTTCGAATTCAATAGCTTCAGATAGCCATTGCAGTATACCCGTCAATCTTAACCAATGGCACTATCGTTCCCTTTGTCCGTTTCAGCAATTGCGCGCCGCATGGGTGCGGTGCGCCATGCTTTAGCTATCAGCCTGCTGTTCCTGGCTCCTGTCGTAAGTACAGGTCAGTCGGCACCCTACCGCCATGGTGGCTGGAATGTGGTAGCGCACTACACAAGTCGCCACCGCGACCAGACGGGAGCACTGCTTAAGTCCGTTGGCTATCGTGTCCCCAAGCAATACCGCGACAAGTGGGGCCGCATGCCCGCCGCACGCAAAGTGGACATGGCATATCGTGCGGCCGAGCGCCGCCATCAGGGAGCCAAGATGCTGCGAAAGATGGACAAGCTGATGAACGACCGCTTCGAGTCGTTCCGCTACGACCGCGACTTTGAACCCATGCGTAAGGCAAGGGTGCGCGGGGGCAAGAAGGTACGGTATGCCAAAGACGTGAACGACCTGGCACCCGATACGGTTATTACCCAGACTGTACGCAGGGCCATTCTTGCCGTGACGCGATATACTGACAGAGGTCTGCTGGGAGGCCCTCAAACTGTGCTGTCAGATTATGGTCAATTGCCCATAGACTCGGTCTACGAAATACTGAACACTGCCAACAGCGACCAGGAAGCGTTGCTGACCGGCGCACAACTGTATGCCGCCAACACGCCCCCAGTTTTCGAGCGGGTGGTGCAGGACCTGGACCGCTGCGCCCCCAGTGTGGGCACCCACCCGGAAGTGAAACCACTCTGTTCGGGATACAAACGCACCCGATTTGCCCCGGGCCAAAAGATAGAGAATACTGACAGGCAGCTGGTGACGGTGGCCGCATGGCGCTACAAACACTACCTGGGTCGCGAGATATCGCCCAAGGCGTTTGCATTCGACTCCATGATACGCAACGAGCACAAATGGGGTGGCGTGATAGTTGGCAATAAGTTCCGCACAGACTCTACACTACCCAAACCACCGGTTCATGTAGCGTGGCTTCCGGACGAGAAACGCACCGACTACCCGGCCACCGGTTCTTTGGAGTTTCATTTTGCCGACAACCGCCGCCTAGTAATGACGGGTGTTTTTCTTGAAGACGTTTATGCCGCACATAAGATACTGTTTGATGTGGATGACAGCCTGATACCACACATCAGGAAGGGATATGGAGTGGGCCTGATAAATGCCGAGGGCGACGAGACTCACAAGATCGACATTCACCCGGCGATCGCCAACCTGGATCTGGGGCGCTGCGCCGCAAGGGCAGATGTATGGCTGCGTGCCGAAGAGGACATACGTCCATTGCTGGCAATCAACAACACCCTTTCTCATGCCGACTCTGTGACCATTGATTCTATGGTGTATGTGGGCAAACACAGCGGTTGGAAGTTCTAT
>JBIKSN010000178.1:0-6612 GCA_044348585.1 Flavipsychrobacter sp.
CTTTACAACGAAGTCGGTAGCGCGGTACTGATCACCGAATGCGTGACGACCTATGCAAATAGGCGCGGTCCAATTGGGTACCAGACGAGGCACGTTATTCATCACTATCGGCTCACGGAATACAGTACCGTCAAGAATATTGCGGATAGTGCCGTTCGGGCTCTTCCACATCTGCTTCAGACCGAATTCAGTAACCCTTGCTTCGTCAGGGGTGATAGTAGCACACTTGATACCTACACCGTATTGTTTGATCGCGTTAGCGGCATCAATGGTCACCTGGTCATTTGTTTCATCGCGGTATTCAAGACCCAGATCGTAGTACTTGATATCAATATCCAGATATGGGAGAATGAGTTTGTCTTTAATGTATTTCCATATAATTCGGGTCATTTCATCTCCGTCGAGTTCCACAACCGGATTTGCTACTTTGATCTTTGCCATGTTTATTATTTTATTGTATAATTAATATTCTAAGAATTGGGTTCCGACTGCCGGCTACTCAAAGGACTCAAAAGTAAAAATAATCTTCAGAGAATTATATAAGGCCTCCCCGATGGTACTATTGCTATTGAGCATCGTAATAATACCCTGCCAAACCTATCTGGGTCTTTGCGGTGATCTGTAGTTTCCCGACATCAAGCCGTGTGATCTTGTAAAAAAATGCATCACCAGTATTATACTCGATAGTCAATGTTTGTTCGGCATTGATGTACCAGGTAAACGGCAGATCGGGAGAACCGGTGCTGGTCTCCATTCCGGTACTGTCTTTCTTGAACTCCAACGTATTTACCACCGCGGCATTAGCATTTCTGAACTCCCAGCTATCCAAAGTCCCGTTCGAATTATCGTCGGTCGCAAACTTCGCTTTTTTCCATTTCCCGAGTATCCTTACCGATGGAGAACCTATCGGCGCCTTGGTACATGATCCTCCGACCAGCAGAACCATCAGCATTGAAAACAATATTCGGTAAGGGCGTATCCGGGTCATAATAGATCGAGGTCTTTTCAAACAAAGAGCAACCTGTCGCTGCTATCTTCAAATTTACCGAAAATATTACAAACCAACACCCGGCGGCTAGTAATCACCATAGCTGGTTTCACCCAACTGTGACAATGCGTCCTCCAGTTGTTTGTCATTCGGCGCTATACCATGCCACTCGTGAGTGCCTTCCATAAAGCTGATACCCTTGCCCATAGCAGTATGCATCAACACACAAACAGGCTTGCCTTTTCCGGTAGCCGCCTTAGCCTCAGCCATTACTTTCAGCACATCGGCCATGTCATTACCATTCATTTCAAGTACCGTCCAGCCAAATGCTTCAAACTTCTGGCGCAGTGATCCCAGATTCATTACATCGTTGGTGGGACCATCTATCTGCTGACCGTTAAAGTCCACAGTAGCGATAAGGTTATCAACCTTATGGTGTGCTGCAAACATGATCGCTTCCCAATTCTGTCCCTCCTGCAACTCGCCATCGCCATGAAGTGAGTAAACGATATGAGTGTCGTTGTTGAGCTTTTTTGCCATTGCCGCTCCTGCAGCCACGCTCAGCCCCTGCCCCAGCGACCCGCTGGCAATACGCACACCCGGCAAATGTTCGTGTGTGGCCGGGTGCCCCTGTAACCTCGAATTGATGTGACGGAACGTAGCCAGCTCAGCTATAGGAAAGTAACCCGAACGGGCCAGAACACTGTAGAACACCGGTGAAATGTGACCATTAGACAAGAAGAAAACGTCCTCGCCCACAGCGTCCATATCAAAACCGGGCTTGCGGTCCATGATCTTGAAGTACAAGGCCGTGAGGAACTCTGTACAGCCCAATGAGCCGCCCGGATGGCCGCTTTGCACCTTGTGTACCATCCTTACAATATCGCGGCGCACCTGCGTGGCCATTTCTTTAAGCTGTTCTGTAGTCATCTGGCAGTATTACTTGGTGCAAAAGTAGCGGTTATCATGAGATATTTCAGCGCATTTTTACCGCTGTTGAATAAGTGTGAAAATGCAGATACCTGAGCCCTTTATCATTTCATCCATATGATCTCCCTCGGGCCGAAAAGTGTATTTTGCAGCCGATGGCAAAGAAGCGAAACGAGCATCAGTTCTTTACCCGAAAGCTGCTGGAATGGCACCACACGGCCAACGACAGGCAACTGCCCTGGAAGGAAGAGCGCGACCCGTACCGGATATGGCTGTCTGAAGTGATACTGCAGCAAACACGGGCACAACAGGGGCTACCCTACTACCTCAGATTCATTGAGGCCTACCCCTCCGTCACCGATCTTGCCGCTGCCGCCGAAGACGATGTCTTTCGCTTATGGCAGGGCCTTGGCTACTACAGCCGTTGTAAAAACATGCTGGCAACGGCACGCATCATAACAAATGACCATAACAGCATCTTCCCCGACACCTATGAGGGGCTACTGAAGCTGAAAGGCATTGGCCCCTACACCGCGGCTGCCATCGCCTCATTCGCTTTCGGCAGGCCTGTGGCTGTGGTGGACGGCAATGTATATCGGGTCCTATCTCGATACATGGGAGTGGCTACACCTATAGACAGCACCGAAGGCAAGAAGCAATTCGCACAATTGGCCGCCGACCTGCTCGACAGAGAACAAAGTGCTGCCTACAATCAGGCAATAATGGACTTCGGTGCCACTGTGTGCACACCTTCCGCCCCCCTTTGTGGCGGCTGCGTTCTGAATGCTAATTGTGCGGCGAACCGGCAACAAACGATCGGCCTGCTACCGGTGAAATCCAAGAAGATAAAGGTTAAAGAGCGGCACCTCACCTTCATCCTGCTGCATCACCGGGGCCGCACTTGGATAGGCAAACGTGGAGCAGGCGATATATGGGAAAACCTGCACCAACCCCTTCTGTACGAATCAAAGGGATCTCCGTCATCAAAAGAACTGGCCCTGTTTCTTTCAGACGCGGGCGTAACTGTGGCCGAAAATGACATCATTTTCGTTGCCCGCACCAAACAGCGACTTACCCACCAACTTATACATTCCGAATTATATACAATAGAAATCAACTCCGACAACGCCCCTTCAATTAGTGGGGGTAGCTGGCTGAGAAATAGCGAAATAAAAAAGTTAGCCTTTCCTAAAACACTTATTTCTTTTTTACAGAATTATTTATACTTTTAAGAGGAATTATGTAGTACATTTTTTTTCTTAGAGCCAAAAAGATAATATTATGAGAGGCGTCAACAGGGTAGTTTTGATTGGAAATCTGGGCCGTGAACCCGATCTGCAGCATCTGGAAGGCAATATCGCAGTAGCAAAGTTTCCGTTGGCAACAACCGAAACATATAAAGACAAGAATGGTACACTTGTTTCGCAGACCGAATGGCACACCGTGGTCTTGTGGCGCGGACTGGCAGAACTGGCACAGAAATACCTGCACAAGGGAAGTCTCATATATCTTGAAGGTCGCATTCGTACACGTTCGTGGGAAGATAAAGACAAGAACCGACGTTTCAGTACCGAGATCATTGGCGACAACCTGGTGATGCTTGACAAAAGAAAAGAGCACAATGACCTGCCATCGGCAGAGGGTTTGTCGGGAGAGGTGCCCGGTTTCAATGATATGAATTTCGATGCGGGCACAGGAGCGCCCACCGCACCCAAAGACGATCTGCCGTTCTAAAACGATCTCCGATCATATTAAATCAAGGAATGAAAATTTTATGGTTTCATTCCTTTTTTTATCTTTGATAAACTCACCAAACACAAACAACTTGGAAAGTACAGAAGGCGACACGAGCTTTTTTCCATTATTACTGCAAGTATCCGACGGCGCATTTACTTCTTCAGGGGCTACTATACTCATCATTATCGTATTGGTATTGCTATTGCTGACAGCGATAACCGCAGGTGCCGAGACCGCTTACTTTTCCCTTTCGGCAAAAGACATCAATTTCCTCAAGAGTTCAGACAAATCGAGCGCACGCACCGCCGGTCTGTTGCTCGATCAGCCCAAACGACTGCTGGCCACTATTCTTGTTGCCAACAACTTCATCAACATAGCCATCGTTATCACTACAGACATGCTGGTGAAAATGATGCTGGCAGGGCTACATCTCAGCGCGTTGGTCTCATTCCTCATTCAGGTAGTTTGTGTAACATTCTTGTTGGTGCTCTTCGGCGAGGTATTGCCAAAGGTATATGCCACACAGAACAATCTGCGAATGGCATTGTTCTCCGCTCCCTTCCTGCAAGTACTGTCGTGGATGTTCAAGCCCGTGAGCGGATTTCTGGTGTCTTCCACCCGATTTATTGAAGGACGCATGGGCACCAAATCTTCCAACATTTCTAACGAGGACTTTGAGCACGCCATAGAGCTTACGGTCGGCCACTCGGCCACACGCGAGGAGGTGAATATCTTTAAGGGTATCCTGAAGTTCGGCAACATCACCGCAAGGCAGGTCATGCGTACCAGGCTCGATGTGAGTGGTATCGACTTTGACCTTACCTTTCCCGAGGTGCGGAAATTGTGCATAGAGGTGGGATATTCGCGCCTCCCGGTATTCAACGAGAACCTTGACAATATTGCAGGCATGATCCATACAAAGGATTTTCTGCCGCATATAGACAATGATGAGTTTGACTGGCACAACCTTATGCGCCCGGCTTTTTTTGTACATGAAGGAAAGCTCATTGAAGACCTGCTGAAAGAATTCCAGCAGAAGCGCCAGCACTTTGCAGTGGTAGTAGATGAGTTTGGCGGCACTTCGGGCATCATAACGCTGGAGGACATCATGGAGGAGATCATCGGCGACATAAAGGACGAGTTTGACGAGGACGATCTCCACTTCAAAAAGATAGATGACCACAACTTTGCTTTTGAGGGCAAGACCCTCATCAACGATGTGTGCCGCATCATAGGGCTTCCGTCAGACGAGTTTGATAATGTACGCGGTGAAAGCGACTCGCTGGCCGGACTTGTGCTGGAGATTGCCGGTAAATTTGTAGCCGTGAACGATGTGGTATCTCATCAACACTACGACTTTACCATACTTGCAGTAGAGAAAATGCGCATCACACGTGTAAAGGTCACCATCAATCAACCGACAACTGACAACGAAGAATAAGCGGCACGATTTCATTCTGCCGGTCAGATTATCTTTCCATTTCTGACAACTAAGAACCTGTCGAAATACTCACTCCCTGCTAAGGGAGACGGGACATACCCGCAAATTTCATGGTCATTGTATCACCAGCTTACTGCGCCAGGTACCTGTGGGCGTGGTTAAGTGAAGTAGGTAAATGCCCGGCGGCAGTGCTGTATTGATGGGCGTGTTATGAGAAAAAACATGTGTGGAAATGCTGCGGCCGGCCACATCGGTAATGGTGGCAAGTGCTGTGCCGCCCTGAGGTAACTGCACTGTAAACGTGCCGTTGGAAGGATTGGGAGAAAGAGTGAAGCCGGAGGGTGCTACCAATGCCACACCCGTGTTGCAATATGGCGGGCCCATTATGGTGACTACTTTTGCGGCCCAAGCCGTGCCACACACATTGCTGACACCATACGAGATAACGGCTGTACCGGTGCTTAGACCGGTAACCACCCCACCCGATGACACCGTGGCGGTGGACGATGCTACCGACCACACACCTGTAGCCGTTGCGGTGAACGGGGCACTCTCGCCAATACAAAGCGTATCGGGGCCGGTGAGCACGGCAGGTGTGGGAAATGCCTCTATGGTTACTGCAATTGTAATGGTATCGGGCGTGCCGCCATCGGTGATGCGCACCTTAAAAGTATCGGTACCGTAATAGCCCGTGTGGGGTGCATAGCTGGTGCCTATAGGTGTTTTCACACCCATATCAGACACAGTCCAGTGCCATGCCGCCAGCACGCCATGGGCGGGCTGCTGCGCAATGCTCCATGTAAGCGGTTGCTGATCATCGGCATCAAAAACACGTAACAGGGTATCTATGGTATGCAACTCTCCACCACACACGGTGACTGCCACAGTGCTGCCTTGAGTAAAATAAACAGGATTGTTAGGAAGGTCTATTTTGCGAATGACAGAGTTGCCAAACTCACATACTAATAGTGGTCCCCCTCCATGCCTTGAAAGATTACGTGATCCGTTAAATGTAGCCGCCGTGGCAGGTCCACCGTCTCCACTGTAGCCTACGGCACCTGTTCCGGCAATAGTCGTTATGATACCCGATGGGTCTATCTGGCGGATAACGTTTTCGTTGCGTTGTGCTACGTATATGTAGCCGCTAGACCATGCAACGCCCATAGGTGCCGAACCCAAGCCTGCAGCAGTAGCCGGTCCACCATCTCCGGTATAAGTCAGACTTCCATTCCCTGCTACAGTAGATACAACTCCGGCGCTATTAATTTTTCGCACCCTGAAATTACCCGCGTCGATCAAATATAAGTTCCCTGAGAGATCGGCCGATAATTCAAGAATGTTGTTGAACTGTGCAGCTGTTGCCGGTCCTCCATCACCACTAAAACCAGGAGTTAATCCACCCGCAAAATGTGTAATTATGCCACTCGGTGTGATCTTCTTGATGTAAAAAGTTGTAGAAAAATATAAATTACCAATTGTGTCAAGGGCAAGCCCGATAGGCATACCAAATTCAGCA
>JBIKSN010000135.1:0-8123 GCA_044348585.1 Flavipsychrobacter sp.
CTGATAACTCGTTTTCAGGTACTGTTAAAAGTGTCTGCGCCCGGTTTTTCGAATTCCTGGTGACATCATTAGCGGAAGATGAAGGATCAGTATTCATGCGTAGACAACCTATATACTAATCGTTTAAGTGTTTTGAATGAAGATGGGTTTGAATATGTAATTGTGATTATCAGATTTGCTAAGATAAGAAACTAAAATCGTAAATCCCGTGCCCGGTTAAATGAAAAATGCGGCGATGCAGCAGAAAAGCTACATCACCGCATCGGATGTACAATAATGAATTTTAGTAGTGATTGCGGTGTCTGTAATATCTTACAGGGGGGTGTTGGTGTCCATAATGGGGTGGACACATGTTTGGTGGGTAGCCATACCGCTGCCTGTACGCAGGGCCATTAAAGTAAACCACCGGTGGCGGACAGCGACGTCGATGAGGAACATAATACCTAACCGGATAATGGTTGCGCACGGTAACGCGGTGCGCATGGCGGTGCCTTCCGTGTGCATTTGCCGCCTCGTTGGTCAATCCGGTCAGCACTATTGCTGCCAGCGTACCCATAATGATCTTGATATTCATGCCTTTTGGATTTGGTTACAATGGTCTGATGCAAATTTATTGCCAGAGTTTAAACGCTAAACTCTTTTAACATTTTTTCGACAGTCAGGTCGATAGAAGGACTTTGTGAATTTTATAGTTACTTTGGACTGTTGCTTTTTCTAGTTGCAGCTATGAAATTTTCACTATCTGTACAAAGGGTGCTGTTGCCGGCAATTATCGCCGTCATTACATTTATTTGTTTTCGGGACACGCTTCATAACCAGTTCACTAACTGGGACGATGACTTTTACGTTACCAACGATGTGTACATACGTGAGTTTTCGGCCCACAACCTTCGGGTGCTTTTTACCGAAGATATTACCCGCAACAATTACCATCCGTTATGCATGCTGTCGCTGGCGGTCAACTATTTCTTCTCGGGTATGGAGCCTTTGGGATACTATCTCACCAACATCCTGATCCATGCAATTAACGCATGGCTGGTGTTTACGTTATTTTTCAGGCTGGCATTACGCTTGTCGCTTTCAGAAGGTGCAGCTCTGTTTATGGCGTTCTTTGGGTCCTTGTGGTTTGCAGTTCACCCTATGCATGTCGAGTCAGTAGCGTGGATATCAGAAAGGAAAGATGTCTTGTATGCCGCGTTCTATATTTCGGGTCTACTTACCTATTTGCGCTACCTGGAAAACCGGTCAGCCAAATTGCTTTGGCTCACTTACGCGTTGTTTGTGCTGTCTTGTCTGTCCAAGCCTATGGCAGTTACGTTTCCGCTGGCTTTGTTGGCGCTAGACTACCTGCTGAATGGTAGGGTAGGGTTGCCGGATCTGCGCTCAAAGATTTTGTTCCTTCTTACCTCGTTTGCGTTCGGTGCCGCTGCCTTTTACACCCAACACCGCACCGGCGCGGTGGCTTCTTTTGGCGTATTGTCCATTTCAGAGCGTGTGATGTATGCCGGATATGGGTTTGTAATGTATGTTGCGAAGTTCTTTGTGCCTGTCGGCCTCTCAACATTTTATCCCTATCCCTACAGGTTTATAGATGGCTCTCTACCCTTGATTTTTTACGTCGCGCCATTTCTTTCAGTTTTGATTGTTACCCTCCCCGTAGTAGTGTTGGTGAGGGCCGGGAGTCGCTATACGCGAATTGTTGTTTTCGGCGTCGGTTTTTTTGTGTTGAATCTTGTATTGGTGCTACAGTTCATTTCAGTCGGTTCTGCTATAATGGCCGATAGGTATTCCTATGTCGCGTACATCGGTCTTTTATTTCCACTTTTCTACGTGCTAGCCGATCTCGTGCAACGTTTGCCATCAAGACGTTTGTTGGTAACCGCGTTGTTGGTGGTCGTGTCTGCCGGATATGCTGTCATGTGTACTGCACGAACCAGAGTATGGCATAATTCTGAAACCCTGCATACCGATGCGATTGAACAATATCCCATGCGTGCGCTGCTGTCTTATAAGTGGCGCGGGCATCACTACTTTAGCATTGGCGAATACGACAAGGCCATGCAGGATTATGAGGTATTGGTGACACTACGCTCCGCCGATAATAAAGTAAAGGCTAACATGGAGAAGATCGCTGTGCTCAGTGCCATGAAGAATAACCTTCCAGGCGGTCAGTCGCAGCCCGTCACTGGTAGCTACAGGGCGCATCTCGATTCTGCCATGGCGTTGGTCATTTCAGGTGATACGTCTGCTGCTTTCAGGCAGTATGTATTTTCGCTTGCGTCAGATCCGGTAAACGCTGAGCGTACCCTTGCGACGATCAGTGATGAGCTCGTTCAGAAACAGCAATATGCACGCGCTATAGCACAGTACAATATGCTCTTGAAGCTGAATACCACGAATCCGTTCTACTATTTCTTGAGAGGTTGCGCCCATTTCGGTGTCGGTAGCTTGCCCGCTGCCGTAAAGGATTGGGAAGTGGCGGTGAAAATGAATTCAAAAGATGTGCAGCAGTCCGCTTCATACAATCTCAGCGTCGCATACGATTCACTCCGTGATCCGGCGAGGGCGTGGTACTACATGGATATGTCGCAGAAATTGGGCTATAGTGTCGCTCCCGATTATGCGTCTAAGATCAGACGTAAAGCCGGAAAATAAAGCGATGTAAGCACAGTAGTTATGGAGCCACTCAAGTACATGTACGATCGCAAATTTGCCATACATTTTGCAGGCATCGCCAAGGATGTATTGCCTTCGTTCAGTGACGAGGATTTTGTGACAGCTGTTATGGCAGCAGGTTGGGACGATCTTGAGCTTAAACAACGGGTCGACAGGCTCAGCACTGCCCTGCACCAGGTTTTGTCGGGAGACTTCCGTAAAGATATTACTGTCGTTGTGGCATTCGCAAATGCTGTAATGGATCGTACTGGCCGGGAGAATACATTTGAGTATATCTTCCTTCCTGGTTTTGTCGCCTTGTATGGTGTCGAATATCCCGATGAGTCACTTCGTGCAATGGAAGTACTCACACGGTTAAGTAGCTGCGAGTTTGCGATTCGCTCTTTCTTGATAAAATACACCGAAAAAACAATTGGCGAAATGTTGAAGTGGACAAAACACAGCCATCCATCGGTGCGAAGGTTGGCAAGCGAGGGATGTCGGCCCCGATTGCCATGGGGAGTAGCATTGCCGCGTTTTAAGAAGGACCCGTCAATGATCCTGCCCATTCTCGAAAGTCTGAAAGACGATCCGTCTGATTTTGTACGCAGGAGTGTGGCCAATAACCTTAACGATATTGCAAAAGACCATCCCGATATTGTTCTCAGCATAGCCGGTCGCTGGAAGGGTAGTAGCACCGATACCGACCGTCTTATACGGCATGCGTGCCGCAACTTGTTGAAAAAGGCCGATCCGGCAGCACTGGCCCTATTCGGACTCACAACTTCACCGGGATGCCGTGTTGAAGAGTTGAAATTGAGCAGTCGGAATATCCGCATCGGTGATACTTTACATTTCTCATTTCAGCTCAGAACCAACCACAATCATAATGGTCCACTTCGGCTTGAATATGTTGTTACCTACGCTAAAGCCTATGATAAATTCAGCGAAAAGGTTTTTCAGATAACAGAAGGGGAATTCAAGGCAGGGCAGGCGATTAATTTCAACCGTAAACAGTCGTTTGCCGATATGACCACTCGTAAACACTATCCCGGTGTGCATCGCATTGCTGTTTCCGTTAATGGTGTCCCTATGGCTAACGCATCATTTCTGCTTGAGTAGAGCCCCGCCTATTTGTTTCGCATCGATGAGAATATCTGGTAGCTGACCGGTGCCGCTATCATGAATATGCCTATCCCGGGTATCCATAACCCTACGTGTTCTCTAACCCACGGAAAGATCACTTCTGTTTCAATTAACAGGAAGAGAAGACTTACAGTTAGTTTCAGGGTCCGCAATACCCTTGTTGCAGTCCTGTACTGTTTTTCGGCGTTTTCCCCTGTAATTGTTACAGGGTAATTTAGTTTGTCAGGGTGCATCCCCACTACGTGCAGCAGCAAATACACAAACGTGCAAACTGCCGGTAGGATCAGTACCGAAAACTTCCCGCTGTACCCGTCCACCTTGCCGTCGCCGTTAAAATGGGACGGGATAATTTCAGGCAAATTTTGCAGCATAATAATAGGCAGTACCCATGTAGCAATAAAGACCACCCACGCCAGTTTGTTGATCAACTTGTCGGTAATTGTTAGCGTTAGATTGACTTTTGGTCTTTCTGCCATTTGCTCTATTATTTACCTCTTCCCTGGAAGATCACAATAAATGTGTAAAGAATGATCTTTACATCTAATGCCAGAGAGCAGTTCTCAATGTAAAGGAGATCATATTTCATGCGCTCTATCATTTCATTGATGTTCTCAGCATATCCAAATTGCACCATGCCCCATGACGTGAGTCCGGGTTTTACTTTGTGCAGATACTTGTAATGGGGGTGTTTTTCGCTGATCAGGTCTATATAGTGCTTCCTTTCAGGGCGTGGGCCCACAAGCGACATATCGCCTTTAAGTATGTTGATGAATTGCGGTAGCTCGTCAATACGCCATTTGCGCATAGTGCGTCCCCAAGGTGTTATTCGTGGGTCCATCTTGCTGGAAAGTGCAGGGCCAGCCTTTTCGGCTTCGAGATACATGGAGCGGAACTTGTAGATATAGAATGGTCGCCCGAACAGTCCTATACGTTCTTGCTTATAGATTACACCACCCTTCGACGAAAGTTTGACCATGATTGCCGTTAAGATCAGAAACGGAAGAAGGGCTACAAGCGACATCGCCGAAACTATAATGTCCAGCATTCGTTTACAAACGCGTTGCCAGTCCGGCATCAGGTCTGGGTGAATGTGGATCAGGACAGCGTCATAAACATTGCTCGTCTTGACTGACCCTGATATGATGTCGTAGTTGTCAGGCTGCACCTTTACCACTACCGGCCTGTAGGAAAGGCGGGTCAGGATGTTCTCCAGCAAATGGTGTTCCGACGAATCCACAGCTACAATTACCTCCTCTATTTTGTGTTGGTCTATAATTTCTTCAAGTTGCGAAAGGTCTCCCAGTTGAGGCAGGTATTTGGTCATTCCGTTGCTTGCCTCTTTGTTAGAGTAGATGAAACCTTTGAAGATATTGCCCAGAGCTTTCGGGTTTTCCAGAACCTGTTTGTATATGTTGATGGCTTGTTGGTTGCCGCCTATTACCAGTGTATTAAAGCCAACCTTGCCGGTAACAAGGTTGCGTTTCACCTTATAAAGGATAGCCAGCCTGAAGGTAAGCGCAAATGAAGTATGTATCAGCAGGTAGCGGCTGATCGTATTCATGAAGTAGGAGTAGTTGCCGGTGTCGTCTCCGAAAACGATGATCGAAACGGTGATGCAGCCTATTATACACGATATCAGCGTTCGGTTTATTTCATTTAGACGCGACTTTCTGTAAAGGTCGAAGTAGGTGCCCGAAAGCAGATAAACAAACAACCAACCAACAGGTACAACGAGCAATACGTTGAAATAGTCGCGGGTATGAAAGTTGTTCAGGCACGATAAGTAGTCCGCCCCGGTAAGGAAACGTTGTCTGTAAACCCAAAAGCAGAACCACGCCAACGCGGCGGCTATATAGTCTAGCGCGGCCAGTTGCCTGATGGCGTTCTTTTTGTGTTGGTCAAGGCGCATCAGATCAGAATGTAACAAGTCTTATGTTGTCGATCAATAACTTTCCGCTTGTCTGTCCTGAAGGGACCGAGGTCTTAATGTATAGGTAGTAATCGCCGCCCGGATACTTGTTGACGAAAGATGTGATGTTGATGTAGAACTTCTTCCATGTCGGGCTCGGCAACACACCCCATCCTTCTATGTCAGTAATTAGGGAGTTCGCAAGAATACCACGTATGCCGACTTGCAGATTCACAGATGACTTGTATTCAAATTCTATGAAAGCCGCACCTTCAGGTACTTTGAACGATGTTCTTGTGCTGTCAAGAGAACTGTCGGCTGGCGATGGAAGGAGCACCAATCCTGTTCCGGTGCCATCCAATTTTAGCGAATCCACCGACGTAGTCGTGATCGTAGTAGTGCCAAAATATTTTGCGAATTTGGTGATCCCTCCCTCGAATTCAGAGATCACAGTGTATTTCACTGAGTCGTAATATCCGGTAGTTGGAGATACGGTTTGTACCTTGCCCGGCACATAATCCAATTCTGTAGTGTAGATTCTGAAGAAAGGGTAAGCAACCGGTCGTTCTCCCCGACCATTGATCGGAATGCCGGGAGCTATCTGTAACGTACCTTTACCGGAAGCGATTATTGGTACTGTCGCCGGAAGGTCGAACGCGCCAACCGGATTATTGTTGTAATACACCCATGCATACCGGATGTCATGTCTGGCACCATTCTCAAATGAAAAGGAGTCTATCCGGACATGTGTTGCCACAGGTTCAGACGGGTTTATGATGTTACAGCCCGAATTCCACACTGCCAAGGCGGTAAGGAAGATGCCGACGATATATTGATAGTAGGTTTTAAGCATATCCGAACTGTATATCTAGTAAACGCAAAAAAATGTTAAACATTGTGTTGTTCGTTGTGCAGGCTCATCTTCTTCAATATCTGATGAGCTACATCCATTGCCTGGTAGCCATCGTACACCGATACACGGGTAGGCTTATCTTCCAGAACCGCAGCAGCAAATTCAGCCAATTCTGTTCGTATCGCATTGATCGAGGCTATTTCAGGCAACTGAACCGATATGATCTTTTTTTCTCCGTTCGCTAACTCTATCGGCAGGTCCAGCAACTCTTCAGGTGCGTCTCCGTCTTTCAGTTTAATGATCTCTGTTTTCTTTTCAAGAAAGTCCACCCCTATGTATGCGTCGCGCTGGAACAAGCGCATTTTCCGCATTTTCTTCAGCGATATCCTGCTCGATGTGAGGTTGGCAACACACCCATTATCAAATTCTATTCTTGCATTCGCTATGTCAGCTGTTTCGCTGAGTACGGCAACACCACTGGCCGAGATCCTTTTTACAGGCGATTTTACAAGACATAACACGATGTCTATATCGTGTATCATCAGGTCCAGTATCACCGATACATCGGTACCTCGAGGGTTAAATTGTGCTAAGCGATGCGCCTCAATGAACATTGGCTGCATGTGTTGTTCGCCAAGTGCCATAAATGCCGGGTTATACCTTTCTACGTGGCCTACCTGGCACTTTACATTCGCCTCCTTTACCAGATTCACCAGCTCCCTGCCTTCTTCCAGCGTGTTCGCCAGGGGTTTTTCTATGAAAACATGCTTCCCGTGCAGGATACATTTTTTCGCGATCTCGTAATGGGTGGTGGTTGTAGACACTATGTCCAGCGCATCACATGCAGCTATCAGTTCTTCAATATCCGTGTACCTTCTGATTCCATACTCTGTGGCCGCGGAGTTTGCTTGTTTGTCATCCGGGTCATAAAAGCCCGCCAATTCTATATTGCCAATCTGCTGCCATTGTCCGATGTGAATTTTCCCAAGGTGGCCTGCACCAAAAACTCCTACTTTAAGCATCTCTGTGTCGCTGTGATATTTATTATCCTGGATGGGTCAAAGAATGCTGCAATATAGCAATAATACTCGTTCTGCATATTGTTTGGTATCGATGGAGATTTTGTCTCGATAAACGGTCAATACAGCTCTAATGGATATGTGGTTCAATAATTTATCGTTTTAGATTACATCTCAGATGAGGACAAAGGAGCAACTGTCTTGCGTCATTTTATGCGTTTACAACGTTAGGTTTCATGTTTTCTAAACGGTAGCCTTCACTGCAGAATTCATTGCCGTTTCGTCTTTTACAAACTGTTAACGAGTAAGCACTCAATTTACGTTTTTTGAGTGAGTGCATTATGAAAATATATACTTAGATAAAATTCTTTTTTCATCTTCAGTATAATTATTTATTTTAAGTTGTTATGCCGTTCCCACCTGAATTTAGAATGTAAGGAGGTATTTTTTCACGTTTTTTTACGATTTGGAATCGATTTTTTTTCAAAATCTTTTGGTTTTTAAAGAACTTATTTATCTTTACGCAGTCTAGGTGCGCGTT
>JBIKSN010000137.1:0-8071 GCA_044348585.1 Flavipsychrobacter sp.
TGCCCGCTCATACTGCACCGGCCACGGCAGCGCGTCATCATCAAGATCGGCAGCTGCGTGCAGCGGAAAGTAGGGGTCGCGCAAAAACTCGCGCGCAATAAATATCATATCCGCATGCCCCGCCTCCAATATCTCTTCTGCCTGCTGGGCCTTCACTATTATGCCCACAGCACCCGTGGGTATGCCTGCGGCGCGCACCGCAGCGGCAAACGGCACCTGATAGCCGGGGGCCGCAGGTATCTTCACATCGGCCACATTGCCGCCCGACGAGCAGTCTATCAGGTCCACACCCAGTTCCTTTACAATGGGCACCAGTCGTACCGAGTCATCTACCGTCCAGCCGTCGGGGTGCCAGTCGGATACCGATATACGCAGGAACAAAGGATGATCAGACGGCCACACCTTGCGTACCTCCTGTATGATCTCCAGCAAAAAACGGATCCGGTTCTCGTACGTGCCTCCGTATTCATCGGTACGGGTATTACTGAGGGGAGAAAGGAATTCGTTAATAAGGTAGCCATGTGCCCCGTGTAGCTCCACCACCTTAAAACCTGCCTGCAGTGCCCGCCGTGCAGCAGTGCCAAATGCCCGCACAAGTTCCTGTATCTCCGCCACCGTTAGCGCGCGGGGCGTGGCTCTGTCGGCCGCATAGGCAATTGCCGATGGAGCTACCATCGCCCAGCCGCCCTGTTCTGCCGGCAATTGTGTGTCGCCGTTCCACGGTTCTGTGAGGCTGGCCTTGCGGCCTGCATGTGCCAGCTGAATACCCGGCACCGCGCCTTGAGCCTCTATGAAGGCTGCGATACGCCCCAGCGGCGCTATCTGTTCATCGGTCCACAGGCCAAGGTCGCCGGCCGATATGCGCCCCTCAGGGGTCACGGCGGTAGCCTCGGCCACCACCAGCCCCGCACCACCCACGGCCCTGCTGCCCAGGTGCACCAGGTGCCAGTCGTTGGCCATACCGTCAGTTGCCGAATACTGACACATGGGCGACACGGCAATGCGGTTGCGGAATGCGACAGATCGGATGCGCAGAGGAGTAAACAGGAGTGACATATCGGTACAGATTGAGTCTATGAAATTAGCCAAAAATGAACTGATCCCATAGCTATTTATCATCCACCGCGTGGTATATTTACATACGCTGCAACAATTGCAGGACGACTACTGTATGGTAACAAACCTGACTGAAGGTAAGAATTGCGGTTATGAATGGATCGACATCACCGATCCGCAGGCCAATGAACTGTGGCAGGTAGCCCGCCAATACGGCCTGCACGAAGAGTCGGTGCTGGACTGCATGCAGCCCGGTCACCTGCCCAAGTACGAACAGCTGAAGAATTACACCTTCATCATACTCCGCGTGTATTATGCCGTAGACAAAGACGCCGACACCGTGCAGGAGCTCACGAACAAGATCGCCATCTTCACTTCAGAGAAGTTCATTATCACTATTCATCGAAACCCCATAAGCGCGCTCACACAAAAAGCCGAAGTACTGCTATCTGATACCGACTGCCACACCACACAGCAGGTGTTAGTTGAGATTGTAAAGACCGGACTGAACACCTACGACGAACCCGGCAAACAACTCACCGATCTTATTGAGTATTACGAGACTCAAGTATTCCTCACCGCGCGAAAGGTGTCTTTGCTGAAAGGTCTGTACCTCATCAAGCGGAAAACCGATGTGATCCGCCGCTTGTTGCTGCTCACCCACGATATTGTTGACAAAATAGACCCACCCGCCGGCGGTAACGCCTACACGCGGGATGCCCGCGACCTGTATGTGAAACAAAAGAGCCTTCACGACTCCATGTCTGAGAACGCCAATCACCTGCTCAACATTTACTTCAACATATCCTCTCAGCGCACCAACGAGACCATGAGAGTGCTCACCATTTTTTCGGTATTCTTCATGCCGCTCACCTTCATTGTAGGCATCTATGGCATGAACTTCCACAACATGCCCGAGCTGGGCTGGAAATGGGGGTATCCGCTCACCCTGGCAACAATGGCGGTTGTCACCATCATCATCTACCTGTGGTTCAGGCGTAAAAAGTGGCTGTAGGTCATTTTCGCCCGAATTGCTCGGTTGGGGCAATATTGGTAATTTGCACCGCGAAATACAAGATATAATCGATAGCAATGGCAAAGATCACTCCTTTCAAGGGCCTGAGGCCTTCAAAAGAACTGGCTGCACAAGTGGCCACTCTTCCTTACGACGTAGTAAATGTGGCTGAAGCACGTGAATTCAGGAAAAACCCGTACAACTTCTACCACGTGACCCGTGCAGAGATAGACTTGCCCGACAATATAGATGTACACGGAACGCAGGTATATGAGAAGGCAAAGGAGAATCTGGATCAGATGATACAAGACGGTATCCTGAGTCAGGATACAGAGCCTTGCTACTATATCTACGAACTGATAATGGACGGCAGGTCACAGACCGGCCTTGTATGCGGCTCTTCTATCGACGATTACAACAACGGCATCATCAAGAAGCACGAGTTCACCCGTCCCGAAAAAGAGAAAGACCGTATAGATCACATCACTGCCACCGGTGCGCAAACAGGCATTGTGTTTATCGCCTACAACGATTGCGAAAGCGTGGACAGCATCATTGAAACATGGAAAAAGGAACACGCTCCTCAGTACGACTTTGTTGCTGAAGACGGCATCCGCCACATATTCTGGGTGATGGATGAGTATGCCAAGGTGGCTGCCATCACGCACAACTTCGGCAACGATGTTCCGTGCACCTACATTGCCGATGGTCACCACCGTGCAGCATCAGCCGCAAAGGTGTGCAAAGAAATGCGCGACAACGGCTACTCTGTTGACGGAGATGAATCATTCAACTCCTTTGTTACCTGCATCTTCCCTGCCAGCCAGTGCAAGATACTCGACTACAACAGGGTAGTAAAAGACCTGAACGGACTGACACCGGAACAACTCATAGAAAGCCTCAAGGCCGACTTCGAGGTATCGGTTCATGGTAAAGATCCATTCAAACCCGCACAACCACGCGATTTTGGCATGTACCTGCGCGGCACATGGTACAAACTCACTTCAAAACCGGGCACCTACACTACCGATCCTATCGGCATACTGGATGTGACCATCCTCAGCAACAACGCGCTCGATAAGATACTGGGCATCAAAGACCAGCGTACGGATAAGCGTGTCGACTTTGTGGGCGGCATCAGGGGTATGGGCTCGCTGCAGCACCGCGTAGACAGCGGCGATATGGAAGTGGCCTTCTCTATCTATCCGGTAAGCATCCAACAACTGTTCGATATTGCCGACAGCGGAAACGTAATGCCTCCGAAGAGCACCTGGTTCGAGCCTAAGCTGCGCGATGGCCTTGTAGTGTACATGATCTGATAACGAACATGACAAAGAAAGAGCGGTATGCCTTTGTGATAGATTGGTTTCAGCAGAACATGCCGAACGCTGAAACCGAACTTCATTACACCAACCCTTATGAGTTGCTGGTGGCGGTGATACTGTCTGCCCAATGCACCGATAAAAGGGTGAACATGGTGACGCCGGCTCTCTTTGAAAAATATCCGGTGCCGCAGAAACTGGCAAAGGCCACCTTCGAAGAGGTGGAACCATTTATACGTAGCGTCACGTTTGCCAACAACAAAACACGCCACCTCATAGGCATGGCCAATATGTTGTTGGAGAAATTCGGCGGCGAAGTACCGGATACGATTGAAGAACTGGTGCTGTTGCCGGGCGTAGGCCGAAAGACCGCCAACGTTATTGTATCGGTAGTGTTTGCAAAGCCGAGCATGGCTGTGGACACACATGTGTTCAGGGTGTCGGCGCGCATCGGTCTTACCACCAATGCCAAAACACCGCTTCAGGCCGAACAGCAACTGGTGAAGAACATTCCGCAGGACCTATTGGCCATTGCCCACCACTGGATCATACTGCACGGCCGTTATGTGTGCCTGGCACGCAAGCCCAAGTGCAACGAATGTGGCCTGCGCAGTGCCTGCAAGTACTTTGCTTCGGATATGAAATACATCTACCCCGATCTGAAATAGAAAAGAAAGTTCATAAAAGCGAGAGAGGGTACTGCAGTACCCTCTCTCGCTTTTAATGTGTGCCTTTCTAGGAATTAGTGACCAGCAGGTGCGCCCGTTGGTGCCGCCTGACCCTTGCTCCATCTTGAAACAAACGATTTAGAATACTGGTCCCACGGCTGGCGGCGGTAAGCATTGTCGCCAAAGTACGTGAGGAACATCTCCATCTCCGCCACTGTGCGGTAGCCCGGTACGGGTGTAGGCGACTGGAAATTCTCCAGCATGAATACCGTTTGCGGATAAGACATCTGCCCTCCCTTTGCCAGGTAGTCTTTCAGCAGCTCCAGCGCGAAGCCGTTTGCCCTGTACTCAGGCGCGAAGAAGAACGAACGTCCCTGAAAATTGATAGTATCCTGGCGCTCCGCATCCAGCTTCACTGCATAATAGTTGTTGTTCACATACTTCACCAGTGCCGGATTGGTGTAGGTATCGGCATCCATCTTCTTGCACCATCCGCACCATCCTGTGTACATATCCACCAGCACTTTCTTGGGCTGTTGCGCCATTTTGCGCTGCAATTCGTCTATCGAGGTGATCCAATGGATCTCCTCGGCACCCGGGGTTCCGGTGCCTCCTTTAGGGTCTTTTTTTGCCATTGCAACGGGAGCAATACTCCAAAACGCCATGACAAACAACAAAACTCGTTTCATATATGGATTTATTTAAAAACAAATTTACAAAGATTCCCTTTAGTTTTGCCTCATTCAAGAAATTTTATGACCAGAATAGCAGTAGGAGTAACAGGGGCGAGCGGATCGATATATGCAAAACTGCTGCTCAATGAGCTGGCAAAATTAAGTCCGGCGGTCCACACCGACATCGTGATGAGCGACAATGCCGGAATTGTATGGGAACATGAACTTGGGGATACTACCTACAAAGACCTGCCGTTCAAAGTATGGCATAAGAACGACTTTATGGCGCCATTCGCCTCGGGCAGTTCATCCTTTTCCGCCCTTATCATCTGTCCGTGTAGCATGGGCACCCTTGGGCGCATTGCCGGCGGCATCAGCAACGACCTCATTACCCGTGCCGCAGATGTGATGCTCAAAGAGCGCCGCAAACTTATATGTGTCGTTCGCGAGACACCCTACAACCTGGTGCACCTGCGCAATATGACAACCGTTACTGAGGCAGGCGGCATCATTTGCCCCGCAACGCCTTCATTCTACAGCAAGCCACAAACTATTGAGGAAACCGCTCTCACGGTAGTGCATCGGGTGCTGCAACTGGCGGGCGTCGATACAAACAGCTACAAATGGGGCGAACAATAGCTCCTTTATCGGCAATCCCGAAAACAATCTCTAACTTTAGGTGAATTCACTCCACCTGCGCAATACCATGCAATATTCACAATCATTCAACCGGCTGCGTTCCATTCTGGACGAGCTGCGCGAGAATTGTCCCTGGGACAAGAAGCAGACTATACATACCCTGCGCCAGCAAACACTGGAGGAGGTGTACGAACTAACCGATGCCATATCTAACGAAGACTGGAAAGGCATTAAGGAAGAACTGGGCGACATGTTGCTGCATATTGTGTTCTACAGCCGCATAGGCAAAGAGCAGGGTCAGTTCACGCTTGATGAAGTGATAGAGGGCGTGTGCAACAAGCTGGTGAGCCGTCACCCGCACATATACAGCACACTGAAGGTAGAGGACGAAACTCAGGTGAAGCAGAACTGGGAGAAACTGAAACAGCAGGAAGGCAAGAAGTCTATTCTTTCGGGCCTGCCGCCATCGCTGCCTGCCCTTATGAAGGCGCTGCGCCTGCAGGAGAAAACGAAACAGGTGGGCTTCGAATGGGACAATACCGATCAGGTACGCGTGAAAGTTGACGAGGAGATACAGGAACTGTACGAGGCGGTTGAGAGCGGCAATAAGGAGCATATTGAAGAGGAGTTTGGCGATGTGATGTTCGCGTTGATCAACTATGCCCGCTTCATCAAGGTCGATCCCGAACATGCGCTGGAAAGAACCAACAAGAAATTCATCAGGCGGTTTCAACGTATTGAGGAACTGGCCGGGGCACAAGGCAAGTCGCTGCACGATATGACGCTGGCAGAAATGGACGAACTCTGGAACCGGGCCAAACACGAGGAACACAAGTAGAAAATGTTCAGGCGATATCCATACTGGGGATGGCTGCTGCTTTGTTTGCTCCTTTGGAGCATCAATGGCTACTATTACCATATCCACAGGCAGGAAGCATTGCCGGAAAGAATGGCGCGCGCAGTTACAACCGACCTGCAGAACCGGGAGAACGCATTCGATCTCTTTCTTAGAGATACAGCCAAGGTCAGCAAACTTTTTGATGGTGGCCTGCCCGCTGCCGATGTAAACTACATCTGCGATCTTCCGTTCTACGTATTCGCCTACGATAACAACACACTGAAATTCTGGAATACCAATACCATATTACCCACCCCGTCCGACAGTACTGAATATGGATCAGACCTGCTGCGTACCGACCGCGGTGTGTATGTAAGGCGTTTGTTGGAAATGCCGCCGGGCAACCGCATATTAGTGGTACTCTATCCGGTGCTGGCATCCTACCCTGTTGAGAACGACTACCTGAAGTCTCAGTTCATCGCTTCCGATCTCATTCCGGTCAATACCCGCATTATACCGCCCAATCTGCCCGCGCCGGGTGCTTATACCATCGCAGCAAAAGACAATTCCCCGGCGTTCCACCTCCTTTTCAACATTCAGGATGTGCAGAAATGGGTGCCCGATCTGTTTTTCATTGTCATGTTGTTAGCCGCGCTGCTGGCCAGTATCTCGTGGATACACCTCATGATCATTCACCTCACCAGGAACCGGTCTTCGCTCACCGGCTTTATTGCTACCCTGCTGGTCATCATCACTATACGTGTCTATCTATATCTGTTCGGCGTGCCCTTCAATCTGGATACGCTTATGTTCTTCTCGCCGCAGCTGTACGCCTCCAGTGTGTACCTATCGTCCTTCGGTGATCTCTTCATCAACACCCTTTGCATCCTTTGGCTGGTGGTATTTGTTACTCGGCACACACCCTACAAAACCTATTTCGAGCGCATGCAGAACAGCCGAATGCGGGCATGGATACCATTCCTGTTGGTTGCCGTCATGATCTCGTACCTGCTGTTATATGTTACACTTGTGCGCAGTCTCGTACTCGACTCCTCCATCTCGTTCGATGTTAGCCGTTTCTACTCTATCGATATCTATACGATCCTGGGCTTGCTGGTCATCTGCATCATCACCGGCATTTCAAGCATGATCATCTACCTGTTCAACTTCCAGCTCAGGCAACTTGTTCCGGATAAAGGGAGGAAGTACCTGCTCACCGCGCTCACCGGTGCTGCGTTCCTTGCACTCAGTGGTCATTACAACGATCTCTTCCATTGGTCACTCCTGGGCTGGCTATTGTTGTTCATTGTTCTGCTGGACATACCCAAACTGACACTTGTTTCCGATCTGTTCGAACCTCAGATGATCTTCTGGGCGCTCTTCATCTGCACTTTCTGCACCGCAGTGCTTCAGTATTTCAGCGCCTACAAAGAGAAAGAAAGTCGTAAGGCATTCGTAGAGCAGCGCCTTGCTCCACACCGCGATAACGTCCTTGAATATACGTTCGACAAGACCATCAATAATATTACTACCGATGCCGCACTAAAGACCTTCTTTTACGAACCCGATGCACAACTGCGCAAAGTGATCGGACGCCGTTTCGATACCATGTACCTCAAGGGTGCTGCCGCATCCTATGATGCGGGCGTGTACCTTTACGACAGTGAAGGCAAAGCACTCTATAATTCCGATTCAACCGACTACTATTCTTTCCTCTTTGACAAGAACGAATCGGTGCCCACACCCTCGCCCTACCTGTTCTACAAAGAGTCCATGCCAGACAAGCATTCCTACCTGTCCTACATTCCCGTATATGCAGATACGATCAACAACCGTATAGGATATGTAGTCATAGATCT
>JBIKSN010000138.1:0-8057 GCA_044348585.1 Flavipsychrobacter sp.
TATTCCGCAAATGGATGATAGAACTTGGAGTACCTGTTGCTACCGCAAAAACCGCCAATTCTTTGCTGGAAGGGAAAGAGTTTGCTCAAGAGATCGGGATACCGCTTGTTATCAGGCCCTCATTTACCCTTGGCGGAACCGGTGGAGGAATAGTCTTCAATAAGGAAGAATTGGATGGTGCTCTGGAAAGAGGTCTCACTGCATCACCCATACATGAAGTGCTGGTTGAGAAGGCAGTGATGGGTTGGAAAGAATTTGAGTTAGAGTTGTTGAGGGATATGAAGGACAACGTAACGATCATATGTACCGTTGAGAATTTTGACCCGATGGGTATTCACACCGGCGACAGCATAACTGTGGCGCCTGCAATGACACTAAGCGATACGGCGTTCCAGTTGATGAGGAACACAGCCATTCGTATGATGCGTGATCTGGGTAATTTTGCAGGAGGATGTAACGTACAGTTCGCGTTGAATCCTGAAACAGAAGAGATCATAGCGATCGAGATCAATCCGCGTGTAAGTCGTTCATCGGCCCTGGCCTCGAAAGCAACCGGATACCCGATAGCCAAGATAGCAGCGAAACTGGCGATAGGATACTCGCTCGACGAGCTGAGTAACCAGATCACGCAAACCACTTCAGCATACTTTGAGCCTGCACTTGACTACGTGATAGTGAAAATGCCACGGTGGAACTTTGACAAATTCAAGGGTGCTGATGACACACTGGGCTTGCAGATGAAATCTGTGGGAGAGGTGATGGCCATTGGACGTACGTTTCCGGAAGCGTTGCAAAAGGCTTGCCAGAGTCTTGAAAATAATGCGACGGGTCTTTCATTTATTAGTACCAGCAGGCTGAAGCCGGAAGAGTTGATAGATACGCTGAAGCGCCCGACCTGGGATAGGATCTTCAGGATCAAGGAGGCCATGGCAGCCGGCGTATCTATAAAAACGATCCGCGAGTTGACGCAGATAGACCGTTGGTTCTTATACCAGATCCAGGACATTGTGAACCTGGAAACTGAGATCAGGAAAATAAAACACCTTGACAAAATGCCTGAGTCTTTGATGCGCGAAGCAAAAAAGATGGGCTTTGGTGATGAACAGATAGCAGATCTGCTGAGCGATTGCTCGGATGAGGAAGTATACGAATTCCGAAAGGCACTCGGGATAACGAGGGTATTCAAAATGGTGGATACCTGCAGTGCAGAGTTTGAAGCAAAGACTCCGTATTACTACAGCACTTTTGAAAACAAGCCACAATCATCGCCACGCGAGGTGCTTTCGAACGAGAGCATTGTCAGCAATAAAAAGAAGATCATTGTTTTGGGCTCAGGCCCCAACCGCATTGGCCAGGGCATTGAGTTTGACTACTGCTGCACGCATGGCCTGCTGGCAATCCGCGAATGTGGTTACGAGTCTATAATGGTGAACTGCAACCCTGAGACAGTTTCAACCGACTTCGATATTGCAGACAAGCTTTACTTTGAGCCGGTGAACTGGGAGCATCTGTGGGAGATAATAGAACACGAACAGCCGGATGGCGTCATCGTTCAGTTGGGTGGGCAGACGGCTTTAAAGCTTGCGAAAAGGCTACACGAAAAAGGCATCAGGATCATTGGCACCTCTTTTGACAACATGGACATTGCCGAAGATCGCGGCAGGTTCAGCGATACACTGAAGGAGTTGAATATACCGTATCCACGATATGGTACAGCATACACAACCGATGAGGCCATAGAAGTGGCCAACCAAGTTGGCTATCCTGTTCTTGTTCGCCCATCTTATGTATTGGGCGGGCAACGCATGCGCATCGTTATCAACGATGACGAGCTGGAGAAAAGCGTAGTGAGTCTGTTGAAACATTTGCCGGGAAATAAGATCCTTATAGATCACTTCCTTGACAGGTGTCAGGAGGCAGAAGTTGATGCCATATGCGATGGTGAGCAGGTGCATATAATGGGGATCATGGAACACATTGAGCCGGCAGGTATTCACAGCGGCGACAGCCACGCACTGCTTCCTGTTTTCAATCTGGGTCCGCTGGTTGTTGAAGAGATGGCCGATATCGCAAAAAAGATCGCATTGCGCCTTAATGTACGTGGCCTTATCAATATACAATTTGCCATTAAGGACAATAAGGTATACGTGATAGAAGCGAATCCACGCGCCAGCCGCACTACACCGTTCATTGCAAAAGCATACAACATTCCGTATCTGAATATTGCAACTAAAGTAATGTTGGGAGAAAAGAAGTTGAAAGACTTTGTAATGGAAAAGAAGTTGGACGGTTTTGCTGTGAAAGAGCCGGTCTTCAGTTTCAACAAGTTTCCGAATGTGAACAAAGAACTGGGCCCTGAGATGAAGAGCACCGGCGAAGCGATCAGGTTCATTAAGAATCTGCGTGACCCGTGGTTCAGGCAGTTGTATAAGGAGCGTAGCATGCACCTCAGCAAGTAGACATACTTGTTGGCGACAGAGAATTTTATAGTTCAGCGATTTTCAAATATATTTACTCCAAAATATATTCTGTGCGATTATTTACTGCTATCATCATTTTGTGCTGTTCTTTTTCGACAGTGCATGGCCAGATCACGCTTAACACAACCGATTACCCCGGTGTCCTGATCGGGACCGACAGTTTGCGTCAAGTGAGCTATGGTTCTCTATTGCCATCGTTGGGCCCCGTTCTCGGAGGAATATGGGACCTTTCATCCGCTACAGATAGTTCGGCAGCCTTGTTGGCTTACAGAGTTGCAGTTCCGACCTATCAGTATGGAGATAGTGGCATTGAGAGAATTGGTTCTTATCAATTTCTTGCGAAGAAAAGTCAATCCAATACATCGGTAGGACTTTTTGAATACAGCGGGACAATACTTGATACCGCCTACAACTTGTTTTCTATAACCGCGGGTCCAACTGACTCAATTTTCATTCCGGGCCAAACAAGTATGTATACTACACCCTTGGTGAAAATTACATTCCCTTGTACTGCCGGAAGCACGTGGCAATCTGTATTGTCTTCAGATCTTCTGTTTGAGTTGTCACTTTCTGCGTTCTCTCTCACTCACCAGCAGTTTACCCAAAGGCGTTTTACGGTGAGGAAAGATACCGTGGTTGGCTGGGGCAAAATGCGTGTTAAAAACACAGCAGGTGCAGCATCTCCATATACTAATGTCCTTCAGGTGCAGACGGTTATATACACAACCGACAGTTTTTACATGGGGAGTTCCCTTTCCCCGGGTGTATACCTCACCCTTTTGGGTCTTACACAGGGCAAGCGGGACACAACCTATGCTCAGTACTTCTATCGCACGGGTGAAGTAACACCTCTGGTTACAGCTCAATACAAAGATGCCGGGTTTTCCACTCCGACCAAAGTAGTTTATCATCATCAACGGCTGGACCCGGTAGATGCAGACATTCTGAGTAGTAGCGTGCGTTTTGCTGTATACCCCAACCCCGCATGCAATGAACTGCATTTTGTGACGCCGGGCAGCGCTCCATATCAATACACTGTCAGTGACATATCAGGCAGAACTGTGATGGTTGGTAAAATAGAGGGAGTTAAGGGTGAAACCGGTATCTCATTGCCAGGTTATTTACTATCAGGTTTATACCATGTGATGATCAGCGAGAGTAATGTGCCGGTCTTCACAACTCGGCTGGTGATAAACAGGTAGCCTTCAAAAACCAAACAACCACAGAATGGATGCAAACGAGCGCTCTTTAAAACGTCCGGCAACAATGGCGCTTGTGGCTATGGTGCTCTTGCTGGTAGGAGCATTAGTTTGGTTCAGAGAGCGAGTTTTTTTTGCCGATGCGTCTTTTGTTGTTTTCAACGTACTTAACTATAAACGATTCTACATACAGGAGCACCGCCTTGGGTCATTTGTTACGCAGATGATTCCATTGGTCGGGCAGAAACTGAACGCGCCGATAAAATCGATCCTCATAGCCTATTCGCTCAGCTTCAATATATTCTATCTGGCCGTTTCTTCTTGTCTGTTTTTCGCATACCGACAATACAGGCTCACGATAGTAATGGCATTGTATTACCTGTTGTTCGTTACATCATCATACTACTGGACGAACAACGAGATCCACCAGGCAGTTGCCTGGCTGTTTCTCACCATAGGCACAATGAAGTATTTGCTGCAACGAGGGGTAAGTTATGCATTGCAGTATGTACTCTTTTTCTTGTTGGCGGCGTTAACGGTATCCACACATTTTATCGTGATAATACCCTTTGTTTTTCTGTGGGTGTTCCTGATGATGAACACTGAAGATGTGCGGATGCCGCTCCGGCAGAAAGGCATTTACAGCGCCCTTTTGATAGCAGTAATTGCAACGAAGTTTCTCTTCAGCATCAGCCAGCCTTATGACGGTGCCGCGCTACATGGTGTCACACATTTCAGTATCAAAGACATCCTTCTTTCCTGGAGCACACCGGTCATCAAGGTGTTCATCAAGCGATGTTTCCTCTTGTATTGGCCGGCGATATTTGTTCTGCTTACGGGATTATGGTCCCTATACAAAACCGGCAATAAACGATTGCTGGTGTGGACAATAATGTCATGCATTGGGTATGGTATAGTAATGAGCCTGACATATGGAGGTTACGATGCTGACTTTGCTCTCTTCCATATAGAGAGTGAGTGGATGTCGTTGAGCATCATTTGTTCCATACCGTTTGTGTTCTACTATCTTCCTCGGTTAAAACCGGCAATAGCTACGCTTATAGTTGCCGTCATTATTGTCGTACGTCTCGGATACATTTACGCCTACGCCGGAGACTATGAATGGCGAACAAAATTCAAGGAAAATGTATTTGCAGAAATGAAAAAACGTGGCATCACCAAGCTGGCGTTATATGCCGATAAAGACCTCCGAAAGAAGCTGATGCTGGACTGGTCGCTGCCCAATGAATGTATCCTCATGTCGGCGATGAACGGAGAGCAACCGCAAAGAACATTCTGCATCATCGACTCAGGCGATAATCCTAAACGTGACGCACTGCTGAAACCCGATGCTATCAGCATAAGTTTTGACATGCTCGTACCCGAAAATCTCAATCGTCAGTACTTTGACATTGACACCACAGAGCCCTATACTATAATGCCCTATATTGAATTGATCAAATAACAACATTTTTATAACAGGCAAAGTGATACCTTGCCGCTTCAAACAATACCGAGATGAAAGCAAAAAATCCGAAAGACACCTTTGTTGTGATGTCGGAACTGGTGTTGCCGAACGACACCAACACGCTGGGCAACCTGATGGGTGGCCGACTGATGCACTGGATGGACATTGCCGCTGCGATAGCAGCACAAAAGCACTGCAGTTGCCCGGTTGTTACTGCATCTGTTGACAATGTGTCTTTTGCAAACCCGATTAAGCTGGGAAATCTACTCACCATTGAGGCTAAGCTCACACGCTCTTTCAATACTTCTATGGAGGTGTACCTCAGGGTGTGGGGCGAAGACCTGTCTGCACAATACAAGTATCTTTCTAACGAGGCATACCTCACTTTTGTGGCGCTTGATCCCAATGGTCGTCCGAGGAAAGTACCGGAGCTGATACCCGAGACTGACGAGGAAACGAGAATGTTTGAAGGTGCTCTTCGTCGCCGTCAGCTGCGATTGATATTGGGCGGAAAAATGAAAGCCGAAGATGCCGGTGAATTGCGTGCACTATTCGTAAAATAACACACTATGATCATGGATCGTAAAATAGCACCGCCGATACACGATGCAGTTGAGTTCGACTACGTGTTGCCGGCCATCAACAAAGTGAGCCTCGACAATGGCCTGCCGCTATACTGGCTCAATGCCGGTGTGCAGGACGTGGTAGAGATAGACTGGGTTTTCCCTGCCGGACTATGGTACGAGCAGGCACCCTCTGTCGCGCACGCCGCCGCCGCATTGTTGAAGAGCGGAACCTCGAAGCACACCTCTAAGCAGATACACGAAGCGCTGGAGTTCTATGGTGCACAGCTAAAAGTGAGCGCCGGCAACGACAAAGCCACCGTAACGCTGCACACCATGACCAGGCATTTGCCCGAGTTGCTGCCGATGGTAGTAGAGATGCTTACCGACAGCATCTACCCTGAGGCCGAGCTGGAGCTGCACAAGCGCAACGCCATACAGAAGTTGCTGGTGCACCTGCGCCAGTGCGAGTTTGTGGCCAACCAACAGATAGACGCACTCATGTTTGGCGAGGAACATCCTTACGGCAGGTATTCACGGATGGAGAAGATAGAAGCCCTGAAGCGGGATGACGTAGTGTTGTTCTACAACAGATGCTACAACCTGGCCGATGTGAAGATCTTCATGGGGGGTAAGATTGGCGATGCAGAGGTGAAGGTGCTGAACGACAACTTTGGCAAACTGCAACTGAAGCCTGCTGAAACCACTAAGATCGAATATGCGGCGCAAAGTGCTGCAGAGCGCAAACACCGCATCAGCAACGATCCCAACGGTGTGCAGGGTGCTATCCGCATAGGGAGCCTGTTCCCCAACCGTCACCACCCCGACTACACCCCGATGGTAGTGCTTAACACAATGTTCGGAGGTTACTTCGGGTCCAGGCTAATGAGCAACATACGCGAAGAGAAGGGCTATACTTATGGCATCTATAGCTCCCTTGCTCCCGATCTGAACGGAGGCTCACTCACCATTCATACCGAGACCGGCAGAGATGTGGTGGAAGCTGCAGTTACAGAGATCTACAAAGAGATGGAACTGCTGTGCAACGAACAGGCCGACGATGAAGAACTGCTGCTGGTGAAGAACTACCTGCTGGGTGGCCTCCTCGGCGACCTCGACGGGCCGTTCTCTATACTGCACCGCTGGCGCAGCATTATCCTCAACGGGTTCGACGAGAATTATTTTAATAACAACGTCAGGATCTATAAAAGCATAACGCCTGCTGAGTTGCAGGCGTTAGCTCGGAAATATTTTGATCCGAAAGATTATTACGAAGTGGTGGTCATATGATCACCACTTTTTTTAGCGGAAGATGTACAACAGACCCATACCCAGCAGAGCCACACCGGCTATAGCTGCCCACAGCATAGTTATCACTCGCTTGTAGTTTTCGTTGGCGGCCTTGATGCTGCTGAGTTCGTTGATGTTGTTGAGTATGTTCTCCATGCGAGAGAATGCTGTCTCACCCTTTATCACATAGTCATAGGCGCCATGCTTCATACTGTCGATGGCTACTTCCAGTTTATCCTGGCCTGAAAGCATGATGACCTGTATTGCAGGATACTGTTCTTTGATCCTCTTCAACACCTCTACTCCGTTCTGCGCATCGGGCAGGTGAGAGTTCAGGTGGAAGTCGAGTACCACTATTTCAGGGTTCAGGTGCATATCTTTTAAAGCAGTTTCTCCGCTTTCGTATGTCTTTATCTGGTAACTGAAACGCTCAGAGATGTAATCTTTAAGCATTTCATTCTGAATGGGCTCGTCGTCCACCAGAAAAATATACCTTTTACTTTGTTCAGCTGCCATAAAATAATTTTCAATTGTTTAGAAAAGTAAATTGAAATTTTCAAAAATCAAAATATCTACGTCACATTCGGGCAAAAAGCGCCATTACATGAGCTTATTGCTGTTTCAGCTCCTCAAACGCCTTGGCGCACAACCGGTTCAGGTTGGCAACCAGCGGCGGTATGGCATCGTAGTGGGCCGATGAGCCTGCGCTCTGCTCTATGAGGAATATCTTGCTCACGTCTTCCTTCACCCCCATATAAGACAGTTGCGGCTTCAGAGAGTGGGCAGCTATCTTCACTGTACCAAAGTCGCGGGCGGCCAGGCCTTTGTCTATGCTGTCCAGCAGTTTGGGCGCATTGTCCAGGAACATACCGATGTATTTCTGCATCTTTTCGGCATTGCCACCTGTCAGCTGGCGCAGAAACTGCATATCTGTCACCCTGTCGGGCAGGACGGGTAGTTGCGGCTCTTCCTTCTTCGCCACGACTACAGGTTCTTCCTTTTTCGGTTCCACGGGTGCGTCCGTCATCACCGCGTCCATTTTCAGCAGCAGTTCGTC
>JBIKSN010000139.1:0-8020 GCA_044348585.1 Flavipsychrobacter sp.
ATCATCAGCTTATGTCCGTTTCCCTTCCTGCGTTCAGCAGGCACCTCAATACTGAGGCTGTGATTCAGGTAGCGGGCGGTAGTAGTGTTCTGCTTCAAAATTTCTGCAGGTGTGCCGGCACTCACTATGCGCCCACCATGAAAACCCGCTGCCGGGCCAATATCTATCAGGTGATCGGACGCCAGCATAATGTCTTTGTCATGCTCTACAACCAACACTGAGTTTCCGCTATCGCGCAGGCTCTTCAATGCCTTGATGAGCTTCTGGTTGTCGCGTTGATGAAGACCGATACTGGGCTCATCTAAAATGTAAGTAATACCCGTCAGCTGCGAGCCTATCTGCGTAGCCAACCTGATGCGCTGCGACTCACCACCACTAAGTGTGCGGGTACCGCGATCCATAGTGAGATAGTGTAGCCCCACATCCAGCAGGAAGTGCAGGCGGTCGCGTATCTCCTTCAGAATATCTTTCGCAATTACCTGTTGTTTATTGCTCAATCGCTCCTCTATACCCACAAACCAATCCATAAGTTCCTGCAGCGACAGGTCCGATAACTCGGCAATGTTCTTGTCATCAACCCTGAAAAAGAGGCTCTCCTTCTTCAGTCGGGCGCCATTACATTCCGGGCAACTATTCAGCTCCATAAAGCTCTCCGCCCATGTGCGCACCCCTTCCGATGTGGTCTCGCTGAACCAACGCAGCACCATGTTCACAATACCCTCATAATTGTGCTGCACTACTTTCTCCACGTACGCACCGGCATCATCGGCAGCATATGTGATCACACCCTCCTCGTTGCCATACAACAACAGGTTCAGTTGTTTCTGCGGTATATCCTTTATCGGTTTGTCCAGTGGTATCTTGTTCTTCTTTGCCAGTGTGGTTGCCATCTGGAACGACCATGTGTCGCGCTCCAGCCCCAACGGAGCAATTGCCCCCTCTGTGATACTTTTGTTCATATCAGGCAACACTGCCTGCATGTTCACACCATACACCTTACCAAGGCCCTTGCAGCGCGGGCAGGCACCATAGGGCGAGTTAAATGAGAACGTATTGGGCGACGGCTCCTCATAAGAGATGCCACTTTCCACACACATCAGTTGCTTGCTGTACTGATGCACTTTGTCCTTTTCTACATCCGCCACAAACATAAGCCCCTTCCCCATCTGCAAACACTGCTGTATGCTTTGGCTCATGCGGCTATTGCTTTCCGCCTGTACTATCACCCTATCCACCACCAGCTCTATGTCGTGTATCTTGTAGCGGTCCACCTGCATTTTCTCCTTCAGGTCCAGCACCACTCCGTCTATCCTCACTTTCACATAACCCTGTCGGCGTAACTGTTCAAATAGTTCGCGGTAGTGTCCCTTACGCCCACGCACTATGGGTGCCAGCAACATGATCTTCCGGCCGCTGAAATTTTGCTGAATATGCGCCACAATCTCCTCCTCACTGAACTTCACCATTTGTTTGCCGGTGTTGTAGGAATAGGCATCAGCTATCCTTGCAAACAGTAGACGCATAAAGTCATACACTTCTGTTACAGTGCCAACTGTGGAGCGGGGATTTCGGTTGGTGGTCTTTTGTTCAATAGAGATAACAGGCGATAGTCCGGTGATCTTATCCACATCGGGGCGATCAAGGTCGCCAACAAATTGACGCGCATATGCCGCGAAGCTTTCCATGTAGCGGCGCTGACCTTCGGCAAAAATAGTATCAAATGCCAGCGAAGACTTACCGCTGCCACTGATACCGGTAATCACTACCAGCTTGTTCTTGGGAATGCTGACATCAATATTCTTGAGGTTGTGCACACGTGCACCCTGCACCACTATCTGACCCTGCTCTTTTACTGAACTCATCTTACATGCAAATTACATGAACACCCACGAAAAACACAATCCGCAATACCATGACCACATTATATTTATCTATGCAGGCGGGACGTGTAAAAACAAAAGAGAAGCCGCACCCAATGGATACAACTTCTCTGTATTTTTTATGACGGGGAAAACCCGCTGTCAGAATTACTTCTTCCTGTAGTAAACCTGATCGTCGTTGAACTCTGTGAACGACTGCAGAGGTGCATTTGCCATACGCTCATAGATACGAGAGATCTCGATCTGCTCTTTGTTCTCATGCACTTCTTCCAGGTTATCGCCATGCACGGTAAACTCGTCGAGCTTGCGGTGCAGTTCTTCCTTCATCGTTACCGATATCTGGTTTGCCCTACGCGACACAACTACGATAGATTCATACAGATTGCCTGTTTTCTCTTTCAGAGCTATCACATCGCGGGTTTCGATCAGCGGATTCACCGATGTAAGTGACCTTCTATTTGTGCTCATTCTTTATCTTTTTTAAGTTATTATCTGTTTCAGTGTATAATTTCTCCGCCTCCGGTAAATAAGAAGACTTAGGATAAGTATCTTTTAACTCCCTGTACGCACCTAAAGCGCTCACATAACGTTCTTCCTGTTTTGCTTCAACACTTGCCTTTGCATACTTCACGTTCGCCCTCATGATCATGTAAAGGTATTCATCCATTTTTGTCGACTCGGGATAGTTACGCATCAGGCTCCTGTAGGTTACAGTAGCTGCTTTGTACTGGCCTAAGTGGTAATAAAGCTTAGCGGCATCGGCCTGCTTCGTCTCCATTTTACCGGTCAGTTCGTCGATGCACTTCTGCGCTTCCGGTCCACGTTTCGAATCCGGATAACGGGTCACATAAGACTTCAATGCCTCCAGCGACTTTATGGTATTCGTCTGATCGAGCGAAGACTTGGGGCTGTATTTGTACAGGCAATACGCACTCATGTACTCGCACTCCTCCACGTCTTTGCTGGTAGGGAAATACTCTGCAAAGTTCTTGAAATAGTAAGAAGCCTCTACATAATCCTTCAGATTGTAGAAAGTGTACGCGTACTTATAGAAAAGAGCTTCGTAGTTGCGGGTGCTTTTCATAATTGGCATCAGCTCCCTGTACAACATATTGGCATGCTGATAGTCTTTCTTTTCATAATACTCATTGGCCTTAGTAAGCTTGTAGTTCACATCGCTGCTTTTTCGGATCTTTTCAAATCCGTTGCACGACGCGACAAGCACACTGAGCATCAACAAATATAATAAATTTATAAAACGTATTTGCATACCGGGGAGCAAATATATGTAAAACGAGGGTTTTTGCCTAATAATAGCGAAGACGACGCTGTCATTTTAGCATAAATGTTTCTTAAAACACCCAACCGGCTATTGGTGAGAAAACTACCCGTTTAAGGGAGAAACTCCCAAAAAACTCCCATCGGGAATATAACCAAAATAATCACAAACAACTGTTTTTCATGTAGTTGGATCAACCGATCATGTTCAAAAACTCCCATTTTTTTAAAAAAGGCGCACGGAACGACGGGCATATTGGCCGCAATGCCTGCACTGCCGTTTACTAAGGCGCAATAACTGAGCCAAACTCTCGCCGAATAAAAGAAAGATATTCACATTTTGGGGCGGGGCACAGTAAAAGAGCAATGAGTACTTTTATGCACAACAATCAGCCGTCGCGCTTCTATGATAAGAATACTGTTAACAATGTTATTGCTTGGTCCGGTTTCGTTCGGGCAGCGTTATTGCGACTATGTGCGCCCGCTTACCGGCACCAACAAAATGGGACATACCTACCCGGGTGCAACTGTACCTTTCGGCGCGGTGCAACTGAGCCCCGAGACAGACACCCTACCCTATGAGGTGAACGGCAGGTACAACAAAGACGTTTACAAGTACTGCGCAGGCTACCAATACAACGACAAAACGATAGTTGGCTTCGCGCATACCCATTTCAGCGGCACCGGCCACTCAGATCTGGGCGACTTCCTGATAATGCCCACCACCGGCGCACTGCAACTAAACCCCGGCACCGCCGACCAACCTACCTCGGGCTACAGATCGGGGTTCAGCCATGCCACAGAAACTGCTTCGCCCGATTATTATTCTGTACTGCTGGACAGGTACAACATCAAGGCCGAGATGACCACCACCACGCGGGTAGGCGTGCATCGGTACACATTTCCGGCGTCGGACAATGCGCACCTGATCCTGGATGCAGAATATGGCATCTATAACTACCCCGACAAAAATGTATGGACCTATATGAGGGTTGAAAATGACACCCTTGTTACCGGCTACCGGCAGACCAATGGCTGGGGGCGCACCCGCACCGTGTACTTTGCCATGGTATTCTCCAAACCAATCCGATCATACGGCTTCAGAAACGACAGCAAGAAACAAGTGTACAAGGGCTTTTGGCGAAAATTTGACCAGGAACACAACTTCCCCGAAATGGCAGGCACCCACGTCAGGGCGCATTTCGACTTCAGCACCACAGCCAATGAACAAGTCACGGTGAAATTCGCACTGTCGCCGGTAAGCACCGCCAATGCGCTTGAGAACATGCTGGCAGAAGCAGCCGGAAAGACGTTTGACCAAATAAGGAAAGCAGGCGAAGAACAGTGGGAGAAAGAACTATCAAAGACACAGATAACGGCAGGCAAAAAGGTGATGGAAAACTTCTACACAGCTCTGTACCATGCATACGTGAACCCTACCGTGTACATGGATGTGAACGGCGAATACATGGGGCTGGACCGCAACGTGCACCGTGCCGAAGGCTTTAACAACTACACTACATTTTCTCTTTGGGATACCTACCGCGCCCTGCATCCGCTGCTGAACCTGCTGCAGCCGGCACGGAATTCGGACATGATCAGCTCTATGTTGGCACACTACGACCAGAGCGTACACCACATGCTGCCAGTATGGAGCAATAGTGCCAATGAAAACTGGTGCATGATAGGCTACCATAGCGTGTCGGCCATTGCCGACGCCATAGTAAAAGATACTTACAAAGGAGATGCAACCCATGCGTTGGAAGCCTGTATAGCCACTGCCAATCACGACCGTTTTGAAGGCATAGGCGAATATCGCCGTCTGGGGTATGTGCCCGAAGACAAAAGCGGAGCATCTGTATCGAAGACACTTGAATATGCTTATGACGACTGGTGCATAGCTCAGGTAGCCCAAAAAATGGGCAACGAAGACGTGTCCAACACCTTCAGCAAACGGGCCGATAACTACAAAAATGTATTCGATGCGTCTACCGGATTTATGCGACCCAGACTGAGCGACGGCACGTTCAAAAAAGACTTTGATGTACTGAACACAGACGAGGCCGGTTACATTGAAGGCAACGCCTGGAATTACGGCTTGTATGTGCCACATGCACCCGGGACGCTGGTGGGATTGATGGGCGGCAACAAACGATTTGTTGCTCACCTCGACTCTCTGTTCACCATGCAACTACCAGATAGTTTCTTTGCCCATACCGAAGACATCACACGCGAGGGCATCATTGGCAACTATGTGCATGGCAACGAGCCATCGCATCACGTTGCCTACCTGTACAACCACGCCGGCGCGGCATGGAAAACGCAGGAGCGCGTGCGCATGATCATGCAGAAAATGTACCACCCCGCGCCCGATGGACTCAGTGGCAATGATGATTGCGGACAAATGAGCGCATGGTACATCTTCAGTGCGCTGGGCTTCTACCCCATGGCGCCGGGCAGCGACAGGTACGAGGTAGGTAGCCCCGCAATTGAAACAGCCAGGTTGCAAATGGAGAACGGGAAGACCCTGACGATAACTGCAAGAAACCAATCGGACAAAAACGTTTATGTGCAGGACGTTCTGCTGAATGGCAGATCGCTGAACCGTACCTATATAACCCACAACGAACTGACGGGTGGCGGTGAACTGGTATTTGTGATGAGTGGCAAGGCAAGGAAATAGAAATGGGCTGCATTACTTTTTGCACCACTTTCACTTTTGCCATCATATTTTCACGAAATTTGTAACAAACTAATTCGTTGATCATGAAAAAGTCAGTGGTATATCTTTCCCTATTGTCGGTTGCGGCAATCTTCTCTGTGTTTGTGGCCTGCAAAAAGAACGCGAACGGGCGCAATACTTTGAATCTTGTTGATGATGCTACTGTCCTCTCACTATCGGGTCAGCAGTACACGTCCTTTATGACGGCCAATCCGGCGGTGACAGGTACGCCGGCGGCAGATATGGTGGCACGTGTGGGCCAACGCCTCACCGCAGCCACTACACAATACCTGAACGACAAAGGCAATGGTGATCTGGTAAAAAACTATGCCTGGGAATTCAATCTGGTGAACAACAGCGAGGTGAATGCGTGGTGCCTGCCGGGTGGCAAGATCGTAGTATATACGGGCATCATACCACTAACGCTTAACGACACAGATCTGGCTGTGGTAATGGGGCACGAGATAGCCCACGCCGTGCTGAAACATGGCAACGAACGTATGAGTGAGCAACTACTGGCACAGTATGGCGGACTGGCTTTGTCGGCACTGCTGTCTACGAAGCCGGCTGAAACACAGGAACTGTTCAATAATGCCTATGGTGTGAGCAGCACACTAAGCATACTGGCGTTCTCCCGCAATCAGGAAATGGAAGCAGATGAATTGGGGCTGTACTTTATGGCACAGGCCGGCTATAACCCCAATGCGGCTGTGGGCTTCTGGGAGCGTATGTCGGCAAACAGCAGCGGCACCAAGCCGCCTGTGTTCCTGAGCACTCACCCCGGCGACCAGCAACGCATAGACTATATTAAGAAGGTACTGCCCACTGCGCTGAAGTATTATAAGCAGTAGCCGACCGCGAACATAGCCGTTCCATTTTAGTTATATTTGTATAAACACCTTTGCTATGAGTGAGGCAGAACTGAAAGAACTGAGAAAAGAGACCAAAAAATTCATCGATCATGCCGACGAGCGTGTTCTGCGAATGGTGTATGCTATGCTGGAGGCCGATGCCCGATTGGATACAGCGGATGTGTACCTATCCAAGGAGCAGGAAACGATATTGAATGAACAGGTAGCACTGTACGAGAAAGGTGAAATGAAATTCTCGAGCTGGGACGACGCGAAACAGCGGATCATCTCAAAAATGAAATGATGCCCTACCGTGTTTCAATTTCCCGTCAGGCAGAGCAGGTGCTACTTGAATCTGCTCTGTGGTATGAAAATCAAAGTCCCGGCCTGGGTGCACACTTTATCGCTGCGGCAGACAACGCTTTCGTTTTAATTGCGGCTAATCCCCTGCTGTATGGTTACAGAAGGAATAATATCAGAGGGTATATCATGAAAAAATTCCCGTTCCTGATCATGTTCACTGTAAACGAAGATGACATATATGTTATCTCCATTTTGCACACTAGCAAGAAAAGAGAGGATTGATAAATAATATTAACAAGGCACTACCCTGTGCGCTGAAGTACTATAAGTAGAAAACGGGTACGAACACCCTTTAACATAAACATTTAATCGTATATATAATTTCCTTCTTCTACACACATTCTACACTTTTCTATCTGTACAGTAAATAGGGGTATTGCCTATTCAGTCATTTGTGTACTTTTGTTTCCCTCCTAAATTTTTGTGTTGTGAAGTTAAAGTCGCTGGAAATAAAAGGGTTCAAGTCGTTTGCCGACAAAACCCATGTAATACTGGACAACCCCATAACGGGGATCGTGGGTCCTAACGGCTGTGGTAAGTCGAACATTGTAGACGCCATCAGGTGGGTGATAGGTGAGCATAAGATAAAGGCACTCCGTTCGGACAACCTGGAAGATCTGATCTTCAACGGTTCGCGCACACGTAGCGCATCGGGCATGGCCGAAGTGTCGCTCACATTTGAGAACACACGCAACCTGTTGCCTACCGAGTTCACCACAGTTACCATCACCCGTAAGTTCTACAAGAACGGCGAAAGCGAGTACCGCCTGAACGATGTGGCGTGCCGCCTGAAAGACATTCACAATCTGTTTCTGGACACCGGTGTATCCAACGACTCTTATGCCATCATAGAGTTGGGCATGGTAGACGACATCATTAAGGACAAGGACGGTAGCCGCCGCCGCATGCTGGAGCAGGCCGCCGGT
>JBIKSN010000148.1:0-7638 GCA_044348585.1 Flavipsychrobacter sp.
CGACTGTGCAGCCGATGATCCTCTGAAATTAAGTGTGGCAAGGCCGTTGAAGCTGTATGCCTTCACAAATACAGGCAGTCGTTGCGCTATCATTGTGGCAACGCTCTGCTGACTGTGTTGCTGCATAGTAGCGCTGTCAATGGTCTGCATTGTTTGCCCTGTGCTAAAATCTTTCTTGTCGTCTCCTGCTGCTGCTTTGTGTTTGGCCCTTATCTGCACATCGTTAAGCGTGTCATGTTTCGTTTGTGCGCTTCCAATGATTGCACCCAAACTCCACACAACGACCATCACCGATCGCACAAGGTTGATATGTTGGTGCTGGCTCATTTGTCAAAATAGAACTGTCCCGGGCCCACACCCACACTGAACGTTTTTTGCAGATCGCCTGCGGTATTGTAAATATTTACTTGCCCCTTCTGTACAAATCCCTTAGGGTCTCCCACATAAACATTTCCATTCACCGGATCAATGCCCAATGCCCAGTAATACTGGTACTTCGAAGCCTTTATCAGCGGCGCCGTCGGCAGCGAAGTATCGTTTATACTCATCCGGTAGATGCCATTGTCAGCTTCACTACCATCATACTTCACTTGTATGAACCAGAGTGTATCTTTTGTTCTGTTGAACACGGGTTTCACAGGGTCTGATAATCCTGCAAAATTCAGTTGGCGCACCACAAGCCCTGTCGACGGATCAATGCGCGATAGTGCCGCGCTACGACCTTTGGTTACGTTTCCGCTCATTACCCACAGCAGTCCTTCTTTGTCGGCTAGTATTGTGTGTGGCGCGTATTTACCTATCGATATGGTTCTTGTTTTCTGCCCCGTCAATGCATCAATTCCGTTTATCGATCTGCACGAAGTGTCCCAGTGGCATACCCACAGCGTGCCACCTTGCAGCGACATGCCTTCACTGTTGTTATAGGGCATATCTATCGCGCCTTTTACTTGCAGTGTTGTGGGGTCTATTGTGTATATTTTGTTGCTATAAAGAGTGGAAACATAGGCCAGGCTCCTGTTTACGGCTACAATGTATCGTGGCTTAGGAATGGATATGGTTCCTGCGATCTTCTTAGTGGTCACGTTCAGCACCACTATTTTATCAGAGTTGTTTACACAAAGAAACAGGCTATCTCCTATCCGCGTCATACTCTGAAAAACATCGCCCATCGGCACATTATTTGCCGATCTGAATAGGTCACCCGAAGTCCTGTCTGTAGTGATATTGTAGTTGTACAACGAGCCATCCCCGTTGCCCATGTTGCCTTCGCAAACTATGTATACGTTGCCGGTGCTGCTTATTGCTACAGTGCCAGCAGGCTTGTCTTTCACGCATCCTATGGCTATGACGCTTAGGGCGAACAGGATCAGTATTTCACTAATTTTCCTGTCCATACAGTTTGGTTATTTTCACACACCACCACTTGGTAAAAGCCGGCCGGCAATTGTGTTGTAGAAACCTCTGTTTCTATGCCAGTTGTGTGCAGGCGCATCACCTCTGTTCCAGTTACAGATACTATTCTTATTTGCTGTGCACCGGCATTTTGTGCGGTGTGTAACGTAATGCTTTCGAATGCCGGATTGGGATAAAAGCCTGTTCTGTTCTCGTTGTTGTTCGTTGAAGTACCCGCAGAATACATGTGCATCGACGCCACCGCATCCAGATCAAACCCTCCTGTAGGAAAGTTGGTAGGGTAGGGGTCATTGATCATTTTTCCTGCCTGGTCATGCGATGCATGGCCGCTCACTGATCCCACAACATCCACTATACGCACATGTGTGATGTTGTTTACATCTAGTCCGGGCGCGTCTTTCAGCTCTTCCAGATCAAACGGAGTGCCGTAGTTGGCTATGTATTTTCCTGCCAGATTATTGATCAGTGCCGCATCCATATACACACCCGACCCCGGTATCTGTGTATTGGTAGGTGTGTTTGAGTTTGCAACAAAACGAAAGAAGTTCACGCCGTCAGAACTTACCTCTACAAATGCCAGTTCCAGAAAAGCCATCGATCCGTTTGATGGGTCTTTGAATCCGTTCTCAAACACCGCAAAGTCCGCTCCGGGTCCGTTATATAGTGCTGCTGCAAATGATAAAGTGGCTACACCGCTGTCTCCAAGGCACACTATCGATCCGTTTGCAGGTCCTGTTGCGTCTGCATCTGCACCTGTTGTTGTGTTGCCAAGGCCGGGAGTTGCAATGTCTATGAAACCACGTTGCACAGTACAAGACGTTGCCCATCCAACTATATCTGTACTTCTGGCGCATACTGTGCCAGTGTTGCCTTTTGCAGCATCATTAGAATGATAACAGTAAAAATGCGCACGTACGACATCGTTGTTTATGTTGAGGACTGCTGTATTTGCTACTGCAAGCAACTACAAATATAGCAGCCTATTGGTTTTATTCTTTTGTGAACTGAAGTCTTGCTTTTCCTTGTTTACTTGTCAACGTCACTACATACAACCCTGCTGAGAGGTCTTTGGTGTTGATCTCATAATGTGTAGCATCATCCGCTGTCATCCATACGATTCTGCCTGACATATCGGTGATGGTGAGCTCGTTTACTTGAGCGCCTGCCACGTCTACATGAAGCGTATTGCTCGTCGGTATGGGGTAGGCCTTAATTGACGCGGGTTGTGTAGTTTGTACAAGTGTGGTTGGCGGCGTCGTTGTGTCAAACGATTCGTAGGTGGTGAAGTTGTCGATACAGAAGTACGCCGGTGTGTTCATTCCGAATGCGCCATTGTCTGTTGACGTCAGCGTGAACCGGATACTGTCCACCTTGCCCAGAGGTTCCAGATTGAACCATTCCCATGTGTTCAGTATGTAGTTATCATTCGAGTCCGGATGCAGATAATTTGCCAGATAGATGCTCACGCTGTCGGTGTTCAGTGTGCCGTGGAGGTAGCCACGGGCGCTTATCTTGAACCAATCACCATTATGGAATTTTCTCGCAAACATATCACCGTCGCGCATACTATTGTAGGCGTATGTATTGTTCGTAACATAGCACCCTTTTACCGGGTGGCCCATTGCTGAATCGACCAGTTTCAGCAGGCAGTTGTTGGCGTATGTGGTCGGGTCATAGCAATACGCTACCGCATATTTTGAAGACCCTCCGTATCCGATACCGGTTTTTGCCGAGTATTGGTTCATGAATCCGCTCGTTACACTGTCTGTCATGTTTGAGTAAGCAAATCCTGTCTGCCAGTATCCCCCGAAAGATGTGTCATAGATACATGGAAAGTGTACCAGTCCGTCATTAAAACCTACATCGCTTCCTGATGCGGTGAAGTTGGTGTAGAATGTGTCGGCGTGGGCCAGACTGAGTGCCTCGAAAGTGGCCACTGTCTGGGCTTTCAGTGGTGTTGTGGCCATTATCATTGCGGCCAGCAATAGTTTGATCTTGCGCATATAGAATTGGTTTTTCTCAAAAACAATTTATAAAGCGACCCTTGGGGAAAATTTCAGAAAAGAGAAAAACAGCTTACTGCCTTTATCTTACCTGTGCTTTTGGTCCCGAAAGCAGCGATAAGCCCATCGTCGTTGTCCGACATCAGGGGGTGCAAAGGCAGGTCTTCTGACTTACTCCTTCTTGGCGCGGCCTTCCCGTTGTGCTTTTCAGCTTTTGTAACAGTGGCTATAAAGTGCGCTTCGATTTTTTGTGGAGCTCACAGCATCGGGAAATGTCCGGGATTTTCACCCGATTCCCTTTTAATCCCGCCGTCGCGGGAACCAATGCGTTGCAAATGTAATCGTTTTTCCCGATAGTAGATACCGCGGTCTGTTTTGGAAGCATACCTTCAGTAACCTATGTTATTCCTCTGCTGCATCTGAGGCACTGCTGTTGTGTTCTGGGGTTGCAGCATATTCTGCATGAATGTTCATGGTGATTCGGTCGCTTATCACAAGCCCGCCTATCTCTGATATCGCATTCCATCTCAGGCCAAAGTCTTTTCTGTTCACATTTCCTGTCAGTTTCATTATATACTTTGGCCGGTTGTGAGTATCAGTGGTCAGTAGTTCATCTTCTACCGTTAATACAGTGTTTCGTGTGATATTTTTGATGGTCAGTGCGCCTTCTATTTTTGATTTTCCTGCACCTTTTCCTGCAGGTATGTAAACACCTTCAAAGGTCATTTTAGGGAACTTGCTACAATTGAAAAAATCTGCAGATTTCAGGTGTTTATCCCGCTGGGTGCTATTCGTATCTATCGATTCTGTTTCTATCCATACACTGAATACTGCGCCGGAAAGGTCTTTATCATACGTTTCAAGTTCGCTGTTATACCTGGCGAATTTGCCTTTCACACTGCTTGCAGCCAGGTGTCCCACTACGAATTGCACCTCAGAACTATTAGTGTCCAGTTTGAATTTCATTTTACCTCCGCTTATGCTTCGTTACTCCGCATTTTTTCCAGCAACTCATTCAGCTCTTTCGCGTCTGCCTCACTCATGTTTATCAGGCTGTTCGCGTAGGTGTCTATCTCTTTCCTGGCGTGATCTATTACATCCACCCCCTTTTCAGTAAGCGAGATCAGTGTCTCGCGTTTGTCCTGCTTCGATTGCGCGCGTTTCACCAATTTTTTTGCGACCAACCTGTCGATAATGCGCGGCACATTCGAGTTCTTTTCCAATGTTCTTGCACCAATTTCTTTTACACACATCGACTCAGGGTGCATTCCTTTCAATATCCGCAACACATTGTGCTGTTCCATCGTCAGGCCACATGTTTTGAACACTTGCGTAAAGTTGCTCTTCAGCCAGTATGCAGTGTAAAGCACATTCAGCGATGCCCTGTGTTTTTCATCCTTGAATTTGTTTGATTTTATTGCATCTTCCAGTCTCATTGCGCAAATGTATGTATGTACATTTAAAAAATCGGCCGTTTGCCGCTTTGGTCGTAAAGATATAAACAATCACAAAGGAATTATTGCCCACATCGGTCGTGGTCGGTTTTATCCCCACAACTCTGATTTTCAACTCTAAACGCACGAATAGTGAAAAAATATTACCACAAGACATACAATTTGTCGGAATTATTAGTAATATAGCAATCCCTTGAGCCTGTGACAATTCATAATTCGATAAAAATCAAATGCCAAATTCATGAGAAAATTCATACTCGCGCTGCTTCCTGTTCTGTCTGTAATGCTGTTTTCAGCGTGCAGCAACAAGGTTTATACACAACCGTCTAATGCAGCTGCAGCCGTTAATCCGGCTGATTACATTCCTTTTTCCAAGGCGCTCAAGTATCGCCTCGATCTGGATAGGGCAGACATCAAGAAGATACAGTTCTATATCGATCAGCCGCTGGTTCTGCGCCACACCACTCCCGGTGGTTCAAGCTCAGTGAAAGGTGGTGTCGTATCCTACGGAAGTCTGCAGCAGGTCAGCGAGTTCACTATTCCGGCATTCACACCGGGTGTGTGCGAGAAAGTTAAGGGTGACAGCCTCTACATCAGCTTTGATGCACCGCAGAATTCCTTCGTTTTCGCGGCAGTGTACGAAAACGAGCATTTTACCCTGCAGGGTACCAACTGGTACAATGGAGTATGTGATGTTACTTACGATAATAAGACCTACAAGGTGCAGTGCGATGGTTGTGGTAGCGCCGGCGAAGCCAAGCTGATGATTCGCAAAAGTCAGGCCGGAAGTAGCGCAGGAGCACCCGCCGCTGCAGGCAAAGCCCTTACTGGCCGCAAACTCAACTAAGTGACATTCACTGTTTTAAGTAATAGGTACAATACGGCCAATTTGCGTTAACTTTGTATTAACAATTTTATTTGTTAAAATCAGGTGAAAGAATTTATTTTTAGAGTCCCCATATAGATAGGAAATGGGTATTCAAGCTATGGATACACAGTGAAAGGGTAGGGGTAAATGCAATAGAAGATAGACTGGCAAAGGATTTCAAGGATATATTAGTTCGAAAAGGTTGATTATCAGGTGTAACAGCGTAATATTTGCTACGAATTTCTGACGAAAAAAACAATAGAAATACACATAATTTTAGTCCGCATCCGAGAAGAAAAATAAATACTAAATAGAATCCGATATGAAAAAAAGTTTCCTTTTAAATCTGTCATTCCTGGCGACCCTGTTAGTAGGCTGGAATGTAGGTGCGTTGGCGCAGCCCACCACCTTCAACTACACCGGTAGTGTACAATCGTACACAGTGCCCTCCGGTGTTACATTATTAGCGGTCGATGTGGCCGGTGCTCAAGGTGGTAACTACACCAGTCCGGCTCAGAGCGGAGGATTAGGAGGTCGTGCGCAGGGCCAGGTGGCCGTTACTCCCGGTCAGGTGTTATATATATATGTCGGTCAGCAACCTCCTTCAGGCTCTTGTGGCTCTGGTTCAGTAGTTGGGGGCGGCAATAGTGGCGGTGGTGCCCAAGGTGGTAACGGTACTATTGGCGGTGGTTGCGGTGGTGCAGGCGGCGGTGGCTCGTCAGATATCCGCACTGTTGCCGGTAGCACAACTACTGCGCTCGCCAGCCGTTTGCTGGTTGGTGCCGGTGGTGGTGGTTCAGGCTACAACTGTGGTGAAAATGGCGGTCATGGCGGTGGTCTGACCGGCTCAAACGGAAACAGTTGTGGTAGCTATAATGCTTCAAACTGTGGTGGCCCGGGTACTCAAACAGCGGGCGGTGCAGCTGGTTCTTTCTCTAGCCCTGGTACATTTGGTGCTGGTGGTGCTGCCTACTCTACGTATTACGGCGGCGGCGGTGGCGGCGGCTGGTACGGTGCTGGTGGTGCATACGCGGGTAGCGCCTGTGGTGGTTCATCTTACATCGCTGGAACAGGTGTTTCGAGTGCTACTACAACCGCTGGTTTTAGGACTGGAAACGGTTATGTAGTTATTACTCCTGCAGTACCTACCGTAACAAGAACGCCTTCTTCTCTTTCGTTCGGTTCAGTAACGCCTGCTACTACTTCTTCTACTCTTGCTTTCACTTTTAGCGGCATTTACCTCACTCCATCAGGATCTTTTACGATTACTGCTCCAGCTAACTTCGAGGTTTCATTGGATGGTAGCTCTTGGGGAACATCACTTACATATTCTTATACGGGAAACAGTGTAACAAGCGTTGCGGTATTGGTTCGCTTCACTCCAACGGCTGTTACTTCTTATTCCGGTAACGTTTCTATTACCGGCGGCGGTCTTTCATCTGCTGTTACAGTTGCGGTGTCCGGCAGTGGCGCTGCTGCATGTTCTGCTACTCCATCAGCAGGTACAGCGGGTGCTTCTCCTTCATCAGGTAACTCTGCAACGGCTATCACACTTACACTCTCTGGTGCAAGTGCTGGCGGTGGCCTTACTTTCCAATGGCAGAGTTCGCCAAACGGGACAACCGGTTGGGTTGATGTGCCTGGTGCAAATACAAATCCTTACACTTATGCTGGACTTACAGCAAATACATATTTCCGTTGTGTGACCACATGTCCAAGTTTCGGGTCTGCTACATCAACTTCTTCTTTCGTTACGTTCAGTCTGCCAACTTCTGGTTGTACTCCCGCTTATTCAACAACATGTGCTTCTTTTGGGATGCCAACAGGTATCGCATCGCTCGTAGGCGTAGCATCAACTGCTATCACCGATCCGAGCACCGGTTGCGGTGGTACTGCTCCG
>JBIKSN010000140.1:0-7932 GCA_044348585.1 Flavipsychrobacter sp.
GTCTACAGTCACGTATTCACTCATGCCCGATTGAACCTGAACCCCATCTATTGTTTTTAATTCCGCATCGGCGGCCATCGGTGCTCCCAAAGCACGGTTATAGGCGGTTTTCATTACGGGAGGTGTATAGAATTCCAGATACCACGGCATCATTACCGGTGCCTGCACACCCTCCTGCGGATCGCCTGTAGAAAGGCTCAGTCTTACATTCTCCCATGTCACACCGCTATTCTGATAGATGTTGGCTTTATAATACAGTCCTGCGGGTTTGCTCAGTTCGTCCACCCTTATGTCATATCCCGGCACCCAGCCTGCGTTCGGTACTGTGTAGCTGATCACCACTTCGTTGGTGGTGGCCTCCTTGGCATACAGCTTCACCAGCAATTGTCCGCCCGGCTGAAATCCTTTCCTTTTTTCTTCGTCCAGTTGTTTGTTCAGCAATACTATGCGGTCATCAGTCTTTTTCTGCGCCTTTTCCAGCTTGTTCTTTTGGGTGAGTAGTCCCTCCATTTTTGCACTTATCAGGTCCAGTAGCTTTGTCAGTTCCGCTACAGAAAGGCCCGTGTCATCGCCCCCCACTTTCCTGTTGCCTTGCAGCACAGTTAGTTGCTCATTCAAAACACTGATTTTGTTGGCCATCGCCAACCTGTCCTCAGTAAGCAACTCAATGCTATCCTTTATTTCTTTTGCTTTGGGCGACAATGTCTCTGCTACCAGATAGTTGTTCTGAAACACTGCCGATTCTACGGCCACTCCGTTACCTGCATTTACCGTCAGACTTTGGCTGTTTATGTCACCCGCCACATTCGTGAATAGTAGTTCGGTCTCTCCTTTGTTGATCCGTACTTTGGCTGTGCTCACCAGTTGTGCGCCGTGAAGGAACACGGTCGCCTGTTCTATTTTTAATTTTTGCGTGGTCTGTGCGTTCAGTGTAGTTTGGTGCAGCGACACAATAGTCGCAAACAGTAGGATGCCGGTTTTGTGCATATTGTTGGTTTTGGTTGTGTAAAGAAAGACGGGTTATTGTTATCGTTTCCACAATTGCACCGCCTAAAGTTTTGTTAACGGCACGCGGGCCGATCTTTGCCGGGGGATATAACTTTTTCTTTCCATTATAAAATTACCAAACTAAAAAGTACTTTTATTCTAAATCTATGATATGAAAAAGCACTTCTTTCATGCCGTTGTTCTCTCGCTTGCTACCTTTTTAACAGGCTGCGAAAATTATGCGAAGTATCCGATAGACGAAAAGCCGTCCATACAACCCGACCGTTCGTTGCTAGGCATCTGGAAGCCGGTTGCTGATAAGAACCCTGCTAATTATGTCCTCATACAAGACTATATCGATGTCTTCAATCCTACAGGAAAGAATGTACTCGGTAGCGATGAAGGAAAGTATGGCGACTATAAGAGTTATAATTACTACATCACCCAGGTGACAGACGTTGAGGGAAAGACTGAGTTGGACGAATGGACAGCATATACTTCAAAGATCGGCAACGCTACATTCCTCAATCTCTCAGCAAGTGGCCTGCAGTCTTCCGGCGACGACCAGGATATTGAAAACAATGCACGTAGCACCGATGAATACTTCTTTATCAGGGTACTGGGTGTGAACGATATGCGAAACGTTATCACAGCGGTAATGGTCGATGATACTACCCTCAAGAATTTGAAAGGCGCCAGCCAGGTACGCAGCTACATTGCAGCCCACCTCAACGATCCTTCGTTCTACGGCGACACAACCCGTTTCTACAAAGTGAGTGGTTACCACGCATCGCTCAAGCAGTCCATGATGATCGCCAATCCCGGCAAGTATAAACGATAGGAATGAGAAAGGTCATTCTTACTTTTCTTTCTTGCTGCCTGTCGTTTGCAGGTATTGCCCACGACAACAAAAATCGTTCCTTCCAAACCAATGAGACCATTGCTTTGAAAGGTAAAGTGCGCAACGTAAAAATGTACAATGTCGCACCCATACTGGTGGAGCGTAGTGGTAAGCGTATTTCTGTAAGTGATACATCCGTTATAGAGGAATTGCAATTGTTCCGCAATGGTGGTACTGCATCTTACAGTGTAGAAAAGCGACACAGAGATCATGTCATTGCAGGAAACATTCTTGAGGTATTTGAAGACAGATTCGATCGGTCCGTTACAGAATACAGGTACGATTCGTCCGGCACATTGGTATTCGATTCTTACACCTCCGCCAACGGAACTACAAAGGGTGAAGCGCAATTTAATGCTGCAGGTCTTGTAAGTCAGTGGCGCCAATACGAATTGCCGGGTCCTAAGCTGACAAGGCGTATAGAGTACATCTACGGGAAAAACAATCAGCTTAAAGAGAAGAAGGAATATACCGTTACCGGTCGCGAAAAACTGGTAGAGCGTACCTGGGTCTACAACAAGCAACGTCAGGCACGCATTGAGGAGTATGACGAAGATGGCGTTGTGATGCGATGGATAGAATTAAGTACCGATACTATTGGTAATGTGGCTGAAGAGGAGTCTCGTATCGAAGATAGGGCGCGCGGCAACAGCGTTTTGCGCACGCTCACTACGTTTGGTAAAGATGGTAAAGTGATAGGTGTGGTGGAATATGACTATGGCCGTAAAGACACGGTGCGTACAGCTACCACTTACAATAAAAACGGTGACCCGCTCGAACAATTAAAATACGACGGAAGGGAAGAGTTGCTTTCACGTCATGCACGCACTTATGATACTCACGGCACGCTCACAGCTGAAGAGTATTACGAGGAGGGTGTGCTGCAATGGAGTCGGAAGGCAAGGTGCTTGTACGATGCCAAAGGCCACCTCACCGGGCGGACAATGGTCACAACCGACCACACCGGTACCGCCCCCACTGTCACTGTTAAGGAGCAGTACGCCGGCTATGATGCCGTTGGGAACTATCGCAAATTGACCACAACCCTCATCCGGCCCGATGGCAGGTTTGTCACCAACCGTTTCCGCAACATAAGCTACTATAAATAAGGGTCTTCCGGAGGCCATTCGTCCCGTTTTAAATTGTGGATATCTTCTTGTCGCATTTCTGTGGCTGTGTAGCTATTTCTCCTACTTTTGGTGCATTAAATCATTGTATAAAAAGTAAGAAAATGGCAGATGATAAATTAAAAGTACTGAAGCTCGCGCTCGACAAGATCGAGAAAGACTATGGCAAGGGTTCCGTGATGATGCTTGGCGACAAGCAGAAGGATACGATGGAAGTGATCAGCACCGGTTCTATTGGTCTCGATGTGGCACTTGGTGTGGGCGGTCTGCCTGCCGGCCGTATCATTGAGATATATGGCCCTGAATCTTCGGGTAAAACAACTATAGCTATTCATACCATTGCCCAGTCGCAGAAGAAAGGCGGTATCTGTGCCATTATCGATGCGGAACACGCCTTCGATGCCAGCTATGCGCGTAAATTGGGAGTAGATGTCGATAATCTCATTATTTCTCAGCCCGACTATGGTGAGCAGGGTCTTGAGATCGCCGACCGTCTTATATCTTCAGGCGCTGTCGATGTTGTCGTTATCGACTCGGTTGCGGCACTCGTGCCCAAGGGCGAATTGGAAGGCGAGATGGGTGAAAGCAAAATGGGTCTGCAGGCGCGCCTCATGAGCCAGGCCTTGCGCAAACTTACCGCAACTATCTCCCGCACAGGCTGCTGCTGCATCTTCATCAACCAGCTCCGCGAGAAGATCGGTGTTATGTTCGGCAACCCGGAAACAACTACAGGCGGTAACGCCCTTAAGTTCTATGCATCGGTTCGATTGGATATCCGCCGCATCAGCCAGATCAAAGACGGTGACCTCGCCAGCGGTAACCGCGTACGTGTGAAGGTGGTAAAAAATAAAGTGGCGCCTCCGTTCCGTCAGGTCGAGTTCGACATCATCTTTGGTGAGGGTATCAGCAAAGTAGGCGAGATCATTGATATGGGTGTTGAACTCGGTATTCTTCAGAAGAGCGGCTCATGGTTCGCTTATGGCGACAGCAAGATCGGTCAGGGTCGCGACGCCGTGAAACAGTTCCTGCATGACAATCCCGAAGTGTCTGATGAGATCGAAACAAAGATCCGTACTGCAATGCAGGTGCCTGCGGAATAATAGTTCATCTACAATTCGTAATAAAAAAGCGGCGACCGTTTCCTCAGAAACCGTCGCCGCTTTGTTACAATCATCAGTTTAGTCTTTTTCTACGCTCATCAATTTCTTGTAGAGTTCATTCACTTTTGTGGTTTTACCCGTTGTGACGAATAGGTCTTTATCTTCCATCGCCTTAACTACCTTCAGGAATTCAGTTTCGCCCCTGAAGTACTTTTTTAAAGTATAGTAATTTAGTTTGTAGATCTCGCCACATCCGTCCACGCTGAAGAATCCCTCCAACGGCGCATTGGCTGCAGGCGTCTTTTTGCCATCCGCTTTTGGCTTCACATATACAAAAAGCCCTGCGGTATCGATCAGCACGTAGTCAAATCCATTGTCGTAGTGTCTGGTTATTTTATTGTCGGCTACCGTCCATCGGCGGGCATCGCCCTTGCATTTGGCGGTCACCGATTGGGCAAACGAAGCTGTTACGCTCGTACCTCCCATGAACGACTGCGCTTTTGACGAAGCACCCATAGCCAGAAATGCAGATACTAATACTATTGATCGCATGTGTTTGTTGTCTATTTTCAACTAAAAGTACAGGTTTTCTCCAGATTTTTTCTCTTTACGAATACGTTCGGGCGCTGCTTCATTTTCATTACGCGCGACTCTTTAAGATAATTTTAGGCATTTGTTGACATTTGAGCCCCTAAATTTGATGTTGGTTCGGTTATTTGTGGTCATAAAATCCCCTGGATGAGGACAAGACATTTACTTCTACTTTTTATTGCATTGTCCGGCTTGGCAGCGTGCAGCACCAATAATAACAAGTTTGTGATTATTGGCGACATTTCTGGCATGCCTGTGCAAACGGTTGTTTTGGAGCAGTTGGGGGCAAATGATATTGTAGCCGTGGTCGATTCCGTCCGCTCAAAAGAAGACGGACATTTTGAACTATCCGGCGCCGGTGCCGAACCGGGTTTGTACCGTCTCCATTTTTCCGATAACAAGTTTGTCCTCCTGTCGCTCGACAAAGGGAACATAAAACTGAATGCAGACTGGAACGCGCTCGAAAATTATACAGTAAATGGTTCTGCCGGTTCCGAACACCTGAGGCTGTTTTTGCGTTTCTTCCGCGAGAAGGTGCGCGACTTCAATACCATGAATATAGTGCTCGATACGCTGCGTGCACGCGGCAATGATAGCCTTCTGGCACTCGCTCAGAAAAACTACCAGGAAATGAATCAGGATTTCACCCGACTCATAGAGAACTATGCCGACACTGCTCCCTACGAGCCGAATGCGGTTTTTGCTGCACGTATACTCAATCCCGCCAGCGAGGGTGTGTTCCTTTCCGAGTTTTCTCAGAGCCTTAATAAGCGTTTCCCGGGTACTAAAATGACACGCGAGTTTCAGGAGTACTTTAGTAAGGTAAACCTGAGGGCCGGTAGCAACGCGCCGCATGCGCAGTATGCCGAAACCGGTGCTGTTGCTCCCGAGGTAAATCTTCCCGGTCCCGATGGCAAGCCCGTAGCATTATCTTCTTTGCGTGGCAAATATGTCCTGCTCGACTTCTGGGCATCATGGTGCGGTCCTTGCCGCGGCGAGAACCCCAACGTTGTCGAGGCGTATAAAAAGTACAAAGACAAGAACTTTACTGTTTATGGTGTTTCGCTGGACCATAACAAAGAAAAGTGGGAGGAAGCAATTAAAGAAGATGGCCTTACCTGGACACACGTAAGTGATCTGAAAGGTTGGTCCTCAGAAGCGGCTGTCACTTATTCTATCCAGTCTATCCCCAGCAATGTACTCATAGGTCCCGATGGCAAGATCATTGCCCGCAACCTGCGCGGAGCGCAGTTGCAGGAGATGCTCGAGAACATTATGGCGACTCAGGGAGCAGAGAAAGTAGCGCAGTAGTTTTCTGTGCTTCCGTTCCGCTTACACCACCAGTAGCCCCGCTTTATACAGCGTATTCATAGGCTTGTTCTCCCAAAAGAGTTCAAAGTCTTCCAGGCCTGCGGCTTCGTAGTCGTCCTTTACGTCTTGTAGCGTCAGCAGCTTTGTAGTGGTTGGTGTCAGCTTAGGCAGCATATCTGCCAGCCATAGTCCCTGTTCTTTATTCAGTTTCACTACGGTAGTGTAGCGGCGGCTATATAGAGTCAACGAGCATACTTCCCACACCTCACCCTTCGCCGATTTAGTAGTTATTTCTGCAGCCGGCTCACTTCCCAGCCACACCACACGCGCCGTCATCTTTGGTGCATTGTACTCTTCGTTGTTCAGTATTTTCTTTATGTAGTCTGGCGCTATTGTCGTTTTCGGTGTCTTAAAGTCAAACCACTTATGGAGCGGAAAGTCAAGACACGCACCATGCATATAGTTATGTAGCGACTTCTTCAGCCCGTCAGAGAATAACTCATGTTCTGCTCCTGTCGGGTCACTGTGCACTACATCATTATTGGCAAATGTTCCGTGGGTGCCGCTCTCTATTTTTACTTTGTATTTGTCCGGGTTCAGGCCCACAGGGCTGTGCGCCGTCATGGCAAACTGGTGCCAGAATGCCGACTGCAGAATACCCATGGCAAACATCTGGCGCACCATCTCCAGCGAGTCTATCGTTTCTTGTGCAGTTTGCGTTGGGAAGCCGTACATAAGGTAGGCATGCACCATAATACCCGCCTCAGTAAAGTTGCGGTTCACGGCCGCCACTTGCGCCACAGTAATTCCCTTGTCAATCAGTTGCAGCAACCTGTCAGATGCTACCTCAAGCCCACCCGATACCGCAATGCAGCCCGATGCTTTCAGCAAGTGGCACAGGTCGCGTGTAAAACTCTTTTCAAACCTTATGTTCGTCCACCAGCTTATGGTCAGTTTACGCCTTATTATTTCAAGTGCCACAGACCGCATCAGCGCGGGTGGCGCGGCCTCGTCCACAAAATGAAATCCTGTTTCACCCGTCTGTTCTATGATCGCTTCTATACGGTCACATATCACCGATGCCGTCAGCGGTTCATATCGTTGAATGTAATCGAGCGATGTGTCGCAGAAGGTGCACTTGCCCCAGTAGCAGCCATGCGCCATGGTCAGCTTGTTCCACCGCCCGTCGCTCCACAAGCTGTGCATCGGGTTCGTTACTTCTATCGCCGATATGTATTTGCGTATCGGCAGATCGCTGTAGTCAGGTGTCCCCACTTGGCCCTGTTTATAGTCGGTACAGGCTTTATTGTCAATAAACCGCACCACACCATCTTCAAGCACAAATGTGCGCTTCAGTTCCTGTCGGGTTATTTTCCCCTCAGAGTAGGCAACTATCTGTTCCACCGGACTCTCGCCATCATCCAGCGTTATCATGTCAAAAAACTCAAATACCCTTGGGTCCGATAGTGAGCGCAGTTCAGTATTGGCAAATCCGCCCCCCATCACCACTGTCACATCTGGCCGGTTCGCTTGTATCCATTGTCCGCACCTGAATGCCGCATAGAGGTTGCCCGGAAACGGCACCGAAAGCGCCACAATGGTAGGCGCGTGTTGCTCCATATATACGGCAAGCTCAGCAATGAGTATTTGGTCTATGTAGGTATGTGGCTGCTGCAAGTGTTCATACAACTCGTCAAAGGTGTTGGCGCTCCGCCCCAGTCGCTCTGCATACCTGCTGAATCCGAAATGAGGATCTACGCATTCTTTTATCAGGTCCGATATGTCTTCCAGATAAAGTGTAGCCAGATGTTTTGCCTGGTCTTGGGTGCCCATTGTCCCGAACGCATGGTGAAGATCTTCCGCCTGGTTGAACCTCGATGCTTCCGGCAAGTACCCGCGCTTGGCTATCAGTGGT
>JBIKSN010000179.1:0-6597 GCA_044348585.1 Flavipsychrobacter sp.
CTGAAGAAGGTTGCATCAACCGCGGCATTCTCGGGCGCTGCAAAGCTATACTCCGATCTCGTTATACAGGAGACTTCCCGGTCTTACAGGTCAGGTGCGGGAGGGTTCTTCTTTCAGGCGGCCTCGGCTGCACGTGCCGACCTGAAGCAGGCCGAGCAGGCTGCTGACAAAGACAAGGTTGCCCGTGCTACAGAGCGACTAGCCGTGCTGAAGACAGAAGCACAGCGCATAGTAGATGCGGAAAAAGAAGAGGACCTAAAAAAGAAGTTCGGAAAGATGCTGAACGACAACTTCAACAAGGAGTAGGGTGCACTGACGACCTAATCTCTGAAGCGCGACCGCCTTCTTGGAGCAAGGGTTTTGTAGTACATGTGTCGTCCCTCGCTGAAGAACTGTAAACCCAGTTGCAGACCGCAGTCAACCAGCGATCCCGGTCCCAGGGTATAGAACAGATTTGTGTTGATGCCACTCTTTTTTTCCAGTATCTGCGTGTATTTCAGCCCCACATTTGCTTCTATAAAGAACGGACCGAAGTTGTACCGCTTGCCCAGACCGGCTCCCAGTGCACCATAAGCACCCGGGTCGTTGTAGGTAGCGTCCCAGCCGCTATAGTATGGTTTGGGCGAGTAGGTAGAGTTGCCATAAAGGAACTTACCATAGAAAAACGCTTCCGATCTATCCCAGGTGCGGTAGTAGTGATGATATTCAACCGAACTCTGATAGCCGGGAAAGAACCCGTAGTAGGTGCGGTAACCGGCCACTACCGAATGGTTCTCGTTAAGTCGGTACTGCAGTTTAAAACCCGCTTTCGACAGAAGACTCAGCGGATTAGAAACGTGGATCGATATTCTGGGCGGCAGGTATTGCGCCGCGGCTTTGGCACCTTGCATCAGGCATAGCACTGCCGGCAAAACAACGAGACTGATTGACTTCCTGACCCTGGTGCTGCAAAACATCTTTTCGATAGATCGGTTACTGTTGTTACAAATATCGGTTTTGTCATGCAACAATTCTATAGAGCGGGCTTTTTTCCCTGATTTTTTTGTAACCCCAACGCTTATAAGTAATAAATAGGGGTGAATGGATAGCTGCTGGCCGGCGCAGCTTTGCAAATTATTGCGGCACTTCGCCCTTTTCCACATCTACCGATCCCTTGGGGTTCAGTATCCTGTACCACGTAAAGTCGCGGTTGGCCTCCATACCTGTTCCATACAGTATCTGGGTGGGTGTGGTGATGCGTACATCTTTTTCAGTAAAGAACTTCTGGGCGCTTTCGTTCCAGATCAGCTCATCGGTGTTCAGTTGTTCTCCCTTTCGGCTCACTATCTTCACGCTGTCCCATACAATGAAGTCACGCTGTGTTTCATAGTAGCGCGATGAGTCGGCAGTGAGCACATCAGATATGCGGCCACTGTCGTCAAAGAACTCCATCTTCAGACCATTGTTCATGTCTATGTAGGGTCTCCGTGCCGTTGCGTTGCGCACAAAATCACGGGCATAGATGCGCATTTTCATATCACCGTCCTGGCTGTATAAAAACGTTACACCCTTGGCATGGTCTTCCTGTTTGTTGTTGCGGGCAGTGAGGGCGCGTATCTCGGCCGGGTCGTTGTTGCAGGACATAAACGCGAACACCGCCACAGGAAGCAAACCCAATAAGCGTGTCCGAAATGTCTGCTGCATATAAACGTATTTGAGGCAGGGAATAGACAGGCCTCGTTGCAATTACTCGTATTTGCGTTTCACAAACCACAGGTCGTTCAGTGTCACACCCAGTGTCACCCTAAGGTAGCTTTGCTTCATCAATCCATTGTCTGTCGTGCCCATCATGCCGCCGTCTATTGCGCCATGAAGTTGCGACGATGACCGTTTGAACGGCATACTGAAGCCGGCTGTAAAACCGTAATAGGGCATTTGTGTTCCCTGCAGTTTGAGGTGGTCGTTTCCGTAGTAAGCACCCAGGCGATAGGTAGCCCTCGAGAGGTAACGCCTCGTGTTGTCAGCATCCGGTGTGTATTCTCCTCCCAATCCCAGCTTGTATGACGATGCCGCTATGCCGGTGTTCAGGTTCGCGTTGAGGCTGCTCGAAAACTGGCTCCATTGTGTCGCTGAGTAGTCAATTCCCACGCTCCATTTTCCCGGGCGCGAGAATACGATACCGGCACTATAGTTGAACGGCATGGTGATCTTTCCTTCCTGTTCGGGTATGGAGTAGGTAGTGTCTCTTATCACCGTGTCGCCGAAGTTGTAGGCGGCCAGATGTGTTTCGTAGAAATGTTCACGTATCTTCTGGCTCAGCTGCACTGTGCCTCCCAGGCGCAGTACGTGAAAAGAATCGAGCTTGGCTTCATATTGCAGCCCGCCCTTCCACATGATACCACCCACACTGGAGTTGGTGACAAACTGAGAATAGTAAGCATTGTTATAGGTAAGCTTGTCGCTGGGCACCAGTACTACAGACTTGTTGATGTCCCCGAAAAGGAAGCCGAAATTCGCGCCGACACTCAGGCCTTTGTATTTGGCGCTGCCACCCACAAACGCGAAGTTCATAGCACCCTCACCTCTGTAGCTTTTGATCGCGTCGCCCAGTGGCGATGGAGGTGTAGAGGTGGAATGTATGGTGTCGGTCAGGTAATAATAGGTAGCCGAGTAGGGGCGGAAGCCGAAACACATACCTGCATTCTTGCCCACCGGCACTGCCAGGTTCATGTATGCTACCGATGCTGTTCCGGATTTGTACTTTTCGCTCGTTCCGTTGTCTGTGCCTTCCACTGTCCTTGTCGTCATGTTGGCACCCACTTCAAATGTGGTGCGCCTGATCGACGAGTAAGATGCAGGGTTATCGGTATTGGCCATAGTAGCGCTTGAGTATGCGCTGGTAATGTTTCCCATACCCCTCAGCGAGGTATTGTTACCATTACGCAACTCTCCGAGTCCGTACTTCGAATAGGGATTGTTTTCCCACCCGTTCCTCGGATTACTTACGCTGCTTGTCTGTCCCGTCGCACTTAGGCTTATTACTGATAACAGTAAAACAGGTACCGACTTAGCGAGGCGATGATACATTATGATTTAGAATTAGGTTGAGCCCCTTCAATAACATGTTGGGGTCGGCAAATATCTTACTTTTCAATTTGGTGGCAAAGTAAGGGGCATCACCGCCCGTTAAGATGGCGTTAAAATCGGGGTAGCGCTCTTCATAAGCCTTTATCATACCGTCTATTTCGGCCGCCATACCATTTACCGCACCGCTTTGCAGGCACGTCTCTGTGTCGTAGCCCAGCAACAGTGGTTCGTCATCTACCGCGGTTATTTCCGGCAAGCGGTCAGTAAAAGTGCTCATGGCCTTCAGGCGCATGTGCATACCCGGAGATATAGCACCACCGCGGAATGTCTTGTTTTTCTGTACCAGATTGTACGTGATGCACGTGCCCACGCTGATCACCAGATTGTTCTTGTCCGGAAACTCAAAATGTGCCGCATTCACCAGTGCCAGGCGATCAGGCCCCAGTGTATCTGCCGAAAGGTAAGCATTGTTGATAGGCACATTGGTGTGTCCTGTCATCAGCAGGGTGTGGGGCAGCTTCGAGCGCAGCAATGCTGCTACTTCATCGCTGTTGCTTACCACCGAGCACAGTATGGCCTTCACCGGCTGATACGCCTCCAGCAATTGCGTCACCTGCTCTACGGCAGCGTCTTCAGAAAAGACGATCTGTTTTTCAATTCTGTCGCCGGCAAAAAGTGCTGCCTTTACGTTGGTATTACCCCAGTCGATGCAAAGATTCAAGGACATTGTTATTGTGTTGATGTTTGTATGACTGGCAAAATAGTAAAAAATGCAGCCAATTCCAGTATATCAGAAAATTAATTTGTGTGTAAAAATGATAAACCTACGCTCATAGTGCATATTCGCTACCTGCGTGGTGGGCTGATTCTCAATTGGTTTGGCTGAATTCTGACGGGCTCTACCGCATTGCTTGTCACAGGCAGCTCAGCAATGTTGCACATGCATGGCGTATCTCTTCTTCAGTAATGGTAAGTGGCGGCGCTATGCGGACGCAATGAGGCGCAAACAAGAACCAGTCTGAAAAAAGTCCTTTACCAAGGCACGCCTGCAGGGTGCTCATAACTTTTTCGGCACTTGAAAGTTCTACGGCTATCAGCAACCCCTTGCTGCGCACCGTCACTATTTCGGGGTGTGCAAGCAGTTCATGAAACAGTTTTTCTTTTGCCGCTACACCGGCTATCATCTCCTCGGCAAGCAGCGCCTGCATACCCGCCATACCTGCGGCACAGCACACCGGGTGTCCGCCAAAGGTGGTGATGTGTCCCAACACAGGGTTTTCGGTCAGGGTCTGCATCAGGTGGTGCGATGCGATAAATGCACCTAACGGCATGCCGCCGCCCAGTGCCTTGCCCAATAACAATATATCCGGTATCAGACCAAAGTGTTCAAAGCCCCAAAGTTTACCCGTGCGGCCGAAGCCACATTGTATCTCGTCAAATATCAGCAGCGTCCCTGTGGCCGAGCATTTGCTGCGTAGGGCCTCCAGCCACCACTGTTCCGGTCCTTTTACGCCCGCTTCAGCCTGTATGGTCTCTATGATCACGCAGGCTGTGTGTTCATCTATAGCGTCTATCAGTTCCTGACTGTTGTACTGGAAATGCCCCACTCCCGGCAGCAGTGGCCGGTAGGCATTGCGCCAGTATTCGTCGCCCATCACACTCAGCGCGCCCAGGGTGCTGCCATGGTAGCTATGTTGGCAACACACCACATTGGGGCGTCCTGTCACCTTTCGGGCCAGCTTCAGTGCGCCCTCCGTGGCCTCGGTACCCGAATTGGTAAAGTACACACAGTCCAGGGTAGGGGGTAGGTGGGCGGCCAGCAGGGCTGCATATATTACATACACTGATGCCGCCTATCAGGTCCAGGTATTTCTTCCCGTCGCTGTCATACAGGTAGTTGCCTTCTGCCCGCACTATGTCCAGACCCACCGGGGCCGGAGATGTCTGGGCTAAATGTTGCAGGAATAACTGGCGGGTATTCATCAGTTCTGTTTTTGGGTCAATTATTGTTGTTCGTATTGCTGCACACCTTCTTTGGAGGCGTACAGGTCGTAATTCTCATCATCAAAACACACAAATATCACTTCATCTAGTTCGTTTGGTTGTTCGGCTACAAATTCTCTTACGGTGTTGTAAGCAATGTCAGCCGCCCGGTCTTTCGGAAAGTGGTACACACCCGTGCTGATGTTGGGGAAAGCTATGGAGCGCATACCGTTCAGCACCGCCAAATTCAGGCTGTTGCGGTAGGCGTTGGCAAGCAGTTGTTCCTCATGGTCACCGCCTCCATGCCACACCGGCCCCACGGTATGTATCACATGCCGGGCTTTCAGCCGGTAGCCACCCGTTATCTTCGCTTCGCCTGTCGGACATCCGTTCAGGGTGCGGCATTCGGCCAGTAACTCCGGCCCTGCCGCCCTGTGTATGGCACCGTCCACACCGCCACCTCCCAGCAACGATGTATTGGCGGCGTTTACTATGGCGTCCACATCCATAGTAGTAATATCTCCTTTATGCAGGCTTATTCTTGTCATGGTTCACCGGCGACAATTTTAGTTCACTTGCTTTCTCCAGCAGCAGGGCATAGGCGGCGTCCCTCTCGTTGGGTATCACTCCGTCCAGGATGGCTTCCCTGATCGTCGTCTTGAGGATTCCGACCTCCCGAGATGGTGTCAGCCCGAAGATGTGCATAATATCGTCTCCGCTGATCGGTGGCTGCCAGTTCCTTATTTTGTCCTTTTCCTCCACCACCTTCAGCCGTATCTTCACCAGTTCAAAGTTCTCCAGATAGCGTTTTACCTTCACTTTGTTCTTTGATGTGATATCGCTTTCGCACAGTATCATCAGGTCTTCCAGATCGTCGCCGGCATCAAACAGCAGGCGGCGCATGGCCGAGTCGGTAATGTCTTCCTTCGTCAGGCTGATCGGGCGCAGGTGAAGTGCCACCAGCTTCGCCACATACTTCATCTTCTCGTTCTGTGGCAGCTTCAGTTGTTTGAAGATCTTTGGCGTCATCCGTTCACCCACCACTTCATGGCCGTGAAACGTCCAACCGTGTCCCTCCTCATACTTTTTGGTGGCGGGCTTGCCTATGTCGTGCAGCAGTGCCGCCCAGCGTAGCCACAGGTCATCGCTTTTTTCTGCGGTATTATCTATTACCTGTAGTGTGTGGTAAAAATTGTCTTTATGCCCCTTGCCCTCTACTATCTCCACGCCCGACAGTGCCGTCATTTGGGGGAAGAACTCATGCAGCAACTGGCTGCGGAACAAGAGGTCCAGCCCCACCGATGGTTTGGCTGCTGCCATTATCTTGTTCAGTTCGTCCGTTATGCGCTCCTGAGAAACGATCTTTATCCGCTCGCGGTTGCGTTCTATTGATTCAAAAACTTCGGGTACTATGTGAAAGTTGAGCTGGGTAGCAAACCGTATGGCGCGCATCATCCGCAGCGGGTCGTCAGAGAAGGTCGTGTCCGGGTCAAGTGGTGTTTTGATGATCTTTCGCTCCAGATCGGCCACACCTCCAAAAGGGTCTAC
>JBIKSN010000141.1:0-7845 GCA_044348585.1 Flavipsychrobacter sp.
AGAGGTAGGGCGAAATGGTGGTGCCGAGAATGCCCACGAGGATGGCAACAAAATCTTTGTTGAACGAGATGGTTGGTACAAACGTTGCTTTGGCGATGGCGCCCAGGTCTTGATGCGACAGGAAGGGCACAATGAAGTAGACCAGCATAACAATGCATAGATACTTGAGTATGGCGGCGATCCGTGCATAGGGCAGGTAAATGATGAGCCCGAGCAGCAATATTGTGAAGAAGACGCTGAAGAATGACGCATGGATAGCGGGGAACAGCAGATTGCCTACGGCACCCATGCCGGCGATATCGGCCCCTATGTTCATGATAATGGCCGGCGTGCTGAACAGCAACATGAGATACAGGACCGGACGCGGATAGTGCTTCTTGAGCGCACCGGTGAGGCCCTGAGAAGTGACCATGCCTATGCGCGCGCACATCTGCTGAATGGCTGCCATGAGCGGGAATGCTACAATGGACATCCACAGGGTTGAGAGACCGTAGGCCGCACCTGCCTGCGAGTAGGTCGCGATGCCGGACGGATCATCGTCGCTGGCACCCGTGACCAGGCCGGGACCCAGCAATTTCCAGAAACGTAGCAGCTTACTGTTCTTCTTCTTTTGCGTCATAGTACTTACCTGGTTTGCGGAATGCCGGTTTCTGCTATGAAAGATAGTGACAACAAGTGAAACAGCGCCGTAAATTTCAGCAGGATCGACCCTGATATTGGTCATGCCTGCTGTTTGTTGAGGCATAACCAGTATCGGGTCGGTACTGTTTAGTTTTCCATTGCAGCCATCAGCTCATTGTGCGTCTTGCGCACACTGGTGCCGATTGGAGTTGGCGATCCGTCATCGTCTATGCGCACAAATGTCATATTGGTAGTACACACAACGGCTTCCTCGCCACTATAGAGGTTGTATTTGCGCACCTCTATCTTGAGGGTTATGCTTGTATTGCCCAGGGATACGACTTCTCCGTAAATGCGGATGTGATTGCCGGTCTTTACCGGTTTTTTAAAAAGCAGCTCGCCTACACGCAGCGTTACCATGTTTGGTGTGAAGCAATACTCGGTTGCATAAGCCGCTGCAGCTTCGTCGATCCACTCCATCAATGTGCCGCCAAAAAGGTTATTGTGCACACCTATGTCGCGAGCCATGCATATTTTTCTGCTTATCAGTTTCATTGTTTACAGTTTTTATCGGTTTGTGTTATTACGGTGATCAGTAGTTTGATGTATTACGTTTGTTGGCCAGCGGGGCAACCACGAGATCGTAAACGTAGCAGCCGACACATATGCTGAAGGCGGCCTCGAGCAGTGCGCATGTGAGCAGGATGATGCCGATACTGTATGCTACGATGTTTGCGGAGAAGAAAAGTGATCCGGAAAGGGTGAGCGCCATGATGAACCCGATACCGGCGGCAAACTTTTTAGGGGCTGCGAAAACGGGTTGTTGATTCCAGGGAATGACCCGGCGCACTGCTTTTACCGCCAGACCCAGCGGTGAGGGGACGTAGGTGAACGCTCGTATGGCAAAGTCGGCAGAAAGCAGCCAGGCAAGCCAATAGCTATGCGTGGCCATGGCAAGTGCGCAGGTGAGGAATACAAAGAGTGCGGAGAGGCGGACGGTGATTTTGTCGGTATAGAATTTTCTGAATTGGTCGTTGTTCATTCTACTATTGTTTTTGTTGTAGTTATCCATAATGCGGGAAAGGGGCTGCTATTTATTTGGTTTGGGTTGTGGTGTGTAGCGCAGATAAGGTTTTACTATACGCAGGCCGGCAGGGAAGCGCGTTTCGGCCTCGGTGGTAGGGACTGATAGAGCTACGATCACTTCCTGACCGGGTTGCCAGTCGGCGGGCGTGGCAACAGCAAACTGCTCGGCCAATTGCAGCGAATCCAACACGCGCAGCACTTCAGAGAAGTTGCGACCGGTAGAGGCAGGGTAGGTGATGGTTAGTTTTACCTTTTTATCTGGTCCGATGATGAAGAGCGAGCGGAAGGTAGCTGTTGCCGACGCGTTGGGGTGGATCATGTCATAGAGGTCGGCTACCATGCGGTCTTCGTCGTCAATGATCGGGAAATCGACAAGGGTGTTCTGTGTCTCGTTGATGTCCGCGATCCACTGTTTGTGTTTGTCGAGCGGATCAACACTCACTGCAAGAACGCGTGTGTTGCGGCACGCGAATTCTTCCTTCAGCTGAGCTGTGCGTCCCAGTTCGGTAGTACACACAGGCGTAAAGTCGGCAGGGTGAGAGAACAGGATACCCCAGCTGTTGCCCAGGTATTCGTAAAAGTCGATAGAGCCGATAGTGGTTTCGGCGATGAAGTTTGGAGCGATGTCTCCGAGTTTTAGTGACATATGGTTTTGTTTTTTTTAGGTTAAATGTATGTATTGATAAGTCAGTAATCAGGCGGCAGCTACATTGGTGAACGTGAATCTGCCGGTGGCAACAGGTCGGGTCTTACGGCCGGTAGTGTACATTTCTATAACGAGTTGCACCGCTTTTCCCGGGGTGAAGTCGATAGAAGTTTCTATGGCTACGGTTTCTCCACGCCTCGCCTGGTGCAGGAAATCGATAGAGTACGATGTTGCCAGTGAGCGGTAGTATCCAAGATCTCCGAAGGTCAGCAGAATGGCCTGGTCTGACTGCGCGGTGATCTCGGAAAGGATCTTGCAGGTGGTGAGTTTTCCGACTGTGTTAACGTCTTTTTTGTTGACTACGAACTGATCGGACAGGCGGGTATTGTTTATGTATCTCATTTTTGTTGTTGTTTTTGAAATGGTAAAAGAGAAAATTAAAAATGCCCTTTGAGGAGGGAACTCAAAGGGCGTTGTCGGAAGAAGTATGTCACCAATGACTATCAACATCGCGCCTTTGAGCATGCGGGTTTACAGCAGCAATGATGCATGGCCGCTGTAAGTTTCTGTTTATTTATGTTGACCGTTGATGTCATGTTTGTTTTTGTGTTGTTTGAAAAAAAATACCCCCCGGGGAGCCGGAGGGTACAAAAGCTTGTATAAAAGACATGTTGTTACCTGCTCCGGTGCGGGGCCTGCTTATGACAACATGTATGTTTATTGATCTGAATCACGCTGCAATATTATGTACTTTCCTGAAAATAAAAAAATCATGCCCGTCGGCAAAAGTTATTTCTTTGAATAAGGTCAAAAACTGTAGTAAATTTAGAGTCATAACTATTGCGATGAAGAAGCGTTTCATAATTTTTGCGGCGTGTACATTGTTGGCGCTATTTGCAGACGATGCACGGGCTCAGGATGCGAATGGAGAGAAGAGGCAGGCAGTAACGGGTCAGGCGAAAGATGCCGGTCAGTCGCGCACGGCTCAGTCAGACCTGCATTCATCCCAGGAGCAGCATGGTGGTGCGCCAAAAGACGACCACAAAGCTCCTTCAGACAAGAAGTGGGGTATAAAGATCACCACAGGTGATAAGTGGTATCAGTTGAGTGTGAAACTGTTGATGTAGTGGTGGTGACCAGCGTCAGCCGGTCGGTTGTTGAATTTGGTTATTTTCGACCCTCAAACTTCATCTATGTCGTCAGCTAATAAGAGTTTGCAAACGGAAGTGGATGCCGGCTATTTGTATGCCCGCCTTGCAGAGGCTGAGGAAGACGAGGCAGTGGCAAGTGTGTTCAGGCAGATGAGCGAGATAGAGCATGGGCATGCCAGTGCGTTTGTGAAGAAACAAGGTGGAGATGCTGTTCTTCCGGCGCCGTCGTTCCGGGCGCGTACACTCAATCGCATAGGTCGCGTGTTTGGTTACGACTATGTGCTGGGGGTATTGATGGATACGGAGAAAAGTATCTCGAACGCGGTGATACATACGCGTAAACAAAGCGGACTACCCATTACCGGTAGCGAAACAAATCACGTAAAGATACTTCGGTCGTTGCTCGATAATGAATCGAAGGTGAATGGCGCTAATTTGGCGCGGTTTGAGCGTAGGCATCGGTCGGTGGGAGGCAATGCACTGCGTGCTGCCGTGTTGGGGGGCAATGACGGTCTGGTGTCGAACTTCAGCCTGGTGATGGGTGTGGCCGGTGCCACAGCCGGGCAAAGCGGTGTGCTGCTTGCCGGCACTGCAGGGTTGCTGGCGGGTGCATTGTCTATGGCCCTGGGAGAGTGGATATCGGTGAAAAGTTCTCAGGAATTATATGAGAATCAGATGCAAGTGGAGATGGATGAACTGGAAACCAATCCGGAGGGTGAAGAGAAGGAGTTGGCATTGATCTATATAGCCAAGGGTATACCCGAGGCTCAGGCTTACGAAATGGCTGCGGAAATTATGACCAACAAAAGCCATGCCCATGAGGTGTTGGTGAAGGAGGAGTTGGGTATCAATCCGGACGAGCTGAAAGGGTCGGCTATGGAGGCTGCGGTGTATTCATTTTTGTTGTTCTCCATTGGAGCAGTCATTCCTTTGCTGCCTTTTATGTTCACTACCGGCACTATGGCCATCTTGCTGAGTGTGGGCTTCAGTGCTGTGGGGCTGTTTCTTATCGGTAGCGCCATTACTTTGTTCACCGGCAGGAGTGTATGGTTCTCAGGCTTCCGGCAGGTGTTGTTCGGGCTGATGGCTGCGGCGATCACGTTTGGAATAGGTAAATTGATAGGAGTGTCTATAGCCGGGTAAGGTTATTGACGCTGTGGTGTAAGCCGGAGGCGTGCAATATCAAATCCCTTGGCTTTGATCCTTTCGAGTATTGCATCGTAAGTAGCTTTTTCCATTTGCGGGGTGCGGCAGAGTATCCATAGATAATCTCTGTTGGGGTGCCCGACAACGGCATAACTATAGTCGGAGGCAAGGTCTATGATCCAATACTTGCCCCTGAAGGGCCAAAAGAACTGCACCTTAAGTTTTGCGTTGCCTGTTCCTTCATCAATGAATGCCTTGCCTTTTATGTAGGATTCTTTTCCGTTGATGCTGTCTTTGTTGCAGCGGTTCTCAACTATGATGTATCCTTTTTCGGTAGGCGTGTATTCTGCAGTAGTGCAGTGGCAGCCCTTCTGAAAGCGTTGTGGGAAGGAGGCTATCTCGTACCATTTGCCGGCATATTTTGAAAGTTCCACCTGCGGTGCGGTTGTGAGGGGTTGCGAACGCATTGTACAAGAATTTGTTAGCAGAAGAATAAAAAATAGCGCCGAAAGTAGCAGAGGTCTTTTGCTCATCATACAACGATGCCGGATTGCGGCAGCATCAGTTAAAGTTACGATTTCTTACCGACTACTGTTTTTCTGCACGTTCCTTCAGCGCAGCGTTCATAAGTTCGAATCCTTTCCTTGTAGTCTTGTTTATCAGTTTTGACAAGAATGGGATGAGTATACCCCGGAATCTCTCGAAGTGGTGTAAGGTGGTGGTACCATCGTTGTTCTCCTGAATTTTGAAGACGTGTTCTCCGTCGAATATGCGCGGGATTCCGAGGCTGCCGATCCATCGCAGTTCTTTCTGCTGTTCAAAAACGAGAACACGTGGTTTCATCAATATAGGTTTGCTGTTGGGTGGCTGTAGTGTCACCTGAATAGTGTTGCCGGGGATGGGCGTGCCTTTGATGGAGCGAATGAACGGATTCCAGCTGGGGTAAGATGTGAAGTCGATAAGTTCTTTCCAGACTTTGGCCGGTGAAGCGTTGATGACGATGGAAGTGTGGAGGAGTTTGCCGGCTTTTATCCTGATGCCTTGTGTATTGTTACTGGTGTACATTTTCTTTTGTTTTTGTTCGGCACAAAATTATTTCGCCCTGGTGGCGCGACACGATAACAAAAGATAAGAAATGGCGCGCCTCTATTTTTTCTGTACTCTGTTGCGGATGCGGCTAAGGCTTACCGGTGTTATGCCCAGATAGTTGGCAATGAGGTGCTGGGGGATTCGCTCAATTATTTTTGTTTTGTTGCTTTTCAGCAGGCCTATGTATCGCTCTTCCGGACTTTGGGTGAGCAGGCCCACCATTCGCTCCTCCAACCCTATCATTGCCCACTCTGCTACTTTTCGGCCAAAACGCTCCCAGTGGATGTTGGTGGTGAATAGTGCCGCTATCCGGGCATAGGGGATGGTGAGCAGGCGGGTATCGGTGAGGGCTTCGATGCTTAGCTGCGAGGGGTGCCCTGTGATGCAACTTATGTAGCTGCTGACGAAGGCGTTCTCGAAATAGAAATAGGTGGTCTTTTCTTCTCCGTCGCATGTATAGAAATGCCGCATGGTTCCGTCGAGTATCAGACCCACGTCTTTTGCTTTTTCACCCTCTCTGACAAAAAAGGTGCTCTTCGGGATAAACCTTTCAGCAATGAAAGGTTCTATCAATTGCCAGTCAGCATCGGGCATGGGCGATAGTTTGTCTATGGCTGCTTTGAGGGGGGATGCTGCACTGTTCATGCTTTTGTTTTTTGCTGGAGCAGTGTAAATATACGTCTTGAAGCAACTTCGTTACCTGCAGTCAGCTGTAAGTTTTGTAAATTGCACCCATGTTCAGGACAATGAGATCTAGGATGACCAGAAGGTTTTTTGCTGTTGCGGCGGTTAGCGTTGTTATGTCTTCCGCTGTGTTTAATTCGTGTGTGCATCAGCCCTATGTGTTGCCGGTGAGCCAGCAGACGGGTGATTCTGAAATATGTTTTGAACGCGATATTTTGCCGATCTTTCAGTCGAATTGTGCCAAGAGCGGATGTCACGATGCAGCGTCTCATGAAGATGGTTATGTGCTGGATAATTATGCTAACATAAGAAGTAAGGGGATTGTTCCGGGCAATCCCGCTGCGAGTAAGATCTATAAGTCGATAACGACTGAAGACGGCGATGATTTTATGCCCCGCAATGCTCCTGCTTTATCTGAAGCCAACGTGCTGCTTATAAAGCGTTGGATACAAGGAGGGGCCATAGACAGCGGCGCTTGCGCCACCACGACCTGCGATACAAACAGTTTTACCTACAGCGGAACGATAGCACCAATGATGCAACAGTACTGTACAGGATGCCATAATTCTGCTTCGGCACCCGGTGGCAGTCTCATGGATCATGCGAGTGTGAAGAATGCCGCTGTTTACGGCAATCTGATCGGTGATATTTCGCATGCGGCCAGCTATAATCCCATGCCGAAGGGCGGAGCCAAGCTGCTCGACTGCAAAATAACGCAGATGAAGAAATGGGTGGCTGCAGGTGCGCCGAATAACTAAAGTCGTGCTTTACAGTTCTGACAGGATCAATTTCGGGAGTTTGTTCAGTTTTTTTGCTGACTTCCCGGAGGGCGTATACTCTTGTTGCAGTCCGTTTCTGAAGGTAATTATTTTCAAAGACTTTCCTGAGTTCAGCTGGTCGAAGATGGTATTGTTACTTGCCGTAAAGAAATAGCGATAGCCGTCGTTATTTATGCGCACAGGAGGTGTAAGGCCCGGCAGCAGGGAAATAACGTTATTATCGGATACCAGGTGGCAGGAGTCCATTTTTTCTTTAGCGGTAATATTGACCTTTGCGGAAAACGCGCTGTCGGTTTTGCCCCGGAATGTGAAGTCGGTGGCCAAAACTGATCTGCCCGAACGGAAGTAGAGTGGTTTCACGAAGCACTGTATCGTGTTGTTGGCAACAAGGTATGTCTCCATCACATTAGTGATGCCATGTTTTGCTCCTTTTACCCTGATAGAGCAGGATGCTAAAAGCATAATGCCGGAGATGGCTGCAGCGGCCACCATAGATCTATTTGTTAGTATCATTGCTCAGTCGTGCTGTGGTGTTGCCGGTAGTATAGTAGGAAGCTATTTGGGTGGAGTCTTTGCCGAAGAGCCCTCCTACGAGGATCTTGTTTTCTTTGGTCTTTACGATCTCAATCAGAATAAAGTGGGC
>JBIKSN010000142.1:0-7842 GCA_044348585.1 Flavipsychrobacter sp.
TAGTTACCGGGTTATCACCGACCATTTTTTGCAAAACATTGGCAATTGCCACAGCCACCGACGCGCTGAACACAAATTGTTCGGTCAATGGTTGTTTTGGGGCCACTACAACGCTCATTAGAAGGCTCTCGCCGGGCGTATCGGTCCATTTTCGGCCTCTTTGCCCCTTTCCGTCTCCCTGACTCCGGGCTATCACTGTCGTTCCGGGGTGCGCCTTATCGTCATTAACAAGCTGCATGGCATAGTTATTGGTACTATCTGTAAATTCAAGTTCTATTAACTTTAAATCGGTACCGGCCATGTGGTTAAGTGCGAAAAGATTTATAATTTTGATAGATAAATAACGATCATTACCCGAAACAAAACTAATACACAAATTTGGAGAAAGTAATCAGTGCTTTGCAGGAACAAAAGAAAAGTCCTACCCGCCTCACAAAGAACAGTAAGCTGTTCAAGACGATTATAAAAGCTATTCAAGATAAAAAAGGGGAGAGTATCGTGTCCCTCGATCTCAAAAAGATCGATGAGGCTGTGGCTGATTATTTCATTTTGTGTGATGCGAAGTCAAACATCCAACTGAAAGCAATAGCAGATAACATAGTAGACGAAGTAGAGAAAGAGTGTGGCGAGCGCCCGTTTCACAAAGAGATCGGCGACACATGGACTCTGGTTGATTACGTGAACGTGGTTGTGCATATTTTCCAGCACGAGCAACGTATGTTCTACAACCTTGAGAGTCTTTGGGAAGACGCTCCCCGCGCCGAACATTGATGGACTTTAAGCAAACAGAGAGGAGCATTATACACAATTCGATCAATCAGAACAATGGACGATAACAAACAGAACAGTAATCAGGGTGATATGAAGCCATCCGGCGACAATTCTCCCAACAACCAACGTAAGGGGCCCCGTTTCAATATATATTGGATCTACGGATTGATCCTTGTGGCTATCCTTGGTGCGCAGTTCTATGGCGGCAACCTCAGCAGTGGTGTGCCCGAGCGCACTTTCCGGGAATTCAAGTCGTACGTGCAGAAAAATCAGGTGGCAAAGGCAGTGGTGGTCAACAAGGAGTATGTGGAGGTGTACCTTAAGGCGGGTACCATCCCTTCAGGCACTCCGGGCAAAAATCCTGCCGTGGCCAACGACCGCACGCCTGCATTTACATTCAAGATCGGTAGCGTCGATCAGTTCAATCTCGACCTGAACGATGCCGAGAAGAACATGCCCGATGCAGATCATGTGCCTGTTATTTACGACTCGCATGGTGACTTGTTGCACACTTTCCTGCAGACATTACTCCTCCCTATCATCTTCTTCGTGGCCATGTATTTCCTGGTGTTCAGGAAAATGGGCTCGGGTGGTGCCGGTGGTGGTGCCGGTGGCATTTTCAACATTGGTAAGTCTAAGGCGCAGTTATTTGAAAAAGGTACTCGGGTCAATATCACGTTTAATGATGTTGCGGGTCTCGACGAAGCAAAGGTAGAGGTGATGGAGATCGTGGACTTCCTGAAGAATCCTAAGAAATACACTGCGCTTGGTGGTAAGATACCGAAGGGCGCATTGCTCGTTGGTCCTCCGGGCACCGGTAAAACGTTGCTGGCCAAGGCCATGGCGGGCGAGGCACAGGTGCCTTTCTTCTCCATGTCCGGTTCCGACTTCGTTGAATTGTTCGTGGGTGTAGGTGCAAGCCGTGTGCGTGACGTGTTCAAGCAGGCGCGCGAAAAAGCTCCTTGTATTGTGTTTATCGACGAGATCGACGCTATCGGCCGCGCTCGTGGAAAGAATATGATGATGAGCAACGACGAACGCGAGAACACCCTCAACCAGATGCTCGTAGAGATGGACGGTTTCAGTGGCGACAGCGGTATCATCGTTCTGGCCGCTACCAACCGCCCCGATGTGCTCGATGCGGCGCTCCTCCGTCCGGGTCGTTTCGATCGTCAGATATCTATTGACATACCAGATGTGAAAGGCCGTGAGAAGATATTTGATGTGCATCTTAAGCCCATCAAACGTTCTAAAGACCTTAATATCAAAAAGCTGGCCATACAAACGCCCGGTTTCGCTGGTGCCGATATCGCCAATATTTGTAACGAAGCGGCACTTATTGCAGCCCGTAAAGGAAAGTCAGAGGTAGATATGGCCGACTTCAATGATGCTATCGACCGTGTTATAGGTGGTCTCGAGAAGAAGAACAAGATCATCCTGCCCGAAGAAAAACGCACCATTGCCTACCACGAAGCGGGACATGCCGTGTCGGGTTGGTTCCTTGAGCATGCGCATCCGTTGGTAAAAGTAACTATCGTTCCGCGTGGTGTTGCGGCGTTGGGCTATGCACAGTACCTTCCTAAGGAAATGTACATCCGCACTACCGACCACCTCATGGACGACATGTGTATGTCTTTGGGTGGCCGTGCTGTAGAGGAAATAGTATTTGGTAAGATATCTACAGGTGCCCTCAGCGATCTGCAGCACGTTACTCGTATGGCATACGCTATGGTATCTATGTATGGTATGAACGCTGCTGTAGGTAACATCTCTTTCTATGATCCTCAGAACGAGAATAGCTTCTCCAAGCCTTACTCTGAAGAAACAGGCAAACTGATAGACGAAGAAGTTCGTAAACTCGTAGATCAGGCATATACAAAGGTCAAGGCGCTGCTGACAGAGAAAATTGACGGAGTACGTGTGATTGCCGAAGAGCTGCTGAAGCGTGAAGTCCTCTTCAAAGACGATATGGAGCGCCTGCTGGGCAAGCGCCAGTATGAAGATAACAGCCCTACCGGTGATGAGGAAGACGAAGAGACGCCCAAAGCCGATGCAGTTGTTGCAGAAGTGAAGGACGACGAAAAGGAGCAAGCCGGATAATACAACCGTTAAAAACTTACATGAAGTTGAAAGTTGTTGCAAAACAGCTTTCAACTTCTTACTTTAGAGCCGTTTCCTGCACCATTCAGGCTATAATTCAATTAGTAATCTTTACCACATACCGATGCAGACTTTCAAGACATCGAAGGCACGAGAGAATATTCTTGCCAAGATCCGCAAAGGATTGGGCGAGGCCAAACTGCCCATGCCATTTCCTGAGGAAGATAAGAACCAGAGCGGCGTGTATGCAACTGCAGGTGTGTCCAACGAAGAGTTGTTTGCAGAGACCTTTATAGGGCTGGGCGGCAAGTTTGTGTTCTGCGACAACGAGCAGGAGCTGCTTGCTACTATCGGTACATTATACGAAAACCTCGCTTGGAAACAACTGCTCTGTGCTGACCCCCGTTTGCTGAAGTTATTCCACAACAACAAGATCGACTTTGTACAGCCCGCCGATCCGGCAGCCGAAAAAGCCGATGCATGCATTACAGGTTGCGAGGCCCTGATAGCGCGCACAGGCTCTGTGCTACTCAGCAGTGCACAGAACATGGGCCGCACTGCGCCTGTATATTACCCCATACACATCGTGTTCGCCTTTCTCGATCAGGTGGTATATGATATCGAAGATGGCATTAAGCTATTGAAGAAACAATATGGCGCAACATTACCATCCATGATCAATCTCACCACCGGCCCCAGCCGCACCGCCGATATCGAGAAGACACTCGTGGTAGGCGTGCATGGTCCCAAAGAGATATATTGCATCCTGATTAATGCCGAGATGTGATAGTTTGAAATGGCTATTTAATTCTGCCTGTTCATTATCCTGATCAATTCCTCTTTTGATGTTTTGGAATTGTCGATCTCTAAACCATAGGTTTCGTATAATGCCTCAGCCAGCTCATTTTTTCCTTTAATCTTTTCGAGGCCTTTTTTTGTTACTGCAAGCAATGGAAATTTGATGTTTTCAGTAGTCAGGAAATTGTAGCTTCGGTCGTAGAGCATGAGCCTGCCTTTATGTACAAGCCTGTAAAGATGCTTGTCATTGGGCAAGAGGCGCACAAGATGTAGCTCTTTAGGGCCTTTGAAAACGGCAATGGCAGTAAGCTGCGGGTCTTTCAGGTCTGCCAGATAAAACCTTCTTTTATTACCTTCTTTTTTCGTGTCAAGTGAAACCTGATTTTGCGTGATTGTTACAATACCGGGTATAGTGTCACTTTCAAAAACTATATATCCATCGAACGAGAAAAATTGTGCAGAGTTACTGTGTTTAGCGGTGTTGTCTGAGGCCAAAAGCAGGTCTTTATAGATTTGCGAACGGTTCATCATTTCCTGCATTACGGTATATGGAGGTATGCCATATTGCCAGTAACTGTAGTCGCCATCTTTGCGCAACCTCAGTGTGGGGTCTGTGCTATCCTTGCAATTGTACTGTATTTCACGGATCTTCTTTTGTGTAAATTCTGAAGTGCAATAGTAATAGTATCGTTTCTGAATTGGGTTATAACGCGGAGCTACACTGCCGGTTCCGGGATTCATGTATTGTGCACCCGATCCTGCGCCATAGGCATTGTAGTTGATGGAGCGTATTTCCTCCAGCGTTTTGCCTGTGCCCGATACTATTGCATTTTCATAATTCTGCGGGGGACTAGGGTACCCATGTCCTGCCGCGCTACTGCTATAGTTTATAACAGACCTGTTCTCGTATGGGCGTGAATTTGCGCTGCTTCTGTCAGCTGAGTTTAATGGCGGTTCCGGCCTGTTTGAATTGCCCTTGTCCAAACGGTCGTAGGTGGTACCAGCCAAATCTGAGGGAGTCTTTGTAACAGTCTGATACTGGGCCTGCTTGGTTTTTACGCCAGCCACCAAAAGTGCGATGAATAATATTGCTTGGTGGCTGCCTATCATGAAACCTGTCTATTTGTGTAAATATAGCTGAATATGACGAGATAGCATTGTGAGGTAAGATGGCACAAAACAAGAAAGCCACCCCTGTGCGGGATGGCTTTCCTGATATTGTCGGTCGTTAACGTTCTGCTTATTCAGCAGCGCCGTCTTCGGCTTTCTTCAATTTGTCCTTCAGAGCTGCAAGAGCGCCGAGGTCACCCAGAGTTGGTTTTTCAACTTTAGCCTGGATGTTTTTAACTGCAGACTTAGTTTTCTCTGATTCAGCAACTGCGTCTTTACGTGCAGCTTCTTTCTCGTCGTTTTTCACCTGCTCCCACACTTTAGAGTGAGATACCATGATGCGCTTGTCGTTGCGATCGAATTCGATGATCATGAATGGCAGAGTTTCTTCTGCTTCTACATTACCACCATCTTCTTTGCGCAGGTGACGGATAGGAGCGTATGCTTCCAGACCGTACTGCAGCTGCACTGTAGCACCTTTTTCGTCTTTGCGGGTCACGCTGCCGTCATGGATAGAACCGATCGGGAATACAGTTTCAAACGTGTTCCAAGGATCTTCTTCCAATTGCTTGTGGCCCAGAGCGAGTTTGCGGTTTTCTTTGTCTATAGACAGGATTGCGATCTCGATCTTGTCGCCGGTCTTTACAAACTCACTTGGGTGGTTGTAACGCTTGATCCAGCTCAGGTCGCTGATGTGGATCATACCGCCGATACCTGTTTCCAGTTCCACGAATACGCCATACGGAGTGATGTTTTTCACCACGCCTGAGTGACGGCTGTCGATAGGGAAACGATCTTCGATAGAGTCCCATGGGTCAGCAGACAGCTGCTTGATAGACAGGCTCATTTTGCGCTCGTCTTTGTCCAGTGTCACTACCACTGCTTCGTGCTCTTCGCCTATTTTGAAGAACTCTTTCGCGTTGATAGGCTGAGAAGACCATGTGATCTCCGATACGTGCACGAGGCCTTCTACGCCCGGCATGATCTCGAGGAATGCACCGTAATCTTCTATATTCACCACTTTGCCTTTTACTTTCGCGCCTTCTACTATCTCTGTAGGCAGGTTGTCCCACGGATGAGCAGTCAGCTGCTTCAGACCCAGGCTGATACGCTTCTTCTCGTCGTCGAAGTCCAGAACCACCACGTTCAGTTTCTGACCGTTGTGCAGTACTTCGCTCGGATGCGTTACGCGGCCCCAGCTGATATCAGTAATGTAAAGGAGACCATCTACGCCGCCCAGGTCAATGAACGCACCGAAGTCGGTAACATTCTTAACGGTACCTTCAAGTACCTGACCTTTTTCGAGCTGACCGATGATAACGCTACGCTGCTGCTCGATATCGCTTTCGATGAGTGCTTTGTGCGAAACCACGGCGTTGCGGATAGTTTCGTTGATCTTAACCACTTTGAAGTCCATTGTTTTACCAACGTACTGATCGTAGTCGGTAACAGGCTTCACGTCTATCTGTGAACCAGGCAGGAACGTTTCCAGACCATGAACATCCACGATAAGACCGCCCTTGGTTTTAGAGGTAATAGTACCTGTAACAACTTCGCCTGTTTTGTAGAAGTCAACAATCTGCTGCCATGCACGTGCTGCGCGCGCCAGTTTGCGGCTCAACTGCAGGTGGCCATGCTTGTCTTCTTTCTGCACCACCATCACTTCTATCACATCGCCGATCTTCACATCCTGCATATCGCGGAATTCGTTCAGCGATACCATACCATCAGACTTGAAGCCGATGTTGATGATAACGTCAGTTTTGGTAACTCCAACTATAGTACCGGTCAGCAGTTCCGATTCAGCGATCGTTTTGAACGTGCTGCTATAGAGTGAATCAAATTTCACGCGGTCGTCTTCTTTGTAAGAAGCAACATTGCGTTTGTCTACGCTCCAGTCAAACTCATCATGCGATGTGTTGTCCAACTGCTGATAGTAATGACGTGGTGCGCGTGGCGCCGGTGCAGCTTCTGCTACTGCAGCTTCTGTTACTGCAGGTTCTGCTGCTGCCATTGTTTCAGCTACTGGTGTAGCCTCGGTTGTCTGTACGGTTTCTTCCTGCGGTGCAGTTGCTTCCGTATTCATTGTTTGGTCTTCCAATTGATACTCTCAATTTGTACGGGCCTGCCTCATCGGTATCCCGGTGGTTAATAATATTAATTCCCCTCATTTTTTAAAGGGAGTGCAAAGATAAGGGTTTTTTAATTGCGAAACCGATTCCGGTCGGCCGTGTTGCCAACTTTCTAAATTCTATCTGAATATTTGTTATTTGACTCAAATGCCTATCTTTATCACACAAAATTGACCAACCATCTACCATGAAACGAACGACCCTTATTATATCCGAACTCTTTGCGAGTGGCTACCTCTTTTTCGAGTTTCTCCCCAAATTATCCGATGTCAGTGCAACACAGGGTACAGGCAGCGCAGTTTACTTTTGCATGATGGCAAGCGTTATCGTCGCAACATTAGTAGCTGTTATGGCTTTGTATGAAATGATTGCTAATGTCTTCTCGCGGCAAAAGTAGGTCTTAGCTTGTTCTGAATGTTGGAGTCGCGCATTCGGAATTGAGTTTTTTTGTTAGTTCGCATTTTTTCTCTTTTTCATTGATTATCAATGGTGAGGTGGGAAGTTTTGCTTCGCACAGCTTCCCACAGCTTCTCAAAACCTGCGCACTTTTGCGCACCTGCTTCCCAGGTGAGAAGTGGTTATGTTTCAATATATGTTCGATTTGCTGCCATTTTATGCTACTTCTATTCAAGTTACCCCCCTGCCTGATAGCCAGCAACAGAAAGTTTTATGATAGTGCGTTTTTTGAGGTGTGATAGAAATTCGTTTTTGAGGCAAAAAAAATATCAAAGTAGGCCGTCATTGCGAGGAACAAAGCGAGGCTGCCGGGTGGGGTGTGACGAAGCAATCTCGCAACGATCCTTTTTTATGGGGGCAGCACTCGGTGGTTCCAATACTTGTGGTCGCGAGATTGCTTCGTCGCCGGCCAGCGCACTTTTCCGCCGGGCTTCTCGCAATGACGCCTATTGTTTCATTATGCGTTTTGTGAGGT
>JBIKSN010000143.1:0-7817 GCA_044348585.1 Flavipsychrobacter sp.
CATTACCAAGATAGTTACCGTCTCCGGTGCCGTTGGGGGTATCACTGGCATTACATCACTGTGCGTCGGTGCCACTTCAACATTATCATGCAGCCCGTCAGGGGGTACATGGGCCAGCTCTGCAGTCGCTGTTGCTACGGTTAACTCAGCCGGTGTTGTAACAGGTATTTCGGCAGGTACGTCTACAATAAGCTACACCATTTCCGGTACTACATCTACTATTGTTGTCACAGTTTACGCCACTCCTTCTGCAATTGCGGGACCAGGGTCGTTATGCGTGGGAGTGCCAACTACTTATACTAATACCGTTAGCGGTGGAACATGGAGCAGTACTAATACCTCGGTGGCAAGCATTGGCAGTACAGGTGTCGTTACACCATTAGTGGCAGGCACAACTACTATCAGTTATCAGATGTCGGCAGGTTGCGGTGTCGCAAAGACCATTACGGTGAATGCTAACCCTGCGTCTATTACCGGGGCATCTGTTATATGTGTCGGTGCATCCGGTACACTATCATGTGTTACTTCAGGTGGTGCCTGGAGTAGTAGCACGCCTTCGGTAGCCAATATAGATGGTTCTGGTGTTTATACCGGTGCGTCGGCCGGAGTTGCTACGATTACCTATAGCACCGGCACAGGTTGCTATTCCACTTACGTTATAACTGTTAATCCGGTTCCTGCTGCAATCACCGGTGGTCTTACAGAGTGTATTGGCGGCACATCAACACTTACAAGTGCCACCGCAGGCGGTACATGGTCGTCATCAAATACTGCTGTAGGTACTATTGATGCTTCAGGTGTCGTTACGGCTTTAACATCAGGCACTACCACAATAAGCTACAGCACAGGAGGCGCTTGTATGGCAACCGCAGTATTTACAGTTAATAGTACTCCGTCTGCAATAGGTGGTACATTGTCAGTTTGTATCGGTGGCAACACTACACTTACCAATCCTAGTTCAGGCGGTACATGGAGTAGCAGTACACCGGCTGTCGGTACTATTAGTTCCGGTACGGGCGTATTTGCAGGTATTACTGCCGGCAGTACTACTGTCACGTATACTGTTGGTACCGGCTGCTTTGTTACTGCCGACGTTACAGTAAATGCGTTGCCGGGATCAATATCAGGAACGCTTCAGGCCTGCGCCTCAGGAGGAACGACTACACTTACATGCACCCCTGGCGGCGGTGTCTGGAGTTCTACCACGCCTTCAGTTGCGACAATAGGTAGTTCATCCGGTATTGTTAGCGGTGTTATATCAGGGGCAGTTGTCGTTACATATACTGTAGGTAGTGGGTGTTATTCAACAGCAACAGTTACCATTAACGCAATTCCTGCTACAATCACAGGTACAGCAACTGCATGTCCGGCAACAACTACAACTCTTGCCAGCACCACAGCCGGGGGCAATTGGACCAGTACTTCTACCGGTATTGCCACAGTCAACTCTTCGGGTGTTGTTACAGGTGTTGCGGCCGGCACCAGCACCATCAGTTATGAGCTTAACGGCTGCGCGGCCACAAGGGTTGTTACTGTGTATCCTTTGCCGGGCACAGTAACAGGTTCGTCTGTTATTTGTTCAGGTATTGTCACGACCTACACTGCTACGCCTTCGGGTGGTACTTGGAGTAGCGGTAATACGGCTGTCGGTACGATCAATATCACTACGGGTGCGTTTACTGGTCTAACTGCAGGAACGACAATAGTTACCTACAAGTTGGCAACGGGATGTCAGTCTGAACTCAGCGTTTCTGTAAATGCTGCGCCGTCAGCCATCAGCGGAGCGACCACGATATGTCTTGGAAACGCTGTCACGCTTGCCTCTGCTACATCGGGTGGTGCGTGGACCAGCAGCAATACTGGTGTTGCCACTGTGAACTCGTCGGGTGTTGTAAGCGGACTTACTACAGGTACGACTACGATTTCTTACATGGTGGGTAGTTGTGCTGCCACCAAGGTGGTTACTGTAAACACTGTATTCGCCTCTGCAACTACATTTAATATGTGTATCGGTGGTACCAAAACACTCGTCGATTCTGTGCCTGGTGGAACCTGGAGCAGTAGCACACCGTCTGTCGCAACTGTAGTTTCAGGCACCGGCGTGGCTACGGCTCTTGCAGTCGGCATGACCACTATTACATACAGTTTCGGCACGGGATGTACAAAGACAACTCCACTGTATGTGCAGAACAGTAGTGCAGTTATCTCAGGTCCGTCAGCAATCTGTGAGGGTAGTACCGGTTCAATGACTGTTCCCGGTCCATCTTCCGGTGGTTCCTGGACGAGCAGTAATCCGGCAGTTGCCTCGATCAACCTTTCTACCGGTGCCGTTAATGCGGTTTCACCTGGCGTGGTTACCATTTCATATACTCTTATTGAGTGCATTACCACAAAGGTGGTCACAATCAATCCACGTCCTGCAACAAGTACTGGTACGCAGTTTGCTTGTGTTAGCCTCACTACCACACTGTCAAATACAACAGGTGGTGGCTCATGGGTAAGTTCAAACGCCGGTATTGCAGCCGTAGGCTCAGGAACCGGGGTTGTGACCGGTATTGCTGCCGGCGTAGCCAACATCAGTTACACATTACCAACAGGTTGTTTCAGGAGTCTCGCGGTGACTGTAGCGGCAATGCCGGCAGCCATCTCGGGTACTACAAACGTTTGTGTGGGTAACACCATCACTATGGCAAGTACATCTCCGGGTGGTACATGGAGTAGCTCAAATGCTGCTATCGGTACTGTGAACACTTCAACCGGAATATTGGGCGGTGTTGCGGCTGGCGTTGCTACTATCAGCTACGGTTATGGCGGCTCTTGCTTCGCAACCAAGGCTGTAACGGTTAATGCCGCACCTGCGGCTATTACCGGCCCGGATGATGTGTGTGCAGGCTTGACGATAACATTGGCCAACGCTGTGACCCCGGGAACCTGGAGTAGCAGTGCAACAGGTGTTGCAACCGCTAATGCGTCCACCGGTCTTATCACAGGCGTATCGGCCGGCACAGTCAATGTCACCTATCGTACCACGGCAGGTGGTTGTGTTGCTACCAAGGTCGTGACGGTTAATGCTGCAATGCCGGCTATAACCGGCGGTACTGCTGTTTGTATCGGCCAAACCATCACACTGGCCAACGCAGCTTCCGGCGGCACATGGAGCAGTTCTGATGTTACCAAAGCAACCATCGGCAGTTCGTCAGGTGTTGTTTCAGGCGTTGCAGTTGGTGCAACCGTAGCTACCTACATGGTAAGTTCCGGTTGTTATAAGACCGCAACCATTGTAGTTAATGCGTTGCCTGCAACTATTACAGGTGCATCTTCAGTAGTGGTAGGTTCGTCTACAACACTCAGCTGTGCCACATCCGGCGGAGCATGGTCCAGCAGTAATTCGGCAATCGGAACTGTGGGCAGTGCGTCTGGTGCGGTAACCGGTATCAGCGTAGGTGCTGTCACAATTACTTTTACTAAGATCTCAACAGGCTGCTTCACCACCAAGGCAATGACAGTCAATCCGGTTACGCTTGCCAAACAAACCGGCTCGGGTGGAGTAGATAAAGGATATGTAATTACAGTGTATCCAAACCCGACGCAGGGTATACTCACAATCGAGTCGACAGCGTCAGGCAACTTCAAGGTCTTTACTCTTGAAAGTAAGCTTGTTGCCGAATACTCGGTGAGCGCACCTTCATCTACTATCCAGCTTCCTGCAGAGCTTACAACGGGTATCTACATGTGTAGGTTTACAATGGATGATGGCAGGGTTGAGACAGTGCGATTGATATATAATCCGAGATAGTTGATCTTTTCTCTTTTAATAGGTTCGTCTTTTCGTAGAAAGGACGAACCTATTTCTTTTGTGGGCTCATAGAAATTTCAAACCTCATCAACATCGGCTTTCGGTGACGCAAGGGCTATGACAAAGATCATTTCACCATGGGGCATAGAGCAGTATTGCATGTTTCAAATTCCTTTAGCGGTATTTTGCTGAGATAGATAAAAAACATATCATTAACATGTATTATGACGATGGTCGTGAAATAGTTTGATGGCTTTGCGGTACTTTGTTGTAGCGGCTGTAAAATCAGTTGTAAGATGCAGTATGTCAACAGTGAAGATGGAAGACACAGTAAGAGAGTTTCTCAAGAAGGCGAACCTGGCCGAGAATTGGATCGGAAGTGTTGGCGGCATATCGACGGAAGAGGCTTCCGAAATTGCCAACGATCCGGCAGTAGAGGAACTGGTTGGCAGATTGCCGGCAGTGACAGCATGGACAGAGCAGGTGGTTCAGAAGATCGCCGATGATTATGAGGTGACGGTGCGCCAGGTTAGGATAAGCCCGGATGCCGATATGGCATTTCATGTGGTATTCCTTGTTGATCGTGGCGACTATCTGGGCCCCGATCTGGTACATGCGAAGTTTGCAGTAGATGCATTGCGAAGCAGGGTCGAAGGGGCTGAGATCCGCTACAGATTCGATGTTTACGATCAGGCGACCCAAGCCGGATATGTCGGCGTACAGCATAATGCATCGGCCACCAATGCGCTGCAGCGTTTGGTGATCAGCAGGAATATGTAACTTTTGGACCTTGTCAGTTCAGGAAGTCTGTTAGTGGGCTGCTCGCCTCAGCATGTACTTTCACCGTTGCCAGGCGCGCATTGTATGCCATGCGGCCCGCTTCAACCGCCATTTTGAACGCGGTAGCAACCAGCACCGGATCGCCGGCGGCAGCTATAGCTGTATTCACCAGCACCGCATCAGCACCTATTTCCATGGCAGCCGCAGCATGACTTGGTGAGCCGATGCCCGCATCTACCACTACCGGTACATTGCTCTGTTCCACTATTATCTGCAGGAATTCCAGTGTCTTAAGGCCCATGTTGCTGCCTATGGGTGCGCCGAGCGGCATTACCGCGGCCACGCCCACTTCTTCCAGTCGTTTGCAAAGAACAGGGTCGGCATGAATGTAGGGTAGTACAACGAAGCCTTCTTTTACCAGCTTTTCAGCGGCTTTGAGTGTCTCAATAGGGTCGGGCATAAGGTATTTCGGGTCGGGGTGGATCTCCAGTTTCAGCCAGTTGGTCTGCATGGCCTCGCGTGCCAACCGTGCCGCGAATACAGCTTCTTCCGCGTTACGCACTCCCGATGTGTTGGGCAACAGATTGATGTGGCTGTGGTGCAGGTGGCGCAGGATATCGTCATCGTCACCATCGGCAGAGATGCGCTTGAGTGCCACGGTCACCAACTCAGATCCTGAAGCAAGCAATGCCTGTTCCATAAGTGAGTGGTCGCCGAACTTGCCGGTACCGGTGAAAAGCCTTGATGAGAATTCCTTGTCTGCTATTTTGAGCGTATCGTTCATTTCTGTTGTTTGAAGTGGTATATGTGTGGTTGTTGGGTCAGAGGTCTGTAAGGAAGCCTGTTATCTTCCCGATGAGGTCGCTGTTAGCGATAGCACCGGAGATAGAATGTTCGTCCTTGGGTTCCAGTTTTGGTTTGTTGATGACCTCCACGAAGTCGACTGTTTTGGCTGTTATGTCTACGGCATTGGCGATAGCGCCTGAAACCGCAATACCATACACACCTGCGTCCAGTAACGATGGAATATCATACTGGATGATGCCGCCAATGGCGATGATGGGCGGGTGAGCAGAGTAGGAGGTCTTGAGGTGGGCGAGGATAGCTTTGTAGCCATCGAGCCCGAGAATGGGGCTGAGGTTCTTTTTGGTTCCTGTGAAGCGATAAGGCCCAAGGCCCACATAGGATACGTACCTGCCATTAAGTTCGTCTATATCCGCAGCGGTGTTGGTGGTGCGGCCCACAATGTAGTTGCCGCTGATGAGTGCCGCTTCCTCTTCAGGTGATATAATATCGGTCTTGCCCAGGTGCACGCCATCGGCGCCTATCTCTAACGCAAGACGAGCGTTGTCGTTGATGATCAGTGTCGCGCTGTATTTCCGGCAGATAGCCTGCGTTTTCAGCGCTTCGGCCCGGTAGGCTTCGTAAGAAACGTCTTTGATGCGCAGTTGTATCCAGTCGGCACCGCCCTTGCAGGCCAGCTCTGCGGTGGCCGCGCTGGTTGTGATGAATTGAAGTTTGCTTATCGTTTTCATGACGCAAGCGGTTTGTGGGTGCCCAATAATGTGTCGCTGCTCGCCAGGAATTGCAACGTATACTGATTGGCCAGTTCCGCGGCATCGGGCAGTGGTTTGCCTAAAGCCAGTTGCGCCGTGAGGGCCGATGAAAGCACACAACCACTGCCGTGTTTGTTGCCGTTTGGTATGCGGTCGTTTGCAAACACAAAGGTATGATCGGCAGTGAACAGCAGGTCAGTAACCGTTTCGGCATCAGCGTGGCCGCCCTTCAGGTAAATGTTGAAACCGGCACTCTTTTCCTCCAGTGTTTCAGTAAGACCTTCCTTGCCAAACAGCCATTCCGCTTCGGGGATATTAGGAGTGATGCAGTAGAGCCGGTCGAACGTATCGTGAAACAGGCGTGGTTCCAAATGGAATGTAAAGCCCGCGCTTGCTTTGATGATGGGGTCGTAAATGATAACGGGATCGCTGATATTGTCCAGCAGGAAGTTGATGATACGATCCAGCACTTCCATATTCTCTATCAGCCCTATTTTGATGTGCCTGATGTTGAAGCGGCGCAGCAGCACAGCTATCTGTTGTTCGATGTCCGCTACGTCTATCCATTCCGTGCGGTCGAACTCGATATCGTTTTGGAAAGTCAGCGCCGTCATCACACCGAAGCCATAGACTCCGTTGGCTTCAAACGTCTTTACATCAGCAAGCACACCGGCTCCGCCCGAAGGGTCGAAGCCGGCAATGCTTAATGCGTATGTTCTTGTAGCGTCCAATGTTATGAGTATATCTCGCTGCCTGCCTCTTTAAATTCTTTCGATTTTTCAGCCATTCCCCTTTGCAACTCTTCTTCGTTGGCAGCGTAGTCGCGTATGTCTTGTGTGATCTTCATAGAGCAGAAGTGAGGACCGCACATAGAGCAGAAGTGCGCCACTTTAGCACCGTCGGCAGGGAGTGTTTCGTCGTGGAAGGAACGTGCTGTTTCGGGGTCGAGGGAGAGGTTGAACTGGTCTTCCCAACGGAATTCGAAACGAGCCTTACTCAGCGAGTTGTCTCTGAACTGCGCCCCCGGATGCCCCTTGGCGAGGTCGGCGGCGTGCGCTGCTATCTTGTAGGCGATCACCCCGTCCTTCACATCTTTCTTATCGGGCAGGCCAAGGTGTTCTTTAGGTGTTACATAACACAACATAGCAGTACCGTACCAGCCTATCATGGCGGCACCTATTGCCGATGTAATATGGTCATAACCCGGAGCGATGTCGGTAGTGAGCGGGCCGAGTGTATAGAACGGCGCTTCGGCGCAACATTCCAGCTGCTTGTCCATGTTCTCTTTTATGAGGTGCATGGGCACGTGGCCGGGGCCTTCTATCATTACCTGTATGTCGTGCTTCCAGGCTATCTTGGTCAGTTCGCCAAGTGTTTCCAGTTCGCCGAACTGTGCCGCGTCGTTAGCATCGGCAATAGAGCCGGGGCGCAGACCGTCGCCAAGCGAGAAGCTGACGTCATAAGCCTTCATGATCTCGCATATCTCTTCGAAGTGCGTGTACAGGAAGTTCTCTTTGTGATGCGCCAGGCACCATTTAGCCATAATGCTGCCACCACGCGACACGATACCTGTGACACGCTTGGCGGTGAGTGGTACGTAGCGCAACAGCACACCCGCGTGTATGGTGAAGTAATCGACACCCTGTTCGGCCTGCTCTATGAGTGTATCTTTAAATATCTCCCAT
>JBIKSN010000144.1:0-7801 GCA_044348585.1 Flavipsychrobacter sp.
AGTTACCTTTTCTTTATTGATGCTGATGCCACCACCCTGCACCATCTTGCGCGCCTCACCCTTGGATGCAAACACGCCGGACTCAGCAAGGAAGGTAACGAGGTCAATTCCTTCTTTTAGTTGATCAGCACTACCGGTCACCTGCTTCACACCATCCATTACCTCCAGCAACTGACGCTCAGACAATTCGCGCAGCACCTCTACCGAAGACTGTCCGAAGAGGATGTCTGAGGCTTTTTTTGCAAATGCCAGATCTTCCTCGCTGTGCACCATAACGGTCATTTCATCAGCCAGCGCCTTCTGTAACTGACGCAGATGGGGTGCAGCGTCGTGTGCCGCTATCATTTCTTTAATCTCCGCAACCGGCCTGAAAGAGAATATCAGACTCATCTTAGCCGCATCAGCATCGGGCAGATTCAGCCAAAACTGGTAAAAAAGATATGGCGAAGTGCGCTCTCTGTCGAGCCACACATTGCCTCCCTCCGATTTACCGAACTTGCTGCCATCGCTTTTTGTAATGAGCTTGCAAGTGAACGCGAATGCCTCTCCGCCTGATTTCCTGCGGATCAACTCAGAACCTGTCACCACATTACCCCACTGGTCGGCGCCACCCATTTGCAGGCGCACATTGTGGTGGCTGAACAGATAGTAAAAATCGTAGCCCTGTATAAGCTGATAAGTAAATTCAGTGAACGATATACCGGTCTCCATACGTTTTTGCACAGAGTCCTTCGCTATCATGTAATTCACTGTGATATGTTTACCAACATCCCTTATGAAATCCAGGAACGAAAAATCCTTGAACCAGTCATAGTTATTTACCATTACGGCACTATTGGCCGCGCCGCTGCTGAAATCGAGGAATCGCTCAAGTTGTTTTCTGATGCCGGCGCAATTGTGCTGCACAGCTTCTATATCCAGCAGGTTCCTCTCGGCAGATTTGCCGCTAGGATCACCCACAAGTCCGGTAGCGCCGCCCACCAAGGCGTAGGGTTTATGACCTGCCCGCTGCAATCGCATCAGCAATGTGATGGGCAAAAGACTACCAACATGCAGGCTATCGGCAGTGGGGTCAAAACCAACATAGGCCGACACCATTTCCTTTTCCAGCAACTCCTCGGTACCAGGCATTATGTCCTGCAGCAGGTTACGCTCCCTTAATTCAGCTATTAAACTCATTGTTCAGATATAGAATGCGGCAAAAATAGCATTTTTCTATACCCTACGAATTGCAGATGGCTACAATATTATCAAAGGCCTTCTCATCCTTGATCACATATTGAGTAGCTCCCTTGTTTATCGACTGCAGTGCAACGCTATATGCGTCCTGACTGGAGAACAACACCACGGGTATGTCCCGGTTCAACTTTTTGATCGCGTCAAGTATCGCCATTCCATTTGCGGCTTCTTTCTGAACTGAGTTCAGATTGTAGTCAAGGATGATCACATCCGGCTGCATTCTCAGGTTTTTAATGCACTCTTCTCCAGTAGTGAACACATGGATCTCATGCAGCGTGTTTCTTGTAAGATGATCTTCCAGAGCCATTGCCATCATGTCGTCATCATCTACAATAAATACCTTCTTTACCATTTTCTTATTCATAATGCGCAGTTTATTTGGGGTAACGGATACAATCCGGCTACACGAATTTACACCATCCCTTCCAATTCTTTTTGTGATTTATCTATGTCTTCCAATATGAACTTTACGTCTTCAAATGCCTTCTCGTTCTGAGATTTTGCCATGTGATCGACCTGCACACCAAGGTCATTCGTTTTCTTCATGCCCATCATCATCCACTTCGGCTTGAACGAGTGCACATGCAGCGCCAACTCTACAAAATCCTTGTTCTCGATGGCCGCCGCAATATTCTTGTGAAATGCCGGCAGTGCGTTCAGATATACCTTTATGTACTTTTGCATCCGCTTCTGGTCGCCCTCGCAGAACGTAGTGAGGTAATCCATATTCGTGACCTTTTCCCAATCGTAGGACGCCGGTGCCGGAGTTGCATCGGCACCTGCCACAGAAGCGTCCTGTTTTGTTGTCTCTACTTTCCCCTGTTCAGCCTTTACTGGTTGTTGTTTAGCTTTATCTGCCGCTTTCTTCTGCGCCTGTTTAGGCGTAGACGGCACACCAGGCTGTCTTTCGCGACCGGTCACCTCAGCAATGGTATTTACAAGTTGCCAAGGTTTGAATGGCTTAGGCACATAGGCCGTCATACCCGATTCAAAACACAGGTCCAGATCGGCCCGCAATACGCTGGCCGTGAGTGCAATGATCGGAATGTCCTTTTTAGGAGCCTTCATCTCGCCTCGTATATACTTGGTTGCGTCTATGCCGTTCATCACCGGCATCTGCACGTCCATCAATATAAGGTCGTAATTGTTGGCTTTCATCATATCTACAGCCTCCTGCCCGTTCACTACTTCATCTGTTTCCACATCGGCCATCAGATGTAGGGTCTCGTTCACTACAAGACGGTTATACTCGTTGTCGTCAGCTATCAGAATGCGCAAGCCATTCAGAATAGTACCATCAGCATTCTGCTCTGATGCGAGTCGTTGCTGCAGGCGCTCCGCCGAACCAACAGGATACCTGATCACAAACGAGAAGGTAGTACCCTTCCCTACCACACTCTCTACCGAGATGGTGCCACCCTGTAGTTCCACAAGGTGCTTGGAAATAGACAGACCCAGACCCGTTCCACCATATTTACGCGTATCTGAACTCTTCACCTGACTGAAACTTTCAAACAGCTTCGAAACCTTGTCGGCCGGGATACCGATACCCGTGTCTACAATGGCGTATTTAACCCATACATACTCTCCCTCTTCTTTTTCTTTAGTCACATCAATTTGCACACCACCTTTCTCGGTGAACTTAAGTGCGTTACCACCCAGGTTAATGAGCACCTGATTCAAACGGTAAGGATCGCCCACTATGACATCGCTCAGCTTGTCGTCCACGGTTGTTATCAGTTGCAGTCCTTTGTCCTCTGCACGATAAGACAGTGTATCCTTCACCTGCTTAAGTGTATCGGTAAGTGAAAAATCAATTTTCTCCAGTTCCAGCTTGCCGGCTTCGATCTTCGACAGATCCAGTACGTCATTGATCACGTGCAACAATATGTCTGCCGACTTGCTGATAGCTTTCAGATAGCTTTCCTGCTCGGGAGAAGGATTCTTTTGAATCAACAGACCTGTCATACCAATGATGGCATTCATCGGTGTGCGTATCTCGTGACTGATATTCGCGATAAACTCCTGCTTGAATCGTTCGGAACGCTCTGCACGCAACTTTTGCTGTATCGCCTTTTTCCGCTCCCTTCCTATAAAGAACAGGAACGACGCCAGCACCAGAATACTGATAACACCGATGTAAATGTAGAGACGTTGGTTGCTGAGCTTCCTGTCTTTTATCTGTAATTCATTCTCCTGCAACTCCATCTTGCTGCGTTGCAATGCCAGTTCGCTCTGCTGCAACTCCAGCTTGCTGTTCTGAAGCTGAATGTTGGTTGCCTGCAATGCCTGTTCTTCTTCTACAAGGGTCAATTTCCGCTCTTTCTCAAGGGCATTTAATTTCTCTACGGTAAGGTCGCTCTGTGTCTTCTTCAGAGCCATACTAACACTCGTCTTTTCCTGTTCTGTCGCAGAAAGGGTTTTGCTGGTGGAGTCGAGTTGCTTCTGTTTCAGCGCCAGGATGCGTGCCTGTTCTTTCAGATGCTCTTCTGCTGCCTGCTTCTGCTGCCGTATGGAGTCTTCGCGCTTGGTGTGCTGGTATTCGATCTGCCGTTTCTCTATCTCGGCTACCTTTTTGTTACTGAACACCGTCTTTTTCAGTGCAAGCATCTCGCGGGACGATTGAAGCGACCCTTTAATGTCGCCGGATAGCTTCTGTGCCGCAATCAGCGTTCTGTAAGATGTTTTCATCTGTTCCAGTTCTCCCACGTCTTCAGCGGCTGCTATTGCTTTTCTTGCATAATCTATAGACCGCGTCAGACTGGTTTGCTTTGCCTTTGTTATCTGCTCCGTTTCGTCGCTTTCCGTCAACTTCCGGGCAACCGACAAGTAAAGATCGGCCGCATTGCCCAGACTGTGAGACATAGCCTGTTTATCGCCCTTAGCTTCAGAAGCTTTTATTGCTCTGGCCTCTGCTTCTATCTTCTTTGACAGCTCCGGCATCGAAAGTTCAGAATAATCAACCTGCGCCCACAGATACACAGGCACAAGAAGTGCCATCAATATGAGTAACCTTTTCATTTCATAGTTTTAAGAATGAACATTCCGGCAACCCTCTTTCGGTCGCCGGCTTATCGCAGATAGGGCCTTGTGTGTATTATGCCGACTCGCAGAACGACAGGATCTTCTCAAATGCACTTTCGTTCTTCACCACATACTCTGACGCTCCCATTTTCTTTGTCTGCAAAATGATCCAGGTTGCGTCCTGGCTCGATAACATCACGATCTTAACGTGGTCGTGCTGCTTTTTGATCTCTTCAAGAATGTGCAATCCGTCGGCAGCATCCTTCTTCACAGAATTGAGATTGTAGTCGAGAATGATGATGTCAGGCTCCTCATTCATGTGGTCCAGACACTCTTCTCCTGTGTTAAATATCTGCACCTCGCAATTGGTCTTCCTGGCCAGATAATCTTCCAATGCCATAGACAGCATTTCATCGTCATCTACAACGAAGATCTTTTTGACTTCATTACTCATACACAACTTGTTTTTATATGAACAATCCCGTAGTACCTGTAATTACACCGTTTCAACACCCTGACACCAACGGATAGATTTAGCCAAGATATGAAAAAATAAATCACTTGCCAATTTTTGAAATGCAATTCAAACTTTTTCGAAAATATATTCTATTGGCCGGTAAAATATACTTAAGCAATTGATATGTATATTTGAACAATATCCGTAACTAGGATATCAATATTCAACCTTTGGCACGCACATTTCTGTACCTCCTTATAGCTTCGCTGCTATTGCTCGCACCGCAGAGCAATAGGGCATCAGTATTGCCGCAACGCACCGTTGCAATTACAAAGGTTGTAACAGCTTCTGTGGCCAAAACCACTTCAACAATTAACGTTGCAACGCAACAGCACAAACAGGCAGTGGTGCTTCTTGCAGCATCTGCTACTGTACCTGCATCAGGCCCCACTACCAAGACCATAATCATCCTGATCCTTGAAGCGTTCATGGCAGGACTGCTGGCTATGTTCACGCCATACATGTACACTATTCACCCCTTCACGACCGGATATCTCACCAGAAACGTGAAGACCGCCAGGGGGCGACTCTCCAAAACACTACAATATGCCGCAGCATTGGCTGTGATCTTTACTGCTCTGGGGCTTTTTGTTTCCGGCATCATTAAGGTCACCGGAGTGAATAAGTTCACAGAACACTGGGTGTTCAATGTTTTCTTCTTCCGCATTTTCCTGATGCTGGGTATCTCATTCCTCGGCGCATTCGCCTTCAAACTACCAGCATCATGGATCAATGCCATTGCTGAAAAAGCAAAACAGAACGACCTGAAGGGTATCTTCATTATGGCAATCACACTGCCGGCAGCGTCTTTCTCCTCTACCTTCCCCATTATAGGGTTGGTGTTGCTTCAGGCAGGTTCTGTGCCTGTTATAGGTCCAACCATAGGTCTGTTCGCATTCTCTATCGGGCTCGGTCTGCCGTTTGTGATACCTTCTATCATGAAGCTCTTTAAGTCGAAAAGCGTACTGAATAACATCAAGGTGATCCTGGGATTCCTTTGCTTGATGATCGCGCTCAAATTCATGTCTAAGGCAGATGTGGCTCTGGAGCTGGGGCTCATCAGTCGTGAACTGTTCATAGAAATATGGCTCGGGCTATGGGCACTCATGGGCATCTATATGCTTGGCTATATGAAGCTTTCACACGACACCGAGACAGAGCGTAATATCTACGGACAGGAATACACGTCGCTATCACGCATGTTTATTGCCATGGGTGCATTCATCTTCGCAGTCTATCTGCTGCCGGGCATTTGGGGCGCTCCGCTGCATGGCGTCAGCGGGTTCCTTCCTCATTAGTCGTTTCTTAATTCAGCCTCCATGGTATCTGCCATGGCTGTTGCGGTTGCTGTGTTCATTGCCCGCAACGCTGCGATCATACCCTCCTTCTCTGATCTTGAAAACGCATCTGCAACCTCGGTCATCTTCTTCCGTTCGTCGGCCACTGTGTCAAACATCTTTCTCAAGTTGTCATTAACCTTCAGGTCCATAACAAGGTGCACCCTATCTGTTGTACCCGCATTGCTGATACGGTGGGGCAGATTGAAATTCATGTACCAGCAACTGCCCGGCTCCATTACAGCGCGCTCCCCGTCAATGTAGAATGCGACCAGCTCGTTGGTAAGTATCGGCACATGTATCCGTGCCTCGCCTTTTTCATAATAGAGTTCGGCGTCTCGGTGCTCTTTGATGAACGCGCCCGGTGCCAGCTTCAGCAATCGGACCCCCATCACGTCGCAGCCAAAACTCTGTATCACCTCTTTCATATACGGGCACTTGTCCATCAGTTGGGTATCCTGAAAGACCTTACCGTCCCTGGACTCCGGCAGCAGATCGGTGAGGCTTCCCCCCAGCGAGCGCAAGGGCAGCGCACTCCAGTCGCCTTCATAATGGGCAACATTATAATGACTGATCCAATGGTGCGAAAGTTGAGAAAACTCCTGCTGCAGCCGAAACTCCGAAAAAGTGAACGGAAAATGGATGTATCTTATTACTTGTTTCATGGAAATGGGGCCGGGTATAACGGCTTTATGCATAGGTACAAAAAAACGGGCGCATCTGCAATGCACCCGTTTACGAGATTCTCTAGATCCTGACTATTTCACTGCCACGGCCTGCTGAATGTGGTTCCACAAGGTCACCCGTGCCTGCAGCGATATTTTCACCCATTCAGTAGCCTCGGCCCACTTAGCTTCATCATCACCACAAAGTTCTTCGGTCATGGCATACGCCAGATGCGAATGATGATCGCCATCCACTTCGATATGCCGCTCCAGATAATATTGGAACGTAGTGGCCGCACCGCTCATCCGCTCATTCAGCTCTTTAACAAACGAGATGAACATGCCGGGTATCAGATCTTCCCTGCCATACGTAAATACCGCCGCCGCAACATGTGGCTTACCGGTGGCGATCACATCAAATGTAGTGGTAACAAACTTACGCACAGCGTCAGCTACATTGGGCTGCATCAATGCGTCATTCACAGTGCTTCCAACGGAGACCTGCTGCAACACCTGCATAATAGTGTGTGTATCCGCACCTGCCTGATGCATGGCCTTTAGGTAAAGTTCAAAATGGCTGGTACGCACACCGTCTTCGTCCACATCACTCTCTTCTCCTGTCACAATCTCGTTGATGAGGTACCGGGTAGCGGCGCTTCCCTTGGGCTGCCATGGCAGTTCCACACAGGTAAGTTCGCGCTGCAGATACTTGAGCAGTGACATGAAGTCCCAAACCGCAAAAACGTGTGCCTCCATAAATATCCGCAACGCTTCAAGCGACGTGATACTACCATACACCTGATGTTCGGTAAGCGCACCGCGCAATCCGCTTATATCCTTCTTTAGTAATTCCGATCTGTGATTCATTCCCTTCCTTTGTGACGCAAATTTATATAGAGGCATTCCTTTTTAATGTCAGAAGAATATCAAAAAACATCTTAGTTGTGCCGGCCCCGCTTCAACACGTTGATTATAAAAAGCCCGCATGAAGACAAAAAGATCAATACAACACCAAGCAT
>JBIKSN010000145.1:0-7713 GCA_044348585.1 Flavipsychrobacter sp.
TATAGAATTATTATGCCGGTTCTCTTGTTTGCAGCACATGGCGCTTTCGGGCAGACTGTGCTGGATGCTACCCGCCGTTGCTGGAGCGGAGGAATTGCCGGCAGGCATGGATGTGACTATACTTTTTCGATATTATTCAAACCGGCAGGGGCGGCTATAGTGCCGGAGAAGATATGGGTTGATGGTCAGGAAGTGCCGCTTTTGTTGAAAGCCGAAGATGGAATGCATGCCAACGTTTCGCTTACCCGGTCTGCACGCGGACTGCAGTTGGATATATCGGCAGGTAGTCAGTTTGACGATGGTAATATGTACACTCCGCCCGGCGGGCAACCTAAAGCGAAACCGGTATTGAGGAAATATAACGGGGCAGCATTATTGGCCTATAAGCTGAATGGTAAAAGGAAGTACTTTATCGTAAAGAAGATCATGGTGGAACATCCTCAGGTGTCTTATCCATGATAGTCTGGCAGATTTGTTGCTGTTTCGGGTTTAAGTAAAAGCAATTATTTCTGTCCGTTTTCATTCAGTTATGTTCTGAATAAAAAAAAATGCGGCTATCACTATTGGAAATCTGAATTATTACTTATCTTGCCTTCACAAAATAAAATTGAATGAAAAACTTCGTCTTACTAGCGTGTTTATCGATCGCATTATTCGGTGCAAACAGCGCCTCAGCCCATGGAGATGACTCCAAATCAGAAACAACTGAGTTCCATTGCTACAAGGCCTGGAAAAAGGACTGGAAGAGCGACAAAAAGGAATATAAAGCAAAGAAGAAAATGTCTCAGGACAGGCCATTTGCTGCTGCTCGTAAGCACCGTAAAGCTCACAAAAAAGCTTGGAAGAGCGAGATCAAAGAGCACAACCACACACATTACTACCACTGGTATTAGTAGATATTTAATTGCGAATAGCCCCGTATCACAACTTCGGGGCTATTCGTAATTATATTGGTTTATATTTTTCAGCCGTTGCATTTTGCAAGGGCTTTTCTTGTTTATGTCTGCTTTTCGATGAGTTTTTACTCACGTTGCGAAGCATTTTTCTTGCAGACATGCCACCAGCCTGATGGTGTGCTGCCACGGCTTTTATTCTATATTTGTATCAAGTGACAAAGACTTTTGCACGGTGCATTTCCGGAAGGATCTGTCGGGCTTATTAAGGTTGAGCGTGAGCCCGTGAGTTACTGCCAATAAAAAAAGCTGCCCGAAGACAGCTTTCTTAATAAAATATTGAGACCTTAATTAGTCGTCGTTCTTAGTTGAATGCAGGTGACCGCGACCGTGGCAATCCTGGTCGTAACGTGCACGCGTGTAAGTGTGCTCGCAAGATTTTTTGCAAGACTCTTTCTTATCGCAGCAAGATTTCGCTTCGCCACCGCATTTTTTCTCGCAGCTACCAGCGCAAGCGCCTTTGTGCTTTGCATAGTAACCATCAGGGCCGTACATGTAGCCATGATGTCCCCAACCATGATGTGCAGGGCGGCAGCAGTTGCCTTTTTTGCAACCTCCGTGAGCGTTAGCCGCAAATGAGTTGAACAGAGACAGGAAAACCACCATCAGCATGCCTGTAAAGATCCTTAGTTTCATACAGTAAGTTTTTGTTTTTAAAATGTGTTTGGTTGTTGGGACATAAAATTAACATAAAAACCCGCATTTCAAAAAGATTTTAGCAAAAAAATGTAGCTGCTACCTATTAAAGCGGGAAACCTTTGCAGGTATGGTTTTAGACAGTGTTTTTAGCGTACGATTTATGACCATGTGCTTACGTTTCGGGATAATTGTTACATAATATGTATTTGGACTGCAGCACCTTTGCAATATGTTCGTTGCCGGATATATAGCTTCCATACTCATAGGCCTCTCGCTTGGGCTGGTGGGTGGCGGTGGTTCCATACTTACCGTGCCGGTGCTGGTGTATCTTTTTGGGATAGACGCTATGCAAGCCACCTACTATTCATTGTTTATTGTAGGGAGTACCAGTCTTGTCGGGGCCTTTCGTCATTATCGTCAGGGCAATGTTCAATTGCGTGTGGCTGCGCTTTTCGGTGTCACTTCAATTGCCACCATACTACTGGTGCGCAGGTTTTTGCTGCCCCTGGTGCCCAAAGTTCTTTTCAGTATCGGGGACATGGTTGTGACTCGTCAGATGGCAACTATGATACTTTTTGCGCTGCTAATGGTAGCCGCATCGTTATCTATGATAAGAGGTGGCAATACCGAACCGGTAGCGGATGACAACTATAAAAGTAAGACGCTGCAATTTATACTGGCTGGAATCGGGATAGGTGTGGTAACGGGTGTGCTTGGTGCCGGTGGTGGTTTCCTTCTTATCCCTGCGTTGGTGCTGTTATTGCGCCTGCCAATGAAGCAGGCGGTAGGTACGTCGCTACTCATCATAGCGCTTAATTCGCTGTCGGGGTTTGCGGGTGATCTTGGTTCGGCCAATATCAACTGGCAGTTTCTTCTTACTATTACAGGCATAGCTGTGACGGGGATATTGGTTGGTACCAGACTGTCGCGCAATATTCCCGGTCATAAATTGAAAAAAGGCTTCGGTTGGTTGGTGCTTATCATGGGTATTTATATCTTCATAAGAGAAATTTACTCGGCCTGAGTTGTGGGACAAATGTTCCGCATACAACGCGAACAACAGCTGAAATTTGCATAAAAATCAGAAAAAACTAAAAACATATAAAATGAAGATCGAACAAATTTACACCGGCTGCCTTGCACAAGGAGCCTATTACATTGAAAGCAATGGTGAAGCTGCTATCATTGATCCGCTGCGTGAGGTAATGCCTTACGTGACGAAGGCCAAAAATGATGGGGCTACCATCAAGTATGTTTTTGAGACGCACTTCCATGCCGATTTCGTTTCGGGACACGTGGACCTCGCGGCCAAAACAGGTGCTAAGATTGTTTATGGTCCGAACGCGCAGCCGGGGTTTGAAGCTATTATAGCTACCGATGGTCAGGAGTTCAAAATAGGTAATGCCACTGTCAAGGTGTTACATACACCGGGCCATACTATGGAGAGCTCCTGTTATCTGCTTACTGACGAGAATGGAAAGACAACAAGTCTTTTCTCGGGCGATACACTTTTTATAGGTGATGTTGGTCGACCTGACCTGGCACAGAAAGCTGCACACATGACGCAGGATGAGTTGGCCGGCACACTGTTCGACAGTTTGCGTAACAAGATCATGCCGCTGGCTGATGACATTATAGTATACCCTGCACATGGTGCAGGCAGTGCCTGTGGCAAGAACATGAGCAAGGAGACATCTGACACATTGGGTCACCAGAAGGAAACCAACTACGCGTTGCGTGCCGATATGACCCGTGAGGAGTTTGTAAAAGAAGTGACCAACGGCCTTATGCCGCCTCCGGCCTACTTCCCGCTTAATGTGGCTATGAACAAGGGTGTGTACGACTCTATTGATACAGTGCTGGCACGTGGTAAACGGCCCTTGTCGCCGGCTGCTTTTGAGGCTGCTGCCAACGAGACCGGTGCGCTGGTGCTCGATACCCGCGACCCGCAGTCATTTGCTTCAGGCTTTATTCCGGGATCGGTGAACATAGGTATCAAGGGTGGTTTTGCTCCGTGGGTGGGTGCGCTCATTCCGGACATCAAACAGGAGATACTTATAGTGGCAGAGCCGGGGGCTGAAGAGGAGGTGATAACAAGGCTGGCCCGCGTGGGTTATGACTTCTGCATCGGCTTCCTGGACGGTGGCTTCCCTGCGTGGAAGGCCTCAGGAAAAGAAGTGAACACGATAGAGTCTATCTCTGCCGATGAGTTGGCTGCGCGGCAGCAGGCAAATGATAATGTCGCAGTGGTGGATGTACGGAAGCATAGTGAATTCATCAGTGAGCATATCAGCGGGGCCGAGAATACTCCGCTCGATGACGTAAATGCTGCGATGCAGCACCTGAGCAAGGATAAGAGTTATTACGTGCATTGTGCAGGTGGCTACAGGTCTATGATCTTCATCTCTATCCTGAAGGCACGTGGCTACGATAAGCTGATAGATGTGAAGGGCGGATTTGGAGCAATAAAGAATTCAGGCAAGTTCACGCTTACCGACTATGTGTGTCCTACCACACTTTTGTAAGACGAATGGGCACTAACAGATCTGTTATAAATAATGAAATCGTGGGGTTTTAGTTTACGTGAATGCCGGCATACGCTACTGTATGCGGCATTCACGTTTTTTTTGCTACCCGGGGCGCATGCGCAGCACTACAACAGCTGGGCGCGCTTTACTGTGCAAGTGCCGCTGACGACACGTTGGCAGACCGATGCAGAGCTACAGTACCGCCGCCAGAGCGATGGCGCACATGTCAATCCGGTGGAGCGACCGCTCATGACGTCTTTTCGCAACTGGACCAACTATCGACACAATGACAGGCTTCGTTTCGGAGTATCGCCTGTGGCGGTGTTCAGGTCGTGCAATACACTGGTGCATGCCGGTGATGATCTTGGCACAGCGAAAAATGAATACCGTGCATCTGCAATGGCAGAAGGTGATGTTGTGCAAGCGGGGCACTTTACGTTTTCTGCCCGATATGCGGCAGAGTCGCGCTGGTTTGAAGGGGGAACACATGTGTGGCGGCAACGCCTGCGCCCGGTGATACGCTATTCGCCGCATGGCAAAACTTCATGGTCGGTTTATTACGAGGTATTTCTAACTACCGCAAATGGTGGTTTCTCTTCGGTAGATCAGCACCGTGCTTTTGCGGGTGTATTGCTGCCTGCAGGTCATGCGGTGAAAATAGAAACAGGATATATGTATGTGCACCGCTACATGGCAGGCAACACACGGCTCAATGAGCACGACGTTGTGGTGAACATCAGCCTTGCAGCGCGAAAGGCGAAAAAATAACTAACGTGTCATTTCGGTAATGATAGTGGCGTGCGCAGGATATTGCGCCGCAAGTGCCTGCCTGTCGGCCAGTTGGAAGTCTGCAAAATCGAAGCCGGGCGCTACTGTGCAACCGCACAAAGTGAAGGAGCCTCCCTTTTCCACCCTCGATCCGAACCAACTGCCCGCAGGTATCATTACAAACGGCGTAGCGCCTTCTTCAATGCCTAGCAGGTGTTGTTTCAAAGTGGCGTCAGTCGTTATTTCATAGATACACAGCGGGCCGCCATCGTAGTGGTGCCACAATTCATCGGACGCTATGCGATGGAAAGCCGAGAACTCGCCAAACTGCAGCAGAAAGTAGATGCTGGTCATGGCATTGCGATCGCCATGATGAGCGGTAGTAAGTGTAGAGTGGGGTAGCAGCAGACCGGCGCGGTACACCTCACCATATGCACCACCTTCCACATGCGGCGTCAGGTTCAGCTTATTGATCCAGTATTGTGCGTTTCTTTCCAATCTGACAAGAGTAAATTCCAAATTCTAAACCTGCCGGCAGGCAGGTAGGTTCCCAAACTACCTTTTACCTCTATCCCCTATATGCCTTTCGCTATGGTAGGATGAGCGCACCAGCGGGCCACTCTCTACATAGTCTATGCCCATTTTCAGGCCTTCTTCGCGGTAAAAGGCGAATTCATCAGGATGAACAAAACGCACTACCGGAAGGTGTTTCTGGGTAGGTTGCAGGTACTGGCCCATCGTCACTACGTCCACGCCATTGTCGGCAAGGTCCTGTAGTGTCTGCAGTACCTCTTCTTTTTCCTCGCCCAGACCCAGCATGATGCCGCTCTTGGTGCGCATGCCGCCGTCCTTCAGGCGGCGCAGCACCTCCAGGCTGCGGTGATACTTGGCCTGTATGCGCACCTTACGCGTCAGGCGTTCCACCGTTTCCATGTTGTGCGATACCACCTCGGGGGCAGCGTCTATGATGCGCTGCAGATTGTCCCAGTCGCCTTTAAAATCAGGTATCAGTGTTTCCAGCGTAGTGTCGGGGTTCAGTGCCCGCACCGCCTTTATGGTATTGGCCCAAATGATGGAGCCACCGTCTTTCAGTTCGTCCCGGTCTACCGATGTGATCACCGCGTGCTTCACCTTCATCAGGTTGATCGCCTCGGCCACACGTTGTGGTTCGTCCCAGTCCACCGGTTCGGGGCGGCCCGTAGCCACCGCGCAGAAACCACACGACCGAGTGCAGATGTTGCCCAGGATCATGAAGGTAGCTGTCCCTTCGCCCCAGCACTCGCCCATATTGGGGCAGTTGCCGCTTTCGCATATAGTGTGCAGCTTGTGGGTGTCCACAAGGTTGCGCACATGGCGGTAGCTTTCGCCTATCGGCAGTTTCACTCGCAGCCAGTTAGGCTTCTTCTGGCGTTCTTCTCCTTTACTGATTACCGGCAATTCTTGCATATCGGGTTGCAAATTACGACCATCACCAACGTTTGCCAAATTGTATGGCCATGAAAACGTCTACAAATAGCTGTTGGGGGTCTCTGTTGGCCATTATGGTGATGGGTTCGGCATAGTAGTCCACGCTCACACCTGTCTCCAGCGACAGCACACTGGTGCGTGCGCCCGGCAGGTCGAAGTGCAGCATAGATTTAAAGTGACCGCCCGGCACCATTTTCATCTCGCCAAGCCCTGTACCAAAGCCCGCGGCACCCATTATGGAGCGCTGAGACAGGAACAGGTTCTTGGTATCTTCTGTATATTTTATCGCGTTCGGGTCGCTCCACACATTCAGGTAGTAGGGCTTCATCATGCCCAGCGACCCGCTCACCACATTGGCCCAGTGTATCGATACCGAACCCGGGTCGGGTTTCCCGGCCAGCATGGCACGATGACCGTAACCCAGCTTTAGTGTGTAGAAGTTATTGATCTTTCCGTAAATGTACTTTGTAGTGCCGCCGGTGGCATTGCCCTCCGACCGGAGTTTCTCCTGCTGCGGACTCCTGATCTCGCCCAGCTCCAGCTGCACAAAATTCACCCGGTAGAACATATCGGCTGTCTTGGTGTTGTTGAATTTCACCTTGCCCAGTTCTCCATACACGCCCCATCCGTTCGAATTCAGACGCAACCCGCCGCTCAGCTCGTGCGAGATGGGCTTCGGGCCCTTGGGTGCCACCTTTGCAGCCGCCGTCACAGCTTTCTTCACCGTGTCCTTAGCGGTCTGCCCATGGGCATAACCCGCCCATGTGCACATTCCTGCCAGCAACCATATACTACGCTTAAGGCTTTTCATACCTACATACTAAATTAGTTAGTATGTTTCATTCAAAAAAATAAAACTACACTTCACTACCTTTATAGCTCACTTTTAACACAAACACAACTATGACAGCATTGGTAACCTATACCGGAGAACTGCGCACTACCTGCGTTCACACCCGTTCGGGCAGCGCCATAGAGACCGATGCGCCGGTAGATAACCACGGCAAGGGCGAGCGTTTTTCGCCTACCGATCTTGTGGCCACCGCGCTGGCGGCATGTATTGTGACCACTATAGGTATTGCCACATCCGTACACGATCTTGACGTTACCGGTGCTGAGTGCGAGGTGACAAAGGTGATGGTAGCAGACCCGCGCCGCATTGGCGAGATAAAACTGCACATGCGTTTTCCCAAAAGTCAGCCGTTTACCGACAAACAAAAGGCGATTATAGAGCGCATAGCCCGCACATGTCCCGTATTTGAAAGCCTGCACCCGGATCTTGTTAAGACCATGACTTTTGCGTGGCCTTAGATTTTTTTGCCATGGTTGCTATATATAATAACATTTCGTATTTTTGA
>JBIKSN010000146.1:0-7699 GCA_044348585.1 Flavipsychrobacter sp.
GAAGGAGAATCTGGACACGGTGCGTCAGCTGCAGATCCCGCATTTCTCGGCCTACGCGCTCACTGTAGAGGAGCGCACCGCACTGCATCATGCCATTGCGCACAACAAAGCCGTTCCTGTCGACGCGGCCCAGGCTGCGGGTCAGTTTGGGATATTGATGGACACCGCCCGCGCAATGGGTTATGAGCATTACGAGATATCTAACCTTGCCCTGCCCCGCCAGTATGCCATTCACAATACCAACTATTGGCGTGGCCTGCCCTACCTGGGTATTGGTCCGTCGGCGCACTCTTTCGACGGGCTGCACCGCCGTGCCTGGAATGTGTCTAATAATATTGTCTACACCAAGGCTATTCTCGAAGACAATAAACCGTCGCGCGAAGAGGAGGTCCTTTCGCCGTTCGACCACCTGAATGAATACATCATGACCTCTCTGCGCACCCAATGGGGCTGCGATCTCGATCATATTGCCCGCAACTGGGACGAGACCACCGCTACCGTAGTAGAAAAAGGCAGTCACCTTTTTCAGGAAAAGCATTGGATGGTGCAGGATGGCCGTGTGTTGAAGCTGACAGACCAGGGCAAGTATTTTGCCGATAGGATTGCAGGTGATATGTTCTTGTCAGGCGACGATCTTTGATCTAATACAAAGTGCTTTCCAATATTCCCTGTCGATTGTACCGTTGGAAACTAATTACTGATTAAGGCATGTTCGGGTATCCTGTTTTATCATCTGAATGTCTTTTCTTGCACCACGACACCTCCATTCTGGTGATAATCAGGCGGTTTTGGTTATGTATGTAAATATAATAAAACATGATTAGGGTAAATGTGTTTGACAGATTGACCGAAAACTGATAGTTTCGCCCTCTGAAAACAACTATGATGAGCGACATCCGAAATAAGTGGAGCAAGGAAGAGATCAGGGAAATTTACGAAAGGCCGTTACTCCAACTCGTACTCGATGCGGCTGCAGTTCATGGCAGGTACCACAAGTTGGGCGAGGTGCAGATCAGTAGCTTGCTTTCTATTAAAACCGGTGGTTGTTCCGAAGATTGTGCTTATTGTCCTCAGGCCGCGCGTTTCAGCACCGGCATCGAGGTGCAGGCGCTTATGAAAGTTGATCAGGTGGTGGCTGCGGCCGAGAACGCCAAGGCAGGTGGGGCTTCCCGTTTTTGTATGGGTGCCGCGTGGCGCGAGGTGCGCGACAACCGCGACTTCGACCGTGTACTGGATATGGTGAAGGCGGTAAATAATGTTGGACTTGAGGTATGCTGTACGCTCGGCATGCTTACACCACAACAGGCAGAAAAGTTGGCTGATGCCGGTCTTTACGCCTACAACCACAATATTGATACATCAGAAGAACACTATTCTGAAGTTATCACTACACGCACTTACAACGACCGACTCAATACACTGAGCAATGTGCGCAATGCGGGCATATCAGTGTGCAGCGGCGGCATCATAGGTCTCGGCGAAACGCATGACGACCGTATCGGCATGCTCTACACGCTGGCCAACCTGCCACAGCATCCGGGTTCAGTGCCTATAAACGCGCTGGTGCCGGTAGAGGGTACTCCTCTTGGCGATAATGATCGTGTTCCGTTTGATGAACTGGTGCGTATGGTGGCTACAGCACGCATAGTGATGCCGCTGGCAGCAGTGCGCCTTTCGGCAGGTCGCCTGCAGATGTCGGTTGCCGAGCAGGCAATGTGCTTCCTGGCAGGTGCCAATTCCATCTTCGCGGGCGACAAATTGCTCACAACGCCGAATCCTGAGTATAATGCCGACATGGAAATGTTCCGTACGCTGGGGCTAACGCCCAAGGCTGCTTTTGCCGACGGAAAGCCTGCTTCCCGTCAGAAAGCATTGGAACATGAACACAATTGAGCAATTCCTCAATGACAAACTGAACCAACGTGCCGATGCCGGCAACCTCAGGGTGTTGCCACCGCAGCAGCACGGTATCGACTTTCGTTCAAACGACTACCTGGGCCTTGCACAGTCGGCGCTACTGCACGTGCCCCATGCGGCAGGTACCGGTGCCACGGGATCGCGGCTCATATCCGGCAACAGTGCTGAGGTAGAGAAGCTTGAGGGCGGGATCGCCGCGTTTCATCAGGCAGAGGCAGCCTTGTTGTTCAATTCGGGTTACGATGCCAACCTCGGGCTGCTGTCTTCCATAGCCGGTCGCCACACCACTTATATATATGACGAGCTTTGCCACGCAAGCATACTCGATGGCATCAGGCTCGCTATCTGCAAGGGCAAATACCATTTCAGCCACAACGACCTTGCCTCGCTCGAGGGTCTGCTGCAAAAACATAGCGGCTCGGGTCCCGTTATAGTGGTGGTCGAGGCCGTTTATTCAATGGATGGAGATGTTGCGCCGCTATCAGCCATTGCTGATCTTTGTGGCCGTTACGGCGCCCAGCTCATTGTAGATGAGGCCCATGCAACCGGCGTCATCGGCACCAGGGGCGAAGGGTTGGTCTGTAGTCTGGGTCTTGCCCATAGGGTATTTGCGCGTGTACATACCTATGGCAAGGCAATGGGTTGTCATGGCGCGGCTGTTGTTGGCAGCACCACTTTGCGCAGCTACCTCATCAATTTTGCACGGTCATTTATTTACACAACAGCATTGCCGCCACATTCGGTTCAGGCAATTGCCCGGGCTTACGAATTGCTGGCGTCAGGAGCCGTCTCAAATGCTGCGTTGCTCAGCCTTATTCATCATTTCAACACATCTGTTGCCGCTGCAGGGCTCACCGGTTTCAATAATGCCGCTACACCCATCCGTGCGATGATCACAGGTGGTAACGACCGCACCCGCGCACTGGCCGAAAGGCTGCAGCAGTCAGGCTTTCTGGTCAATCCTATTCTACACCCCACAGTACCCCTCGGCAGCGAGCGTTTACGCATCTGCCTCCATAGCTTTAATACTACACAACAGATCGACGAACTGATAAATCTACTCTCGGAATGACAAACGCCAACCCTACTATAGCTATACTTGGCATCAATACAGGCATCGGTAAGACCATCACATCTGCAGTAATGACCGAGGCACTCGGCGCGCAATATTGGAAACCTGTTCAGGCCGGACTGGAGGAGCGCGATACAGACACCGTGAGTCGGCTCATCACCAATGGTCCTGCCCGTGTGCACCCCGAGGCAGTACAGTTGAAGATGCCTGCATCGCCCCACACCGCCGCTGCTGCCGAAGGCATCACTATAGATCACACAACTTTTGTTTTCCCCGCCACCACGTCGCCCCTGTTGGTTGAGACTGCCGGAGGGGTTTTGTCGCCCATATCACACCGCGCTACCATGGCCGACTTTGTTGCTCATTTCCAACTGCCGGCAATACTTGTGTCGCAGAATTACCTCGGCAGTATCAATCACACTCTTGCCGCTATCGAGGTCATTCGGTATCGGGGCATACCATTGCTCGGTATTGTGATGAACGGAACCTCCGATCTCTCTTCAGAATCATTCATAGAATCATATACGGGTGTTCCGATCATAGCCCGTGTGCCGCATTTTCACAATGTGACTCGCGAAGATGTGGTGACTTGTGCGCTTGCAATACGTCCTGCCCTTCAGGCTGTAGTGGCGTCTCTGGCGCACTGATGACGAACAGCATTTCGGTGGTCGTTTTCATGTAACTTCATGCAAAATACATCCTCTATGCGTGCCCTCTTTTTCGTCATCGTGTTCGTTGCTGCCCAACTGCCGTTCTCTCTTTTTTCGCAGACATCAAAGTTCACTCCCTGGGAGACCCTCATGGAGCGCGATATTGTATCTAAGACACGTATATGGCGCGAGATAGACGTGGAGGCCAATCCCGCATTGTTTAAGGACGACAGAGGGCAACTGCTGTCATTGTTGAAAGATGGTATCAATAGCGGAAAGATAAAAGCCTACGACCCGGTAAATGATCGCTTTACAAAGGAGATATCTGTTAACGACATTGCGCCGAATGTACTTTCCCGGCCTGTAGTGAAGTGGTTGATAAAAGAAGATGAACTTCTGGTGCAGGGCAAGGCGGAGACGGTTGTGCGCATACTCGGTATCGCTCCCGTTTATGCCGTTGCAGATAAAAACGGCGAACCAAAGGAATTCGCCATGTTCTGGATCTACTATCCCGATTGTCGCGCTTTTCTTTCGGCGTTTCCTGCCACCGCGCAGTACTCATGGGATGAGGTCTTCAATGGCCGCCACTTCAAAGCAAAGATCAGCCGCTTTACGCCAGCAAAATGAACCGGTTTCTGTCATATTTTCTCTTGCTCCTGATGTTTTGGACAGCTCAGGTGGGCATTGCGCAGACAATGCCCTATGGCGTTCGCGAGGGAGAGACCATTCACGACGGCTGGGAGTATTCTGATGCCGAAGCCTATGGAAAGATACTGTTCCACAAAACGGTCTGGCGTTTCCTCGATACGACTTCGCCTGTCAATAAATGTATGTTCTCCCCTCAGTCGGCTTCCTGCCGTCCCCTTGCCGATTTGCTTCTGGCAGGTGTTTCAACCGGGGCTATCCGTGCATGGTCTGCCGACGATACGTTGACATCTGTGCTGCTCTCTGCCGATTCCGTAAAGAAGTTAATGGTTGCATATTCTGTTTCCGGACTCGGTGGCTACAACCCTGTAGTCACGGGCATGTCGCTAAGAGAAGATTGGATATTCGATAGGGATACCGGTGAAATGCGGGTGAATATAAGATCGTTGGCACCGGTGTTCTTGTCTCCATCCGATGGCAGGGAGAAGAAACTCTTTTGGATCAGCTTCCCCGAGAGTGCCGCATATCTCGATCTGCACAACACATTGGTGTCGGTAAACTCTAATGGCGTTACGCTCTCTTGGCCGCAATATTTTCGGTCAAGGCAGTTTTCCAGCCGTATTACAAGAGTGAGCCCATCCAATATTCCTTCGGGAGCAGAAGTATCAGATGATGCCGGCGAAAATCGCAGAGGTAGGCGCAGGAGGCGTTAAAAGTCTTTATCGGTCACTACGGTCGTGTAGTCTGCTGCAGTGCTGCTACGTTCTCCGTAAGTCCACATAGCAGTGCTCAGGAAGTTGGTGGCGCTTTTCCTGCGACCGTGATGGCGGTACACATCTATCTTCGAGAACCTCCCCAGTGTGTATCCTTTCTCTTTGTAGGTACTTACATGTTCGGTACCCTCTGGCCGCACATCTATCACCACTTCTTCCTTAAATCCGACCCAAAAAGTGTCGGCTAGGTCGGGGCGGTCGGTTCTGCTGCATATCACGTCCACCGTGTCGGATGCCATGTTCTTCAGTTTGTACGTAAGTACAGACTGCTTGCTGCCGCAGGCAGCAAGTGCAACCAACAATGTGGCACCCAGGTAATTTGACATTTTTTTCACTTATCGTAAAGATAGCGCAATTACATTTTCCATGTGCATACCCGTAACTTGCAGCATTATGAAACGCCTCGCACTCTTTACTGTCCTTTTTACGGCCCTCAGCTTTGCGGGTGCCACAGCACAGGTGCGCCAAACACAGCAGAAGATGACACGGCAGCCCAAAATGAAAGTAGAGATATGGAGCGATATGGTTTGCCCGTTCTGTTACATGGGAAAACATCGTTACGAAAAGGCATTGGCCCAATTCGCCCATCGCGATGACATTGAAGTGGTTTGGCATAGTTTCCAGCTCTATCCGGGCATGAAGAAGATCACCACCAAAGAAAATGCGTACCAGTATCTTGCCAGGGTGAAGGGTATAAGCCTCGATCAGTCTAAGCAGATGCACGCCTCGGTGGTGCAGATGGCCCAGTCCGATGGGTTGCAGTACAATTTCGACAAAACAACGGTGGCCAATTCTTACAATGCCCACCGCCTGTTACAGATGGCAAAGAAGCACGGGCTTGCCTCTGAAGCGGAAGAACATATTTTCAAGGCCTATTTCACAGATGGCAAGGATATAGACGATATTCCTACCCTCACATCCATAGGTTTCGCTATTGGATTGGACAAAACAGCCGTTGAAAAAATGCTCCGCGGAACCGATTTCGCTGCCGAGGTGGCCGCCGACCTCAAAGAGGCCGATCAGATCGGCATCACCGGCGTACCGTTCTTTGTCTTCGATCGCAAATATGCTGTGTCGGGTGCCCAGCCCGTTGATACGTTTTTTGCTTCTTTGCAACGGGCTCATTCCGATTGGCAACAAAACAAGCAGAGGTGAAATAATTGATCCACAATTTGTTAGGTAAATTTTGCATTTAGTTTGTTATTTGGCGCTTTATAGTATTTCTTTGTGTTATAAATTGTAAATACTTACCCATTAATTCCTTTAATGAAGCATCTGGTTGTTTTGTTCTGGAGTTTGGTCGGTTGTGCATTGGCCTATTCTCAGGCTCCACCTAATGATTATTTAGCCAGGGCCGCCGCCGCAAAAACTGATTCGCAGAAGGTCGTGGTTTTCACCACGGCACTCGACCATTATGCCGATCGTAACCTCGATTCCGTTTCCTACTTCAAAGCGCAGGCACTCTCTCAGTTTGCCGGGCGTGGCCAGGAGAAGGCTCGCGGAACGATCCTGCACCACATGGCGCTGGTCGATCGTTCTCATGGGCGCGTCAAAAGTGCCCTCAATGACCTTGAAGCTGCTTTGGCCCTCTATCGTACCGCCGGCTACCAGCGTGGTATAGCCGACGTTCTCGGCGATATCGGCTCTATGGAAGCCGGAAAGGGCAACATAGACGTCGCAGCCAGATACATAGTGTCGGCACTAAAATTGCAGGATAGCCTCGGCAACAAGGATGGAGCAATGGTCAGCTACATGAACCTTGCCAGTCTGTACCTGCAGCAGAACGACACAGCCAGGGCATCCCACTTTGTAGATGAGGCGCTGAAATGTGCCGCGGTAATTCCTGTCAACGACCATGTCATTGGCCTTTACAATCTGCAGGGCGTCATATATGCCATGGAAGGACGAAATGCCGAGGCGCTCTCGACCTTCATGCATAGTCTCGAGCTCAGCGACGGGCCTACGTTTGTTACCGGCAGGGTAGAGTGTCTTTCCTACCTTGGTCAGTACTATCTCGATGCCGGCCAGCCCGACAAGGCGATACGCTTCTTAGATCAGGGACTGCAACTCGCCACCCGATACAATAGGCCGGAGCTCAGGGCAAACATGCTGCTCACACTTGCGGCTATCCTCCAGACCAAAGACATCCCTGCCACAACCAAATACCTTGAAGAAGCGCTGCAGATCGCCGATAGCACCCATAACAAGGCATTTATGGTCACGGTCTATGAGGCTCAGGCAGCTTTTTATAAAGACATTGGTAAGTACAAGGAAGCCTTGCTCGCCACCGAACGCAAGCAAAAGATCGCCGATAGCCTCTTCGCCATCTCCAAGTCTGTTGAGCTCTCAACTGTCTCAGCGACCCACGAATTGGAGAAGTCGGACGAACAGGTGCAGATGCTTGAGCGGGAAAGCCGAAGGAACGCTCGCCAGCGAAATCTCTTCATTGCCATCTCCTTCGTAGTTGCGGCTTTGCTAGCTGTTCTCTACTTCTATTTCCGTCGCACAGTGGCGCTCAACCGCAAGCTGAAAGAACACCAGGAAGAACTCAAAGAGCTCAACATCATGAAGGACAAACTGTTCTCCATTATAGGGCACGACCTTCGTGGGCCTATTTCTAGCATCCCCACCGTGCTCGATAT